>JAGODE010000028.1 GCA_017998385.1 Chitinophagaceae bacterium | reverse complement strand
ACTTCAGACGATCCATTGCCCTGGCCGATACGCTGCATTTCACTAACCTGAAAGTGCCGGGATATACCAGCCTGCTCAATCAGTACCTCCGTATCAATCAGCCAGAGAAAGCCCTGGCATTTATGGAGTCTGCCGAGGGGAAAAGCCTTCAGGACTTTATGCGGAATTTTGGTATGGCCAGTATTATTGACCAGGCCTATGGAGTCGTGTATACGGAGAATGGTAAATATGACTCGGCGCGGGTGCGCCTGCAACGGGCTGTTCCCTATTTTGAAACTCAGGCCAACGACAACAACCGCATATATTTCTATACACAACAGGCCCGTTTCTATACCCGTACCGGCGAGTTTCAGGAAGCCATTGCCACCTATCAGAAAATGAAAGAACTGAGCGATAAGATAGGAGAAATAAAAATGGCTACCCTGGCAGCACAGATGCTTGATTCTTTATACGGCCTTACGGGCAATTATCAGCAGGCAATGAAGTACAACAGCCTTTATCACTTGTATAAGGACAGTAGTGCCAAACTGAGCCGCGAAAAGGAGATTACCCAGGTAGAAGCTGCCGATGAGCAGCTGCGCCAGGCACGACTCGAACGCGAAAAACTGGAAGCCAAACGTAAACGCTACAATATTCAATACCTGGCCATCACCGTGGGCATTGCCGGTGTGTTTATCGTAATGGTTATGCTGGGAATGTTTAAGGTATCGGCGACCACCATCAAGCTGGTTGGCTTTTTTGCCTTTTTGATGTTCTTTGAATTTATATTTCTCATTCTTAAAAAGAACATAGCCGGCATTACGCAAGGGGAGCCCTGGAAGGACCTGCTGTTTATGATCGGCCTGGCGGCATTGCTATTGCCATTGCATCACTGGCTGGAGCATAAAGTGATCCATTATCTCACCTCGCATAACCGGCTTACCTCTTCCGGTAAGGGACTGCTGAACAGGCTGAAAGGTAACCGCAACCTGCCATCCGGAGGAGATCAGCACTCCTAGTCGGGGAGCCATCTTGCCAACTAAAGAATTATCTTTGCTCCAAAACGAGGCAGGTGATTGTAATTGATAATAAGCTGATAAGTGATGATATTATCGAAAAGAAGTTTGTGTGTGACCTGGGGCGTTGCAAAGGAGGCTGCTGCGAGGATGGTGATGCCGGTGCTCCGCTGGAGCGGGCAGAGCTGGCCCTGGTACAGGAGTATTATGAAGTGGTGAAACCCTACCTGCCCCCGGCCGCCATCAAAGAAATAGAACACCGGGGATTTTATGAGTATAATCGTGACTTTGGTTGGGTGACTCCCACACTGCCCAGCGATAATGAAATTTGTGTGTATGCATTCCGGGAAAAAGACGGCCTTATCAAGTGCGCTTTTGAACAGGCCTACTACGATGGCAAAATCCCCTGGAAAAAGCCGATAAGCTGCCACCTCTATCCTATTATTGCTAAAAAAGGGGCGCATGGCGATTATGACCGGGTAAACTATGAGCCGCGTGAGGTATTGTGCCGCCCCGCCTGTGCTCTGGGAGAGCAATTGCAGGTGCCTGTTTATAAATTTCTGAAAGAGCCATTGATCCGTAAGTATGGCACAGAATTTTATGAAGCACTCGATACCATTGCACGTACCTATTACGAAAAAGATCAAACAGACGAAAACCAGTAAATATATTTTCTTGTGAAAGAAACAGCTGCAAATTTTAAAGCCCGCTCTACCGTGAAAGCGACAGACCGCATTCACCGCAGAGTCATCAATTTTAATATCGGCCGCTACAATGCTGTAGTGCCTAAGGGAAAAGAACAGTTTGCAGATCTGTCTACCGCACGGGAGCGGGCCAAAAACCTGAAATGGCGTGCTATAGAAAGCCTGGATACACAACTGGAAAATTTTGAAGCCATGATCACCCGCCGGGGTGCACGCGTGGTATGGGCCAACGATGCCGGCGAAGCCCTGGAGGAGATTGGAAGAATTTGTGCGGAGAAAAACTGCAAAACCCTGGTGAAGAGTAAAAGCATGGTGACAGAAGAAATACACCTCAATGCCTATCTCGAAAAACAGGGAATTGAAAGTGTGGAGACCGACCTGGGTGAATATATTCAGCAGCTGGATGGTGAGCCTCCTTATCATATTGTAACACCGGCCATGCACAAAAGCAAGGAAGATATTGCTAAGCTGTTTTCCGAAAAGCTGGGCACCGATCCCGGCCTCACACCCGAGCAATTAACCCTGGTTGCCAGAGATGTGCTTCGCAAAAAATATGTACAGGCCGAAGTAGGTGTAACTGGTGCAAATTTTATAATAGCCGATATTGGCGGTATTGCCGTTACAGAAAACGAAGGAAACGGACGCCTGAGCTGTTCTATGCCCAAAACACATATTGTAATAGTAGGCATTGAAAAAGTGATTCCTTCCCTTACCGATCTCGCGCTGTTCTGGCCACTGCTCGCCACCTTTGGCACCGGCCAGCGTATTACTTCTTATAATACGATTGTGACCGGTCCGCGGCAACCCGGCGAAACCGATGGTCCCGAAGAAATGATTGTTATCCTGCTCGACAATGGGCGTACCAATATTCTGGCCAACGAAAAACAACGCGAAAGCCTTTATTGCATCCGTTGCGGCGCCTGCCTCAACGCCTGCCCGGTATATAAAAATATTGGCGGCCATACCTATGCGGCTACCTATAGCGGACCCATTGGCTCCGTGATTACGCCGCACCTCAAAGGCATGGATGAATGGAAACACCTGAGCTATGCCTCTTCATTGTGCGGCAACTGTACCGAAGTATGTGCTGTAAAGATCAACCTGCATGAGCTGCTGCTGGAAAACAGGCATGAAGCAGTAGAGTCAGGCAGCAGTACTTTTGCTGAGCGCATGGCCTGGAAAATGTGGCGGCAGGGCATGCTGCGGCGCAGCTGGATGAATATGGCCAGCGGCTCCATTAAGAACTGGGTGGTCAACAGTTTGGTAAAAGGCTGGTCGGTCAATCGCTCTCCCATGCATTTCCCCAAAAAATCTTTCAATGAGCAGTGGAAAGAGCGGCATTCCAAAGACAAATAATTAACCGTGCTTTTATATGCGCCAGTCATAACCCCGCGACTTCGTTACATGGCCAGCTTTGCAGGAACCATGATAACGGGTCAGCCACTGGCGCTGACGGATAATAATACAGAAGCGCAGAATTACCAGGGGCCATTGATCAACTACAGCAGCAACCCCGTTCGCCAGCTGGAATATCACATCTGTCCACAAGGTTTACTTTTTGAAACCGGCATTAAAGCAATAAAGCCCGAAGTAACGATTGAAGAAGGAGTACCTGTGTTTTTCCGCACAGCCGGTCAGCATTCTTTTGATGTGCTCGCAGCTTCCTTCTACCTGATCAGCCGTTACGAGGAATATCTGCCTTCCACGCCCGATAGTTATGGTCGCTTTGATTACCGGCATTCACTCGCCTGGCAGGCTCAGTTTCTTGATCGTCCGCTGGTAAATGAATGGATGAATCAACTGCGGGCGAAGCTGGCACTACAGTTTGGCACCTTACCCCAGCCCCCGCGGCCGGTTTCGTTTCTGCCTACTTACGATATCGATATTGCCTGGTCATACCTGCATAAGGGGTGGCTGCGTACGCTTGGTGCAGGTATGGCGGCGCTGATAAAGGGAAACTGGAAACAGCTTAAGGAACGTCTGGAGGTATTAAGAGGGCGGGCCAAAGATCCCTTTGATGCCTATGGCTGGATGAATCAGTTGCATGAACGGCTAAAACTTAAACCCTATTATTTTTTTCTGCTGGCTCCGCGACGCGGGCGGTATGATAAAAATATTTCACCAACACATAAATCCATGCAGGCACTGATTGCGGATCATCTCATCAGGTATCCTGTGGGTATACACCCTTCGTGGCGTAGTGGTGATGATCCTGCTCAGCTGCAGGCGGAACTTCAGCTGCTGGCGCAACTGAGCGGCCAGGCCGTGCAGTCATCGCGGCAGCATTATATCCGGATGCAACTGCCACAAACCTACCGCCGCCTGGCAGCTGCAGGCATTGGCTTCGACTTTTCGATGGGTTATGGCAGCATCAATGGCTTTCGCGCATCGGTGGCGTCCCCCTATTACTGGTATGACCTGGAAAAAGAAGAACAAACCTCCTTACTGCTCTTCCCATTCTGCTATATGGAAGCCAATTCTTTTTATGAGCAGAAGTATACAGCTCAGCAGGCACTCACTGAAATGAGACATTACCGCGATGTTGTTGCCAGCGCCAACGGCACACTCATTACTATCTGGCATAATAACTTTTTAGGAACCGATGCGGCTCTGCAGGAGTGGAAACAGGTTTATCAGACCTTCCTCGAAGAAACTGCGGCTACCGGCCAGCCCGCGTTTTAAACCCCCTCTGTTTCCGGTTGCTCAGGCGGAGGAATCGTTTTAAAGGCACGGTTTACCATAAACACACCCAATAGTGTTACCGCACCTCCAATGGCAATAAACAAGGTAAGCGGCTCTTCAAAAATGAGCCAGCCCAGTAATACTGCTACTACCGGATTGATGTAAGCATAAATAGAGGTCTGCTCGGCCGGCAGGCGTTGCAGGGCATATATATAGGCAATAAAGGAAATCACGGAACCAAAGACTACCAGGTAAGCAATAGCCAGCCACGACTGCCAGGGTATGGATGAAAAAGGAATAACCGGTTTGGTATGTGGTACATGCACCAGTTGCGTAATCAGCGTAGTGAGCATGCCGGAGATCACCATTTGCAGTCCGAGACTGAGATAAGGATTAAAACGGGCCGCCTGTTTTTTCGTATATAGTGTGCCAAAGGCCCAGGTCCAGGTGGCAATCAGCGAAAGAATAATACCAAACAAAAAATCGGGATTCAGGAAATCGGCCAGATGATCATAGAAGATGATGCAAATACCGGCAAAGCCAATCAGTAATCCCCATACGGCACGAAGGGGCATACGCTCACTGGAAGAAAAAATCCCGATTATTACCAGCCATAGCGGAAAAATGGCGGCAATGATAGACCCAAGGCCAGCTGATATGTATTGGATGCCCCATGTGCTGAGTCCATTGCTGAGTGTAAAATTGAGCAGGCTTAATACAATGACAGCCCACCACTCACGCCCGCGCGGCAGTTGCATGCCTTTTGCCAGAAAGAATACTACATAACACAGTCCGCCCAGGAACTGCCGTATACCGGCAAGCTGCAGGGCTGGCATATACCGGATGCCGGCCTTGGACGCGATCCAGGTAGTGCCCCAGAAAAAACAAACAAGCGCCAGCGCAAAGATGGCCCTGGCTTTTGTTCCCTTACGGTGAATCGTGAGCGGATTAAAAGCACCCAGCTGCTTCAGCGTATGGCTTGTATACGATAAGGTTTTATGTAGTTCAAATCGGGGCATAATGTAGCTATGAAAGTCTTTTGACTTTCCCGGAGCAAAGCAATGTGCAACATCCGTTGCAGCAGCATTAATGCTTAAAATGCCGCAGGCCGGTAATCACCATAGCCAGGTTATGCTGCTTGCAGTACTCGATCGAGTCATTATCGCGAATGGATCCACCGGGCTGAATAAAGGCCTGAATGCCGGCCTCATGACCCAGTTGTACACAATCATTGAACGGGAAAAATGCATCGCTGGCGAGTACAGCACCATTAAGATCAAAATTGAACTGACGGGCTTTTTCGATGGACTGACGAAGTGAATCGATGCGGCTCGTTTGTCCGCAGCCTTTTCCGATCAGTTGCTTGTTTTTTACCAGTGCAATAGCATTTGATTTCAGGTGTTTGCAAATGAGATTAGCAAACAGCAGATCGTCTTTTTCGGCAGCAGTGGTGTTGCGGCCACCTGCTTCCTTCCAGTCTGCGAAATTGCCTTCATCTGTACCCTGTACCAGTACGCCGTTAAGGACCGATTTGTATTGTACTTTGCGCTGAGGCTGTGCTTTCAGCTGCAGTAGTATCCTGTTTTTCTTTGAACGGAGAATAGCAAGTGCATCTTCATCAAAAGCGGGAGCAATGAGTACTTCAAAGAAGATTTCATTGATAGCTTCTGCGGTGGCCTTATCAATAGTACCATTGGTAACGAGTACGCCACCGAAAGCACTTTCAGGATCGCCTGCCAGTGCAGCGTCCCAGCTTTCTTTGCTGCTGGCCCTGCTGGCCACTCCGCAAACGTTGGTATGTTTAATTATTCCGAATGTAACTGCAGTGTTATCAGGAAACTCATTGATGAGCTGGTAAGCTGCATCTACATCCACAAAATTATTGTAAGAAAGTTCTTTGCCGTTCAACTGCTCAAAAAGCTGGCTGGCATTTCCATAAAATATGCCGGTCTGATGAGGGTTCTCACCATAACGCATGATTTTGGGGTCGGCCAGCGACTCCAGGAAATACTGACCATTTTCGGCATTGAAGTAGCGGGCAATAGCCACATCATAATGTGCTACGATCTCAAAGGCACGGGCGGCAAAATTGCGGCGCTGCTCAATAGTGGTCTCCCCCTTTTGATTGCGCAGCAGTTCTTCCACTTCTGCATAATCTTTTTTAGCAGCCACAACCAGCACGTCTTTAAAATTTTTAGCTGCGCCGCGGATCATGGATGGCCCACCGATATCAACCTTTTCAATAATAAGTTTTTCATCGCTGGTGCTGGCTACAGTTTCTTCAAACGGATACAAATCCACAATCACGAGGTCTATTACCGGAATATTATATTGCTGCATTTCCTGCACATCCGTCTCATTGTCGCGCCGGCCAAGAATACCTCCAAATACGGCAGGATGCAGGGTTTTTACACGGCCTCCCAGAATAGAAGGGTAGGTGGTAAGCTGCTCAACAGGCACCACAGGAATATTCAGTTTTTCGATAAATTGCTGGGTACCACCGGTAGAGTAGATGGTTACTCCCAGTTCAGCCAGCTGTTTTACGAGGGGTTCGAGGCCGTCTTTATAAAAAACGGAAATAAGCGCAGATTGAATTTTTTTGTTCATACAAGATGTGATTAAAGCGGCGTGCAACCGTACTCCGGGCAGTCATACTGATCTGTGCAGGCACCGGGTTTGCTGTGTGAGGCGCAAAGGTAAGCTACCGCTGCTTCATCACAAAAGCGCCATCGGTTTTAACGGCATGAAATGCGATAGAATGAAGCCGGCAGTAACGTCGCCATTGCGCCACAGACCTGTTGCTGAGGGTACTGGTGGCGATCACCTGCTTTAGACGGCCTGTCTGTATGCGCTGCTGCAAGCTGCTGTCTGCCCGGGAGACCAGTACCAGTATATCAACAGCCTGCATGCTGTCTGCCGGTGGCAGGGGTTGTCGTCCGGCTATCCATATACGTTGACCGCGCCAGCTGATGCAATGCTGTTTCCATTTCAGCCCCGCCACGGTGTCTGCAGGCCGGGCATTGTACAGGGCCCTGCTGCCATCGAGGTAATAAGAAAGACTGCCCGCTCCGCTGGTATCGTACCAGCTGGCATACCGCGTGCCATTAATAAAATCGATGACTACGGCCCGCGGGCTGTTGTAAACTATAAACAGCTGTTGACGCCGCCGCTCTATCTGGCTATGCCGTAAAAGCCCCCATAATATAATACAAACAGCCACGGTGAACCAGGCGTAGGAACGGGATTTTTTCAGCCAGGCCCTGGCCATCAGTACCAGTATCAGCATAAGGCAGCTAGCTTCAGTGGCGGTAAGCTGAATACTGTGGGTAAGGGCATGAGGCAGCTTCTCAATATAACGGACTGTTTCATTCATCAGCCAGATAAGCCAGTTCAATGCACTGCCCAGAGCGGTGGCCGCAGGCGGTAGCAGGGCTGCCAGGCAAAGCAGGATCTCACCCATGAGTATCATACTGGAAAAAGGCACAATAAGCAGGTTGGCCACGAGGAAATAGTTGGGAAACTGGTGAAATTGATAAAGGCATATGGGCAGCGTGAGCAACTGGGCGGCGAGGGTCACTGCACACATTTTCCAAATCAAATCGAGTGGTTTCCATTTAACATAAAGAAGCTGATAAACCGGTTGCATAAACAGGATCAGACTGGTTACAGCAAGAAAGGATAACTGAAACCCGATATCCCATAACCAATAGGGTTGATAACAAAGCATCAGGAAGGCCGCCAGTGCCAGTGAGTTATAGATGGCGTGTTTGCGTGACAGGGATTCGCCCAGGATCAGGATGGTAAACATTACAGCCGAACGCAGGACAGAAGCCTGCGCACCGGCCAGCAAACTGAATATCCAGAGGGCTGTTATCTGCAAAAGGGGACTAAACCATCGCCAGCGGCCAAACCGGGGAAGAAACGCACAGGCCTTTTGCAACAGCCAGTAAATAAGTCCCAGGTGTAACCCTGAAATGGCTATGATGTGAACAATCCCGGTATTGGTATAGGACTGGACCAACTCGCGATCCAGGTTGTCTTTGTAACCGATGAGCAGGGCCTCTGCCAGACCAGCTTCTTTTTTGCCCGGAATATATTTTTCGAGCGTATGTATAATCCGGTAGCGGCAGTGCGCAAGCCACTGACTAAAGCGGGTATTGTAGTTGCCCGGCACAAGGACATAATCACCGGGTTGCAGGTAAAGCTGATGAGTGATGCCATTAAAGAGGCTGTAGCGGGCATAATCAAAGGCACCGGGGTTGCCGGTGCTGGTAACCGGCTGGGGGGTAGCGCGCGTTAATAATAATGTGCCCGCCGGGAGTCCGTTAAAGCTGCTGTCGCGGGCAAAATAAATCCAAAGCAACCCCTGGGTCTGCTGGATTTTATCAGGTGAGATCAGCCGGTTTATGCGCGCCAGCGCTTTCCAGGAGTTAGGCCGCTGCATAGTCGTGTCCTGTAATATTAGCTCAAGCGTTTCGGCGCCAGTATAACTTTTTTGAATGGATAGCGGATGATGATGCGGGTTTTTGTACCAGGTAAGTAATGCGCCGGCACAGAAGAGGCAGGTGCAAAGCAGGAAGCCTGCCGCTGCACGCCATCGGTATCTGGTTGCCGGTGCCGGTAGCCGGAGGAATAAAAAAAGCAGCATGGATATACTTCCGCATAACCAGAGCGGGATGGGCGGAAGTTGATATTGCCATTGCAGGTATATGCCGGGAGCAAAGGAAAACAACAAGCGTACTGCCGGCAATCCTCTCCATACAGGTATGATAAATTTTCTGGCCACAGCAAATATTATGGCCGCGGAATGATCTTACAAAGGGAAAAACCTCAGTAATTAATGGGAAAAAAACTTTGCGATATAGGCTATTTGTGCAGCGTGGTAAATATTATGTTGTATAAGACCATTCAGTAAGAACCGGAAGTTGTAGTTGCGGAAATCGACCTGCTCATCCAAAAAGCTGTCGGGCTTACAGTTAAGGGTTGTTATAAGGTTTTCGTGAGCAGCCTCGAGCCGGCGCAGGCCTTCTTCCCAGTCATGGGTGCCGGGGTCGATGGGAGCCCAGTCGCGAGCTTCAAACCAGGCCAGGTCCTGTAGTTTATCCTTTTGTACTCTTTTAAGGGCAAATTCGGCCCAGTTGACCATATGAAAAAGAAGCTGGGCGGGAGAATGACCGTTGTGTCCCGGGTTTTTAAAGGCGATTGCCGGGGGCATTTTCCGTAACAGTTCATATACGGGCAGGCCATACCAGGGGGTTCCGGCCAGTGACTGCCGGAGGCTATGCAATAAAGAACTGATCTCGGTGTTCATGCCTTTTTTTAGCCAAAAATACTTGCAAATGGGTAGGCTATTCCCCACATTTTTGCTTTACGGCTTTCAGGTCATTATTTTACCCCCGATTTTCACCCTTTTTTTCCCATAAAAATCCCCCGTAATTTTCACGGTATTTATTTCACTTTTTACCCGTTTTTTTTGTGTTTTTTCCCCGTAGATTGCTGGTAATCTTCGTTATACGAATATGTTTAATTCATAATTAATTGATTGCCTATTCATTGTATAAAGGTTTGAGCGGACCTCCGGGATAGCTTTACGGCATCATCATTTTAATCAACCCTCAAAATCTTAAGGCAATGGTAGAAGCTCAAAAAAAATCAGTAAAAGTTGGCAAATTGGTTAACACTGCGCATGTAGACACAGCTATTAAAAATTATAAGCGTGAGCGTTGGGTGCAGAATTCAGAAAGGCTCGGTAAGGAAGATTCGCTGAGCGTATGGTATTCGGTAGAGGAGCTGCAGCAGTTCATGGAGATGGCTAAAGATCATGGCGCAGATGGTATCCGCATGTACTTTGGTGCTTATAGCGAAGATTATGCAGATCAGCCACTGTTTGCCGGCCGCCAAACCGTAATGCTGGTAGCAACGAAAGAGAAAGAGACCGCAGACGGTACATATAACAAGGACGTTTATATTAATACGGACAAAGGAACTTCCATCCTGGCTTACAATGCAGGTCGGCTTTGCCCTCCTCTTTGCTCAGGTTTTGGCGATGGCGGTTACGACGAAATTGGAATCACGATTGTAGATAAAGGCGACAAAGGCATGGTAGTAGCTTAATCTTATTCTGATTCTCCGAAAAACCTAAACCTCCTTAGTAATAAGGAGGTTTTATTTTTTTATTAAGCTACCTTTAGTTGGTTATTATATATCTATGCAAAACCTACCGGTTTATTTTTATTTTATAGCGCTTTGTCTGCTGGTAAGTCTTACCAGTTTTTTTGTGAAGCCACGGGCTGAATTGTATTTACGTTTATTCACGCCATTTCTGTTGCTTACGCTTACTATTGAAATGATCTGCGACCGGTTATTCAACAAAGGTCTGCCCAACGTACATATCTATAATTATTTTACCGCTTTCGAATTTGTGTTTTACATGTTTGCTGTGCGGTTGATGATGGAAAGTAAACGGGTAAAACGAATCATACTCGTTACCATATTTGTATATATCGCGGGAGCGGTCGTCAATATCCAGTTTCTGCTTGGCCTCTACGAATTTCATACTATTACCTACTCTATAGGCTGCCTGCTGGTAGCTATCTGTTGTATTTTTTATTTCCTGGAATTATTCCGCCGCCCCAAATCAGTAAATCTGATGCGTATTCCCGCCTTCTGGATCTGCTCCGGCCTCCTGTTTTTTTATTGCAGCAGTTTTCCTCTCTTCAGCCTGGTGAATCTTTGGGGAAAAATTTCTCCCATAATTAATAAAAACTTTGGTGCAATTATCTCAATTCTGAATATTTTCCTTTATTCGCTTTTTACGATCGCCTTCCTATGCAGAATCAGACGCCGGAAATATATTTTATAATCGTAATCGGCATTGCGCTGGGGTTACTGCTGGTGGGATTTATCATCACCACGCTGTTGCTATACCAGCGGCGCCAGCAAAGGCAGGAACAGGAAATGGAACGATTGAAAGATGCATACGAGAAGGAAGAACTGCGCTCTCAACTCGAGATACAGGAAAATACCTTTAAGTCAATAGCCCAGGAGCTGCATGACAATATCGGTCAGATGCTCTCTGTGGTTAAACTGTCATTATCTGTATTGCCCATTGAAAAAGAACATAAAGCCTACGACCAAATCGAAAATTCCCGCCAGATTCTGAATAAAGCAATTTTCGACCTTTCCAATCTTACCAAAAGCCTGCATACCGACCGTATAGCCCAGGTGGGCCTGGCAGATTCTATCCGGTTCGAGTCTTATGCACTCAACAAAACCGGTATCGTGGAAGTCAAGTTTGAGCTCAATGGGCTGGAACAACAGTTTGATGACCAGAAATCAATTTTTCTCTTCCGTATTTTTCAGGAGGCCATGAACAATGTGCTGAAACATGCAAAGGCTACCGAGGTGCAAGTGATTCTCAATTACTTAGATAATATTTTCACACTCGAAATCAGGGATAATGGCCTTGGTTTCAACGTGGCAGAAAAACGCCAGTCTGCTGATTCTTTCAGTGGTGTCGGATTAAAAAGTATTTTTAACCGGGCCAAACTCATCGGTGCCGATCTCAGCATCGATAGCAAACCCGGAACCGGCACTAGGATATTGATAGAACTTCCCCTGGAAGAAGAGGAATAACAGTCATGGCAAAAGCAACTAAAAAAATTCAGGTGGGCATCGCAGATGACCATAGCCTTCTGCGGAATGCACTCGCCAACCTGATCAACACATTTGAAGGATACAGCATCTTGTTTGAAGCGGATAACGGAAAAGACCTGCGCAATAAGATCATGCAGCACATGGTACCAGATATCGTGCTGCTCGATGTGAATATGCCGGAGATGGATGGCTTCGAAACCACGCAATGGCTTCACAAAAATTACCCGCACATACGTGTACTGGCCCTGTCCATGCTGAGCGATGAAAAAACAATCATCAAAATGTTCAGACTTGGCGCCAAGGGCTATCTGCTCAAAAATGCAGAACCTACAGAATTGCGTGAAGCACTGGATTCGCTCATGGACAAGAATGTATATCTGTCAGAATACGTATCCGGAAAACTGGTCAGCGGACTGCAGCAGACAGACCTGGAAGCCAACAGCCGCGAAGTGGTACTGAATGAAAAAGAGCGGGAATTTCTCCGCTGGGTATGCTCCGAACTTTCGTATAAGGATATTGCTGCAAAAATGTATATCAGCGCCCGCACAGCCGACGACTACCGTCAATCGCTATTCAATAAACTGAAAGTACACAGCCGGGTAGGGCTGGTGATGTATGCGATCAAACACGGGATTGTCGAAGTATAGTGGAGGCAGAGGGTAAAAGGTGAAGGGTAAAAGGTAAAGGGAGTACAAGATTGATTAATACAAAATGATAAAAGGAGGAATAAGGTATACCTTATTCCTCCTTTTATCCATACGCCTTTTACCTTTCACCCTCTCCCTTTCACCTTATTTACTCAGATACATACTCCTGTCCTTATACAACTGCCTGAAATAGGGATCGCGGAGGTCTTTTACAAAACGAATGGCTTCACCGGTCGACTTCATCTCGGGTCCGAGTTCCTTATTTACACCGGGGAATTTGTTGAAGCTGAATACCGGCTCCTTGATCGCAAAACCATCCAGTTTCTTCTCAAACTGGAAGTCGGTGAGTTTATTGGCGCCAATCATCACCTTGGTGGCAATATTGAGATAAGGAATCTGATAAGCCTTGGCAATAAACGGTGTGGTGCGCGATGCACGTGGGTTGGCTTCAATCACAAACACTTTACCATCCTTGATGGCAAACTGAATATTGATGAGGCCGCGGATATTGAGCGCACGTGCTATCTTTTCAGAGTAATACTCCATGGTAGTTACTTCCATGGGCGAGAGGTTGAAGGCCGGCAGCACGGCATGGCTGTCGCCGCTATGTATACCAGCGGGTTCAATATGCTCCATTACCCCCATTACGTGGAAGTTTTCTCCATCAAAAATGGCGTCTACTTCCGCCTCCTGGCAGCGATCCAGGAAATGATCGATCAGAATCTTGTTGCCGGGAATATGTTTCAGCAGGCTTACCACAGCGTTTTCCACTTCGTCATCATTGATCACAATCCGCATACGCTGTCCGCCGAGCACATACGAAGGGCGCACCAGTACCGGATAACCTACTTTATTGGCTACTGTAATAGCTTCGTCTACATCGTAGGCAGTACCATAGTCGGGATAAGGAATGCCCAGTTCTTTAAGCAGGTCACTGAAACGTCCGCGGTCTTCGGCAATATCCATACTGTCGAAAGATGTACCGATGATGCGGATGCCTTTTTCATGCAGGCGCTCAGCCAGCTTCAGCGCTGTTTGTCCACCCAGCTGTACAATTACACCTTCGGGCTTTTCGTGTTCTATGATTTCCCACAGGTGCTCCCAGTATACGGGTTCGAAATAGAGCTTGTCTGCAATATCGAAATCGGTTGATACGGTTTCCGGATTGCAGTTGACCATGATGGCTTCATAGCCGGCTTCTTTAATAGCCAGCAGTCCATGTACGCAGCAGTAGTCAAACTCAATACCCTGGCCAATACGGTTGGGTCCTGAGCCGAGTACAATTATTTTCTTTTTATCTGACACACGGCTCTCATTGTTGTTGCCGCCTTCAAAAGAAGAGTAAAAATAAGGAGTGCGTGCTTCAAACTCTGCACTGCAGGTATCTACCATTTTGTAAACACGGGTGATGCCCAACTCTTTGCGGCGTTGATAGATATCTTCTTCGTTGCCATGGCCAATAATCCGGCTGATCTGCTCATCGCTGAAGCCATTTACCTTGGCTTCGCGCAGCAATTCTTCAGGCAGGTTAGCCAGTTCATATTTCCCGAGGCGTTTTTCGAGGTTTACGATCTTCTGGATCTCATAAAGAAACCAGCGATCAATACCATTGGTAGCTTTAGAGATTGTACCTACAGAGATGCCGGCCATGAGCGCATCCTTGATCCGGAAAATACGATCCCATTTCGGGGTCTTGATATATTCCAGCAGGTCGTCGGCATGCATAAGGCTTTTGCCATAATAGCCAAGGCCCACTGCATTATTTTCAAGGCTCTGGCAGGCTTTCTGGATAGCTTCGGTGAAGCTGCGACCAATGGCCATTACTTCGCCCACACTTTTCATCTGCAGTCCCAGCGTATCATTGGCCCCTTTGAACTTGTCAAAATTCCAGCGGGGTACTTTTACAATAACATAATCAAGTGCCGGCTCAAAGTAGGCCGAAGTAGTTTTGGTGATCTGGTTCTCGAGTTCATCGAGATTGTAACCAATAGCCAGTTTAGCAGCAATTTTAGCGATGGGATACCCCGTGGCTTTAGAGGCCAGGGCTGAAGAGCGGCTTACGCGGGGATTGATCTCAATGGCAATGATCTCTTCTGTATCGGGATTGAGTGCAAACTGCACGTTGCAACCGCCGGAAAAATTACCCAGGTCGCGCATCATACGGATGGCGGTATTGCGCATCAGCTGCATGGCTGTATCGCTCAGGGTCATAGCCGGTGCCACAGTAATGGAGTCGCCGGTATGTACACCCATGGGATCAAAATTTTCAACCGTACAAATGATACATACATTATCGGCCGCATCGCGCAGCAGCTCCAGCTCAAACTCTTTCCAGCCCAGTACAGCTTTTTCTACCAGTACTTCATGTATGGGAGAGGCCTGTAGTCCGCGGTTAAGTGCTTCGTCGAGGTCGTTTTTATCGTGTACAAACCCACCCCCGGTACCACCCAGGGTAAAAGAAGGCCGTATTACCAGCGGGAAGCCGATTTGCTGGGCAAATTCCTTTCCTTCCAGAAAAGAGTTGGCTGTTTTAGCTGTGGCTACAGGTACATTGAGCGCAATCATCCACTGGCGGAATTTTTCGCGGTCTTCTGCCTTGTCAATGGCTTTGATGTCAACACCAATCAGCCGCACATTATATTTTTCCCAAAGACCCAGGTCTTCTGCCTCTTTGGCAAGATTGAGCGCCGTTTGACCACCCATAGTAGGCAGTACGGCATCTATCTCATTTTCCTGTAATATTTGTTCAATACTTTCTACGGTCAGGGGCAACAGGTACACTTTTTCTGCCATCATAGGGTCTGTCATGATGGTAGCAGGATTACTGTTGATCAGGTAAACCTTGATTCCTTCTTCGCGAAGGCTACGTGCAGCCTGGGTTCCGGAATAGTCAAATTCACAGGCCTGACCAATAACAATAGGCCCTGAGCCGATGATCAGGACCGAACGAATGGAAGTATCTTTTGGCATTTTTTAAAACTAGGGGGGTCTGAAAAAACAAATTGCGCAAAAGTAAGGGTTTCGGCCCTTTTATACGGTCAGGATTCAAAGAAAATTCCCAAATTAAATGTCGGGTAAAATGAAAGGGAGGGGAAAAAGAGGGGTACGGATCAAAACTGTCTGGCTGCCAGAGGGATCAGGCCAGACCCTGTAATATATTATATACGGACATTCGTATAGATCAGCTGTGGTAGGCTGTCATTTCAAATTCATCCAGGCTTACTTCTACTTCAGTGTCAGCAGAAGCGATCACGGTTTTTTTCTCCTCAGCTTTATTCTTCATTTTGGCCATCCAGCGCTGACGCACTTCCTGGCCTTTAAAAATGCCGATAAAAAGCCCTGCTACAAATAATGCCGTGTAAATAATCTTTTTCATACGCTTCATTTAAAAATCCATAACTGCCTATGCAAACTAAAATATCGTGCCACTTTTGCCAATACCACATTAATGGTATTTTAATTTGAAGAAAAGTGGTCAGTGATCTGTGTACGGTTATGAGAACATGGATGCAGAAAAAAGGTTACTGGTTGGATGGTAAATTTTTCTTAAAAAAAGTAGTTGGTGATCAGTGTTTGGTGACCGGCGGTCAGGAGGCTTCGGATAATTCAAATAGTTTTTTATATCGAGGCAGAATAGCGTAAAGTAAACCCTATGCTTTCGTCACTGATCACCGGCCACTCATCACTGCACACTGATCACGATCCCTTAAATTTGCAGATGCTCAGAATCATTGTTTTGGCTGGTTTTTTCCTGGGCCTCAGTGCTGCTACTTTTGCCCAGACACCGGCTTATCCCAAAGGATACTTTCGCTGGCCCCTTAATCTGAATCCTGAAATTGTGGCTAACCTGGGTGAACTGCGCAGTAACCACTGGCATATGGGCCTGGATATTCGCACAGCACAAAAAGTAAATCAGCTGGTCTATGCAGCAGCAGACGGATACATAGCATCCATTGGTATCAGGCCACTGAGTTTCGGACGTTTTATTGTGATCAATCATCCCAATGGGCTGTCAACGCTGTATGCACACCTCAATGATTTTGCCCCTGAACTGGAGGCCTATGTTACCCGTCAGCAATATGAACGCGAAAGCTGGGCTGTAGAGCTGAATTTTTCACCCGATCAGTTTCCGGTAAAAAAAGGCAGTTTCATTGCCTATAGTGGTACGACCGGTGGTTCGCAGGGGCCGCATGTGCATTTTGAAATCCGCGATACGAAGTCGGGAAAATGCCTGAACCCGCTTTTATTTGGTATGCCACTGCAGGACCGCGTACCTCCTTCGATCGTAAAGCTGGCCCTTTATGACCGCACGGTGGGAGTATATGAAAGCAAACCGCGTGTATTCACTACAAAAGCCGGCGCAAACGGACTCACGCTCGCGGGCAATGAATTGGTGCGTACCGGATCAAAACGGGTGAGCCTGGCTATTCAAACCTATGATCGCATCAGCGGCTCACCCAACCAGGATGGTGTTTACCGTGCAGCACTTTATCTCGACAATCAGCCACGTATCAGTTTTGTCATAGACAGCATAGGCTACGATGAAACACGCTACATGAACGCACATATCGACTATAAGCTGGAAGCCGGCGGAGGTCCGTATCTGCAGCACCTGAGCCGTCTGTCCGGTGACCGCAGCAGCGTTTACCATCCTGCAGGAGCCGATGGCATATTGCTGCTCAACGATACACTGGTGCATGCGGTGCAGATAGATGTAGATGATGCCTATGGCAACCGCACTACATTGCGCTTTAATCTGCAGTATGACCCTTCCCTGATGGTGGCCTTTCGCCCACCGGTTGTTTCCGCCGATCCGCAGACGATGTCGGGTGAATTATTTATTCCCAATTATGTAAATGTGCTGGAGCGATCCGATTTTGAACTTTATATGCCGGAGACGGCCATCTATGACACAATTGTTCCCGTATATTATCGCAGCACTGCTTTCGGAACCAATGCGGTTTCGGCCATGCATCAGATAAATGATCCATCCTTGCCCATACATACTCCCATACGTGTACGGATCAAACCCGATTCAAATATTCCATCGGCCTGGCGCGATAAATTGCTGATCGTACGAAGCTATCAAAGCAGCCGTACCGTACGTAGGGCAGAGTGGCAGGGAGAATGGCTGGCAGCCGAGTTTACCGATTTTGGGTATTACCGCGCCTATGTTGATCTTGAACCACCTACGGTATTGCCTCCGGGCCGCGGAGATACTATTGTACTCACTGGCAGCCAGATCGCATTTACACCAACGGATAATTTCGGTATAAAAAGTTTCCGGGCCGAACTGGATGGCAGCTGGCTCCGTTTTACCAACGACAAAGGACGTACCTGGATCTACAGGTTCGATGAGCGCTGCCCGTACGGCGTGCACCAGTTGAAAGTAACAGTGGAAGATCTGGCAGGTAATGTGACAGAGAAGGTATGGTGGTTTAAAAGGGAAGCATACCAGGCGCCGGTAAAGAAAGCTTCTTCTAAAAAGGCTCCGGTCAAAAAAGCCCCGGCCAAAAAGAAGACAACCACAAAAAAGAAGTAGCTACAATACAAACAGCAAAAACAACAGTAAATACAAGCATCACATCAGTATATGGCAATCACATTGAAAGAAGGAGATAAAGCGCCTACATTTACCGCACCGGATCAAAACGGGAAAAAAGTAAGTCTGGCAGATTTTAAAGGAAAAAAACTGGTCTTATACTTTTATCCCGAAGATGATACGCCTACCTGCACCATACAGGCCTGCAACCTGCGCGACAACTATGCATTACTGAAGCAGCATGGTTTTGAAGTAGTGGGTGTTAGTCCGGATGAAGCCGGTAAACACAAAAAGTTTGAAGCAAAGTTTCAGCTGCCATTCACATTGCTGGCCGATACGGAACATAAGATACTGGAGAAATATGGCGTATGGGGCGAGAAACAGATGTTTGGCCACAAGTACATGGGCGTGCACCGCACCACATTTGTAATAGATGAGAAGGGCGTGATCCGGAAAATATTCCTGCGGCCAAAAAACAAAGCGCATGCAGAGGAGATTGTTGCGGCCAACTGGTAACAACAGCGTATAAATAATATGTCAAACCGTATTAAACGGATTTATTGCGGCTTGCTGCTTGCCTCGATGGTTTTAATAAATAATGCCTCGGGCCGGCAGCAATCAGAACTGGTACTGGGTACGTATACCTATGCCAGCAATAACCGGTTGAGCAGCCTGGAGGCACTGGCGGAATATCTGCATCGTGAAACAGGCCTGACGGTTACGGTAAAAAGTTATTCAAACGTCCCCGCTTTACTGCGTGCAATCAGGGCCGATAGTGTGCAGCTGGCTGTGCTCAATACGGTGGGTTATCTGCTGCAGCAACGTCACGATGCCGGGCGCATGCTTCCGTTGCTTAATCTGAACCTGGGTATGGATACAGCTACACAATATGGAGGTTGTATCATTGCGGCACGCAGTACCGGTATATTCCAATTAACACAACTTCGTGATGCACCCAGACAAACTTTTGCGCTGGTAGCACCTTCTTCTACTTCGGGCAACCTGGTACCCCGCTTATTGCTCAACAGCATTGGTATTACAGATGCTGCTTCACGTTTCGACACATACTATGCCGGCACACATCAGCAGGCTGTAGCAGATGTGCTAAGCGGAAAAGCTCAGCTGGCGGGTTGCGGCTGTGCTGAAGCAGACACAGCAAAGCTCCGTCACGATTTTGACCGCAAAGCTTTAGTGGTTGCCAGCTTCAATGATATTCCCCTCGGTCCTCTGGCCTATCATCATCAACTCCCCTCTGCTGTAGTTGAGCTACTACAACAGGCACTCTTGCGTATACATGAAAAGGATGCGGAAGGCTTTCGGACGTTTTGCAGCGGCTGGACAGAATTCAGAAAGGCAAAAAGTTTTCAGCCGGTGGCCGATCGTGCGTATGACCCCTTTCGGCGCATGTTTGGCAATAATGAATCGCTCTGGCAATTGATTCAATAACCCGGATACAGGGGCAACGCTGCGGCCGCATATTCCGATTGGAATAGAAACCAATTGAAATATGCACAAATTCATGCTATCGGCTGCGTTGCTTGCAGCCAGTGCTGCAGGAGCGCAGACACCGGGAAAAGATACACTCAAAGCTGCCCCGGACTATATCTGGGTATTTTCCTCGCCCCGCCTAATCAATGCCAATACAGTCGAATTATTACCAAAAGGAATACTGGAGTTTAAGGTCACACACAATTTTGGGGACATAGCCGGTGATAATGGAGGCGCCAAAACCTTCTTTGGACTCGATAATGCTACCGATGTACGTATAGGTTTCCAATACGGTTTAAGCCGCCGGGTAAACCTGGTGGCGGCCCGAGCCAAAGGAGCGGGTCTGGTGCAGCAGTTATACGAACTGGGGCTGCGGTATCGCATTTTGCAGCAGGCCAATGATGCCCGCCACCCCTTATCGGCTACGCTGTTTGCCAATGTAGTGGCATCCGGTATGAAACGCAGTACACAGCCAGATCAGGAAAATTCTTTCGGCAATTTTTCGGACCGGCTTAGTCAGACTGTGCAGCTTATGCTGGCGCGGCGTGCCGGTAAAATAAGTCTGCAGTTAAGCCCAACACTGGTGCATCGCAACTGGGTAGTGCCAGGCGATGATAAAACACTTTTTGCGCTGGGCGGTGCTGTACGGCTTCCGGTAAAAGGACGCTTCAGCCTGCTGGTGGATTACTTCCATACTTTTCGCAGTCAGGAAAGCACAGACTTTTTTAAGTCGCAGGGTGTACGATTTTATGATGCACTGGGCGTAGGGATAGAAATACTCACAGCCGGTCACGTTTTTCATCTCAATTTCACCAATGCTACAGAAATTCTCGAAAACCGGTTTATTGCACGCACCGTTTCTTCCTGGGGTAAGGGACAGTTCAGATGGGGATTCACCATTTCGCGCGACTTTGATCTGTTATGGAAAAAGAAACGCGGTTAAAATAATAAATGTATTTCGGCAGACACAGCTAACCACCTGTAGTCTGCATCTATCGGGCTCTCGCAGCAAGAACAGTTGGTTAAAAAGTAAGGGTTCCTGTTTTTACAGGAACCCTTGATGTATAGGACACTAATGGGCGGATTAATCGGAGAATCGGCCACCGGCATTGATCCAGGCTGTGATTTTGTCTTTGTCTGCCTGCGACAGCGGACCTGTGGGAGGCATAGAACTGGGGTTGTTGTCCACAGCACGTGCTTTTACGCGGTCTTTATTGATGACAATATTGCAATCAACCGTCCAGTTCATACCGCCATTGGCTATGCTGTTGTTGTGACAGCTTACACAGTTGGTGTTGATCAGGCTGCGTACGGCTGTAAAGAGCGGACCGGCTGCTGCACTGGTTATCGTTACTGCAGCTGTACCCGTACAGCCATTGGCATCACGTGCTGTGACGGTGTAATCGCCCGGGGCCAGGCTGGTAAATGAACCGGATGCCTGGAAGGTGCCGCCATTGATGCTGTAGGTAAATCCTGTACTGCCTGTTGCAGATGCAGTAATGGTACCTGTAGCCGGTGTATTGCAGGGTATTGCAGAAGTAGCAGCGGCAGTGACCACAATATTCACACCTGCGCAGGATGGTGTGGGGTTAGTAAGTGTAAACTGACGTGAACCGGTGCAGCCATCGCTGGTTTTTGCCGTGATGGTATGTGTACCGGCGGCCAGGTTATTGAAAACGGCTCCGGCCTGGAATGTGCCACCATTGATACTGTAGGTAAAACCCGATCCGCCGGTAGCTGTAACGGTGATGCTGCCATTGGTGCCACCTACAGTAGTAGGATTGACAGCGGTGCCGTTTACGACAATAGTAACTCCCGCACAGGGATTATTGGGTGGCGTATTACCTCCTCCTCCCTTGCTGCAGGCATTAAGAATAAGAAATGAAATAAGAACGACAAATACGATGCTGGTTAGTTGCTTCATGCTGGTAGTTTTCCATCTTATCGGTTACCAGCAGCAGTGCGTTGCCCCTGTGCATTAGTTTTTTGCGAAAGGTTTCACGATGGCAGTAAGCATTACACCGGCGCTGTACAGACGCACTTTGCCATAGCCAACACCTGAAACCGGCAGCTTAAGATAGGGCTCTGCCAGCAACGAAGCCCGCGATGAAAGACGGATATTATAACCACCCGAAAGCTGCAGGGTGCTGAACAAATGCTGGTTTTTATTATAGAGGCTGCGTGTATAATAACGGGGCTGACCACTGGCATCTTTATACGAATAGCCATATTCTTCCGATTTCATGATCAGCGACGAAAGGCCGGCAGAAGCAAACCAGTGACTTTTTGCCGTATTACCGCCATTATATATTACCGATAACGGTATCTCATAGATCATACAGTTGGCATCAATCTTTTGCAGGTTGGGGTAATAGTTCCAGAAATTATAGGGAGGATGATAATCTGACGGCTTGGCTACATAAATTTTACGGCTGGCAAAAAAACCGGTGCGTAGTGTGAGCCGGCGGCTGATATCGTAACTGAAACCCACTCCCCATACGGTTTTTGCATTGTTTAGCTCATGGAGACGAACCCCGTTTACATCAACACCCAGGGAGGCGGTAATACCGAATCGTTTACTGAATGGCTTAGCGGCTTTGCCAGTCTTACCGGCAGTCTTTGCTGCTTCAGCAATGGCAGCACTATCTGCTGCAGCCTGTTCATCTTTTTTATTTATTGTGCTGCTGTCGGCAATCGCCGGCATCACAGTTGTGGTCTCTGTTTGCGGAACAGATTTTTTTATAGTGTTCACATCATTGCCAACGATAATGGTTTTTGTTTCGTGGCTGTTATCTTCTGCAGGGAGATTAGCGGTCTTTTGTTGTATAGCAACATCCTGTTTGCGGATATTTTCGGTAACCGGCGCTGATGTGTTCAGTTTTGGCTGAGTTCTTTTGCTTTTTCGGACGGCCAAACCGGTATGGGCCGGGGCAGATGTGGCGGCAGACGTTGTTGCAGGAGCAGCATTGCCAACGGGCGCTGCTTCATCGCGCACTATACCGGCATCAGCAGCAGAGGGAGGAGTTTTTTTACCAGCGGCCTGCTTCTTTTCTTTGCTGGCATCAGGCAATGGTGCAACGGCGGGCGTCTCTGCAGTCTGTTCGGTGCTGGTAAGATTAGGTTTGGCCGGGCGTTGCTGTAATATCAGGAATACGATTGCTCCGGTGGTGAGCAGGGTAAAGAAAAGAATAAACAGCCGGCGGCGTTTCTTCTCTGCAGGAAGATGTTTTTCCAGCAACGCTTCCATCTGGTCCCAGGATTTTTCCTGGAACTCTGGCTGGCTATTACCGGCAGCTGATTGTATTTTTTTATCCCACTCTTCAGACCACATTTTTCCTGGTTATTTCATTTTGATGAAACAATATTTTCTGAAGCTGCTTTCTTGCCTTGGCCAGGTTTGACTTGGAGGTGCCGGTACTGATGCCCAGTTCACTGGCAATCTCCTCATGGCTGAACCCCTCGATTACAAACAGGTTAAAAACCGTTCGGTAACCGGGGGTCAGAAACCGGATAGCAGCCAGGATTTCTTCATAGGAAATCTTATCCAGCGCATCTTCGGCCGTATCTGGCGTATGCAGATAGGCCTCATGCAACTCAGTTGTTATCCCATGTTTGTGATGTTTGCGGAAATGATCGATGGCAGTATAGATCATGATCTTTCTGAGCCAACCCTTAAATGAACTTACAGAGTCTGCATAAGCCGGCCTGAACCGGTAGATTTCTACAAAAACCTTCAGAAAACCATCATTCATGATCTCGAGCACATCTTCTTCCCGGCTGGCGTAACGCTGGCAAATGGACATAGCATACCCATAGAAAGAGCTGTAAATTTTTTTCTGGCTCTCTCTGTTGTTCAGGGTGCAGCCCCTGATATGGATTTCCAGTTCATCAGCCGGCAGCAAAATAGGTTGGTTTACATGCCAATCGGTAAAAATCTGTGGTGGGTTGCCTCTATAAGTTACAAATTTCCGGAACGTTCCGGGTCGGGAAAGATCCATTCCACCTCATCGGTGGCAAAACTTTCTTCCAGGCCATGCTCTACCAGCAGGCGGCCATCCCGGCTTACTCCTTTGATAAGGCCATCAAAGTTGCGGCTGCCATGGCGTAGCCGGACCAGCTCGCCCCGTTTATACAGGTTTTGCTGGTACAGTTCGTAGATAATATCGAAGCCTGAGGTGAGCAGTTGTTGCCAGTTCGCATCCATAATTCTGCAAAGCTGCCGGGCGAGGCTGCGTGCATCATGCGGGCGGCCTGTGATCTGCCGCAGTGATACCGGCCTGCCGCCAACGCCGGCAAATGAAACCTGATTTATGTTAATGCCAATTCCGGCAACGGCCCATTTCCAGGTGCCGGCGCCTATAATGGATTCAATCAGAATACCTCCTGCCTTTCTGTCCTGCCAGTATAAATCGTTCGGCCATTTTATTCGGGTATCCTCACCTGCCAGTTCCTGAAAAAGCTGTAGGGCGGAAACTGCTACACAGGCACTCAACTGAAACTGTTGGGTAGGCAATAATGGCGATGTATTAATTACCATGCTGAGAATTAGGTTGTTACCTTTTTCTGCCAGCCATGTTTTGCCTCGCCGGCCTTTGCCGGCTACCTGCTCATGTGCAAAAACGGCTGTTCCGTGCTGTGCCAAACCTTCATGTATGGCACTAAGGGCATAATTGTTGGTACTATCTACAGACTCAAGCTCAACAAATGAGGAGCCAATCGGGTTATATAAGGAAGGTTCTGGCAATTAATTGCTATTTTTGGGCAAATTAAACTAGTTTCCGGTTACCGATGGCCGATCGTTGTAAATCAGCCAGTAAGACATTGGTAATTGCTTATTAAAAAACTATTTCATTATTGGAACAACTTGCATCACTGTCTACTCGTACCAGGAAAAGTGCAGCCCGGTTAACGCTACGTTCAAAAATCATCAACACCATTATCACTGCTATCAGGGAGAAGAAGGGTGAAAAGATCGTATCGCTCGATCTCCGTAAAATAAATGAAGCGGTTGCGGACTTCTTTATTATCTGTGAAGCCGGCAATCAGCCGCAGATCAGAGCTATAGCAGAGCATGTGGAAGCGCAGGTAAAAAAACTATGCGATGAAAAGCCCTATCATCATGAAGGAATGAAAAACCTTCAATGGGTGCTGATTGATTATGTAAATGTGGTTGTGCATGTAATGCTGCCAGATAACCGGAAATTTTACGGCCTCGAAGAAATGTGGAGCGATGCCGGAGTACAGGAACATAAGGATTAACAATTCTACGGATACCGACAGGTATCCTTTTCCATAATTTTATAAAAAGCTAGGAATATCACGAATTCATATGGCACAAGAACCATCCTATAATAATAAGAACGAAAAAAACAGCTCACCCCGTTTTGGAGGCCGCCCAAATGGTAATGGCGATGAACCGGGTCAGCCGCGCAAAGGCCCCCGCTTCAGTATCTACTGGGTGTATGCCATCATTTTTGCCGTACTCATTGGTATGTCACTGTTCCCGCCCTTTTCATCCAATTCAGCGGATATAGGACAGGACACTTTTGAAAAGATGCTGAAAGATGGTGATGTGGACAGGTATGAGATCGTTCCTAACAGAAACACCGTGCGTGTATACCTCAAAACAGAGGCGCTCCCTAAATACAACAGCCTGCTCACCAAAAATATAAATGGTAAGATAAATGAAGCCGGGCCGCATGTATCCTTTAAAATAGTTTCGGGAGATTCTTTTAAGGATGATATGCGCAAATTCTATTCAGAAAATCCCGGTATTGCTAAAGCAGAACGTGTAAAGCCTGATAGCGATATTTTCAGCAAGTCACTTTCCTTCCTGATACCGGTACTGCTTTTTGTAGGCCTGTGGATACTGCTCATGCGTAAAATGGGTGGCGGAGCAGGCGGAGGCGCCGGTCCCGGTGGTATCTTCAATATCGGCAAATCAAAAGCTACACTTTTCGACAAAGGCACAAAGGTGAATATCACCTTTGCAGATGTAGCTGGTCTTGATGAAGCCAAAGTAGAAGTAATGGAAATCGTGGACTTCCTGAAAAGTCCTAAAAAATATACATCCCTGGGTGGTAAGATACCCAAAGGGGCATTGCTTGTTGGCCCTCCCGGTACCGGTAAGACCCTGCTGGCAAAAGCAATGGCAGGAGAAGCACAGGTACCCTTCTTTAGCCTCAGTGGTTCAGACTTCGTAGAGATGTTTGTGGGTGTGGGTGCCAGCCGTGTTCGTGATCTCTTTAAGCAGGCACGCGAAAAAGCCCCCTGTATCATCTTCATCGATGAGATTGATGCCATCGGCCGTGCACGTGGTAAGAATGTGATGATGAGTAATGATGAACGCGAAAGCACACTTAACCAGCTGCTGGTTGAAATGGATGGTTTTGGTACAGATACCGGTATTATTATACTGGCAGCCACCAACCGCCCCGATGTACTGGATTCCGCGTTGCTGCGCCCCGGCCGTTTTGACCGGCAGATCAGCATCGATAAGCCCGATGTAAAAGGCCGTGAAGCTATTTTCAAAGTACACCTTAAGCCCATAAAGGTTTCTGAAAGCCTGGATGTACATAAACTGGCCGAGCAGACACCTGGTTTTGCCGGTGCCGATATCGCCAACGTATGTAATGAAGCCGCTCTGATTGCAGCCCGTAAAGGAAAAGATGCAGTAGATATGCAGGACTTCCAGGACGCAGTAGACCGCGTGATCGGTGGTCTTGAGAAAAAGAACAAGATCATATTACCCGACGAAAAACGTATCATCGCCTATCATGAAGCAGGCCATGCTATTTGCGGCTGGTATCTGGAGCACGCTTATCCCCTGCTGAAAGTAACTATTGTGCCACGGGGTACAGCAGCACTGGGTTATGCTCAATACACACCCAAAGAGCAATACCTGTATAATACGGATCAACTGATTGACCAGATTTGTATGACGCTCGGCGGACGTGCCAGTGAAGAAATTTTCTTCGGCAAAATATCTACCGGTGCTCAAAATGACCTGCAGCAGATTACCCGCATGGCCTATGCTATGGTGACCGTATATGGTATGAATGATAAAGTAGGTAATGTAAGTTATTATGACCCGCAGGCCGACAACACCTTTACAAAACCCTATTCGGAAGAAACATCCAAACTGATCGATCAGGAAGTACGCTTACTGATCGACAATGCCTACATCCGTACAAAAGCCCTGCTTACAGAGAAAAAAGAGCAGGTGGCTAAACTGGCAGAAGCATTGCTGGATAAAGAGGTGCTGTTTCAGAGCGATGTGGAAACGCTGATTGGTAAAAGGCCTTTTGAAGAGAAAAAACCACTTGTAGAAAATACAGAAGGGACCGAAGGTAAAACCGGTGAAATATCTGCCGGCGTACCACCTTACGACAGCGATATGACCAACAACGCGCTGCCTAAATAAATCTATACCTGCGGGCCCGGTTGATTCAGGATGGCTAAGTCTTTCCTGACCTGACCAGGCCCGCATCATTTTATAAACTCTTTACATGTTCTCGCCAGCAAAGGAGAATATATTGAAAAAAATAAGGGAAGCATTGAGTCAGCCCACGCCACAGCCTTTTCCGGCAAGTGAAGGGAGCGACTCTGTATACCAACCCGTGTCTCAGGAGCTGGAAGTGGAGTTTGCCGAGCAATTTGGCAAGTTGCAGGGACGTTTTGTGTATTGCATCAATCAGCAGGAACTTGCTTTTCAACTTGGCAGCCTGGTGAGAAAAATGAACTGGCAAAAAGTGTATTGCGTGGAAGACGAACTGCTGCGGAGCACAGGTGTCAACCTGGGCGAATGGCATGTGACCAGTGGTCTGGCTGATTGTGATGTGGCAATAACCGGCTGTGAATGCCTGGTAGCCCGCACAGGCTCGATTGTAATGAGTGCTGCGCAACTGAGTGGCCGCAGTACCAGTGTATATGCACCTGTTCATATATGTATAGCCAGCATGAAGCAATTGTTGCCCGATGTGAAAGATGCATTGCAGTTGGTGAAAGATAAGTATGGTGCACAATTACCATCACTTATCACCTTTGCCACAGGTCCCAGTCGTACAGCGGATATTGAAAAAACGCTGGTGGTGGGTGTGCATGGCCCGCGGGAAGTATATGTTTTCCTCGTAGAGTCCTGAGTGATAGTATTGCTTATCTTATTATTAATAATTATGAGCGCTCCCGGTATTCACTCTCTTTTTGTATACGGCTCTCTCCGAAGCGGTTTTCAGAGCCAGGCTTATGAATATATGAGCCGGTACTTTAATCTTGTGGGCAATGGCCGTGTAAAAGGCCGTTTATATGATCTGGGAGATTATCCGGCAGCCTTACCTACTACAGGCGATCAGTTTATATA
>JAGODE010000252.1 GCA_017998385.1 Chitinophagaceae bacterium | reverse complement strand
TTGTATGCCGATAGTGTGCGGGTGTCGCAGGCCTTTCTGCAGATATACCGCGATCTGGGCCTGCCGCATGACGGTAGAAACCGCGTGGGCACATATCCTCACCAGGCATTACTGCGCTTTGACCTTGCTACGCGTATTGATGCGCTTAAGATAGAAACCGCCTCAATTAATTATAAAGAACGAAATGCCGGTACACGCATGGCCGGCATCGTCAGCTTTCGGCATACACAGGCACATGTAAGGCATATATCCAACATAAAAGAATATGCCCGTGAGCATCCGGTAATGCAGGCCCGTATTCAAACTCGATTTCTCAACCGGGCACAACTACAACTTCAATGGAACTTCTACCTGTTTCATCCCAAAGGACAATTTACCATTAATGGAGAACTGAGCAGTATGCCTGCTGCTGCGGTCAATATACTTACAGAACCAATGGGGCCGGCAAGGATGGAAAACGGGCAGATTAATAACCTTCAGTTTAATTTTACCGGTCATAACTACGGTATGCATGGTACCGTGCGGCTGCTATACGAAGACCTCAAAGTATCCTTGCTGGAAAAAGAAACCGAATCCGGAGAGTTAAGCAAAAAGAAGCTGGCCAGCCTGGCAGCCAATATCATCATCCGCAAATCGAACCCCGCTGACAAAAAAAGAAATATACGTACCGCCAAAGTCAACATGCAACGCGATACACACAGGTCCATATTTCACCTGAGCTGGAAAACGTTGTTTAAAGGGATAAAGACTACAGTGGGGATAAATAAATAGTGTAAAGGGTTTAAAGAGTATAAAGGGTATAAAATGCGTCTACTTCCTCTTTATACCCTTTATACTCTTTAAACCCTTTATACTCATCTCACTTCCATCAGCGCCAGTAATTTCTGCCGGTTAATTTCTCTCGGCAGTTCCAGCAGCATCTCTTTCGCATCTATTCCTTTTACCAGATAGGTATACGTTACCTCCATGGGTTCGCTGCCGCCAAAACTAAATGTGGGATCTGGGTAGGTTACACGCAGCCTTATGCCGGGTGCCTCACCTTCCTGCGGCTGGTCATCTACCTTATAATGTCCCTGATAGGTGGATCCTTTGCTGCTCACAACAACAGTGGAATCTGCACCCAGACGCAGGTTCCAGTTGCTCAGCTCGCGGACGGTTTCTTTTACGAGCGGTTCCGCTTTATCAGTTGTATCAATCCAATTGATACTTGTATTGTTATTGACAGTAAGTGCGCCATAAAAGCCTGCTTTCTGTACAGTGAGGGTACGCCCCTGCAGCCAGGCGAGTGTCTGAGTCACAGAAGCAGGTGCGGGAGGCAGGGTATTTTTTTCGGAATTATTACAACCGGCAAATGATACCGCTGCCAGAAAAAGGCAAAGGGTTATTTTACTAAAATTCATAAACAGGCGTTGACGGGGTTAATTGTTTTGAAAGTGTGAAAATATTCACGCCCCGGTTTGCCGCAATACCTTGTGCACGGTATTTACATCATAAAACACCCGTAAGAATTTGCGAAAACGGAAATACCAAAAGCTGGTGGGAATATTCTGCCGATTCCCAGGACTAAATTCATGGCCTGATCATAGCAACAAAAAAGAGCCCGCCAGGCGGACTCTTCGCTTATAAACCACAATAGCCGTGGAAACAAACCTCAACCTATACCCTAAAACCGGAAGGCTACACCAAGACGTGCATTGGTGGAGCCGATAGCACCCAGCTCAGCAAAAGCGCCGATACCAGTGCCAAAATAATAGCGGGCACCCGCATAACCACCCAGGAAAACACCGCTTCCATAACTGTTGCCCAATCCCCCGTTATTATAATCATTTTTCCAGGAAAAAGCCCGGTACCCCAGGGTAACACCGGCATATACATCTACTTTTTCGTTGGTTATCTTCAGCAGTTCATTGAAGTGATAAGAACCGCGGGCGGCGATATAAAGCGCCGTAAATTTGAAATCACTGGCGTATTTGGAAGAAAGATAATCTACATTGCCACCAACACTGATCGCATCTGTAATACCTGCTTCAAAGGATGCCCCAAAAGGAATCCCCTTGTCATAATAAGAGTTAACGCCGATACCAAGATTGAGCAGTTTATCGCCGTTTTTAAATCCGCCATTCTGCGCATGGGCCAATACGGCTACAGAAAGCCCCAACAGGGCTGCAAAAATCTTTTTCATTCGCAATTTGATTAGGTTTTGAGTCATTGATCTGCCGGGGTACGCCGGCCATTAGAAGCTCAAAGCTAAAAGCTGGGAAAAGGAATACGGAGAATGTACACAGGCAGATTGTGGACATCTGTAAGTACTCTTCCGATAAAAAAACTTACACAACAACTGTTGGTTGACACATTAGCGTCAATCATTGATAACAATAATGCGCTGACAGACTCTTTTCGTATATTAGTAACAGGGCTCTGCCTATTTCACCTGTATGAAAAAAATACTCCTTTTTACTGCAAGCTGCATTCTTTATACCGGCATTTTTGCACAAATGAAAGACAGCCTGCTGTCGGCAGAAATGAAACGCCTTAACCGGCTGGGCGATTCCTTACATAAAATACAACTGGCAAGAGAGAGTACAAGTGTGGCCCGCATGAAAGAAATAGTCCGCAAAACCAACCAGGATATTGCGGATGCGAAATACAAAGAAGTGGAAAATGCTACCGAGCAGGTACTGGCGCAACACAGAAAAGAACAACAAAGAAAAAGGATGGCGGCACTGCTTACCATTGCTGCATTTGCTGTAGCAATACTTGCCGGCGCACTCATTGCCAAACGAAGAAAAGGAAACCACACCCATTAATAATAACATTCTGTAACCAGGCTTTGCCAAAAATGAGGCGCATAAATCACAGAGATGTTTCACATTATTACTCCGGCCTATTCACTTTTTCCTTGCGATGCGCCAGGGATCTTACTTTGCTCTGATGAAAGTTTCTTTATTCATCTATGCCGTATTCTTTTTTTTCCGAAATTCAGATAACAACCATTTATAGGATGAAAACAGTATTACATGCTTTCCTGGTGGTAGCAGACGGAGCCGCGGCTATCGAATTTTACAGCAACGCATACAATGCGCAGGTACTGGAGCGATATGATCAGGAAAATGGAAGAACAATGGCCAAATTATCGATCGATGGCAACGAATTCTGGCTGGGCAGCGAAGAACCGGAGTTTGGCAATTACAGCCCTTTTGCACTGAAAGGAAGCCCCGTGCGCATGATACTGATTGTAAGCGATCCTGATACCATTTTTGCAAAAGCCATCAACGCCGGCGCTACCCAGATCTGCCCTGTCACCACAGAAGAATCCTGGAAAATTGGTAAACTGTCCGACCCGTTTGGGCATATCTGGGAAATAGGCCATCCGCTGAGAGACTGACCCCATATGCTCCACATTCGGAAAATTCGCCGTCCCGGCATGTCAACCATTATCCGAAATATGAACAGGAGTGTTTTGCCTGTTAACCTGTATCTTCAGCATACAGCAAAACCCTAACCAACACCGTGCAGCCAGTCAAATTGTTGTTGATCCTGGGATCACTTGTCATTGCCAGCAGTTTCGCAGGTTATGCACAGTCGCCCATTATTGATGTCAGCGACACAGCTATATTAAATGGCAAAAGTATTTCGCTGGAAAAAACACAATGGCGTTTCACCCCTTCAGATGATAGTACATACGCCCTGCCCGGCTATGCCGATACAGGATGGGTTTCTGCTTCCATCAAATTTGGTCAGCAGGTGGCGCCCCCTGGCTGGAAAGGATATGGATGGTTTCGCATCTGGATAAAAAAAAATAAGGCGAATGCACGCACACTCGGTTTAAGGGTCAACCAGGATGGTGCATCCGTGTTATATCTCGACGGCCAGCGTATTGGCAGCATCGGCAGTTTTGCAACCAATGCCGAACAGGCTGTTGTAGCCCGCGCTCCCTACACTATTTTCCCATTATCCCTTACAGATACACTTCCTCACCTGCTGGCAGTCAGGTATTGTAATTTCGATCCCGCCTTTTCGGATTTTGCGGGTTTGCAGGCCTGGTTATCTGATATGCATACATTAAATGAACGTGCCAAAAAAGAACAACAGTTTTATGACCGGCTGCTCATCAGTGTTGCTATCCAGATGATGCTGGTAGTAGTGCACCTCCTGTTGTTCCTGTTTTACCCGCGACAAAAAGTGCACCTTTACTACAGTCTCTTTGTAAGTGTGACTGCCATGGCTGGTCTGGCACGCGTCATCACCATTGTAACCGATAACCCTCACTGGCAGTATACTGCCTACCAGGTATTCTTTAGCATGATGACGCTGATTCCTTTTACCGGTGCACTGTTGTTTTACCAGGTAAGCCTGAACCGCATTCCACGCCGCAGGCTTGGGATCGTATCTACCATCATGCTCGCATTGCTGGTCTATTTCTTTTCTGTATGGAGCCCCTACTTCCTGATAAATGACGGCCTGTTTGTATCTGCTATCGACATATTTACCACACTTGTTTTTATTGATGGTACACTCATGATAGGCCGTGCTATCCGCAACGGAAATAAACGGTTATGGCTGATCGCTATCGCCATGTGTGTATCGCTGATTGCAAGTGTTGTTGTGGGAAGCAATCTTTTCAACTGGTTCAACCTTCCGCAGGTAATGGGTATTATGCATGCCACCAGCCTGCTTTTACCCGTATTTTTCTCCGTTTACCTGGCGCTGCAGGTAGCCGATACCAACCGCAACCTCGAACAGCAGCTGCTGGAAAACAAACGGCTGGCACAGCAGGTGCTGGCCCGTGAGCAGGAAAAAAACAAATGGATGCAGGAACAGGCCGAACGCCTGGAACAAACTGTTGCAGAACGCACCGAACAGGTACAACGGCAGGCCGACCAACTGCGGGAAATGGACCGGGTAAAGTCCCGTTTTTTTGTCAACCTCACGCATGAATTCAAAACACCCCTTACCTTAATTATGAACCCGGCGCGGGAGCTGCTGCAAATCAGCCAGGAAGCGCTAACGCGGCAGTATGCCGGATTCATTGTGCAAAACAGTGAGCGATTGCAGCAACTCATTAATCAGCTGCTGGATCTCAGCAAACTGGAAAACGGCCAGCCTGACATCGTCACACAGCCGCTGGAACTGGTAAAATGGACACGTAATCATATAGCACTTTTTCAGTCGCTGGCACAACAAAAAAACATCCGGTTATCTCTCCATTCATCACTCAACGAGCTTTGGATTGAAGCCGATACAGACAAACTGGAAAAAATGCTGCACAACCTGCTTTCCAACGCCATCAAATTCAGCCATACAAACGGGCAGGTGGAAGTGCAGACAGCTTATCTGAAAGATAACAGGTTTACCATTGCCGTAAAAGACCAGGGTATTGGAATTCCTGCCAGCAAACTCCCCTATATATTTGATCGCTTCTACCAGGTAGACGCTTCCGATACCCGCAGCCGTGAAGGTGCAGGCATTGGCTTATCGCTGACTAAAGAACTGGCCCGGCTCCTGGGTGGAGAAATCACGGTGCAAAGCGAGGAAGGGCACGGCTCCTGTTTTGTACTTACCCTTCCATACGAACCGGCTATGCCGGATGAAGCACCCACAGCAGCGTCAGCACAATCTATACCGTTGCCAGTTGATCTGACTGCTGCGGAGGACAGGATACCCGATGGCCGTCCGCTCATCCTGATAGTAGAAGACAATCCAGACCTCCGTCTATTCATGTCGCTCTCGCTCGGCGAAAAATATCAGGTACTCAGTGCAGGAGACGGAGCCGAAGGTACCAGACTGGCACTGGAGCAGATTCCATCCATCATTATTACAGATATCATGATGCCGGAGCGCAATGGTTATGAATTATGTGAAATATTAAAAACAGATGACCGGAGCAGCCATATCCCCGTGATCGTGTTAACCGCCAAAGCCGACCACGACAGCCGGATACTGGGTATTGAAACAGGTGCCGACGCCTATCTGGCCAAACCCTTTGATAAAAGGGAGTTGATTGCGGTAACAGAAAACCTTCTGCGAAACCGGCAGCATCTTCGGGAGAAATACAGCAAAGATCCCATTTGGCTGAGCGGGCTAAAGGATCTGCCTTCTATGGAGCAGGCTTTTATTGAAAAGGTACGAACATCTATTGCTGCACGTTTAGATGATCCTGGCTATGGCGCCGACCAACTGGCGGGTGACCTGGCACTCAGCCGTACGCAGCTGCACCGAAAACTGAAACAGGTCATTGACCAAAGTCCGGGCGAACTTATCCGCATTATCCGGATGCAGCGGGCACATGCATTGCTGCAAAACCGCACAGCTACCGTAGCCGAAGTCGCTTATATGGTCGGCTATGGCAACCCGGCCAATTTCTCCACCAGCTTTTCCCGCCACTTTGGCTATCCTCCCGGACAGCTATCCAAAGCCAGCTCCTAAGTAGTCGATTATTAACCTTTTGCAACAAATTCAAAGGTATTTGCAACACTGGCAAATGCTTTTTTTTGCTGCCCGGGATAGCTTTACGCTAATAAATTAACTACTATGAAAACAAGCTATTTCAGCCTGCTGATCTTATCATCGTTTATTGCCTGCCAGCCTGCTGACCGTGCTGCCGGCGGGCACGAAAGTATACAGG
>JAGODE010000251.1 GCA_017998385.1 Chitinophagaceae bacterium | reverse complement strand
GCCAAAGCTATACAATGCACCAGCATTACTGCTGCCGTTTGCAGCATTGTATGTAGTACGGGTGGCATACCATCCCGGTATAGTGCTGTTGTCGGTCCAGACATTGCCTGTGCCTGCAGATGCCAGCGTGTTGAAATTCTGACTGTAAGAGGTTACCAGTGGCAGGGCGGCTGGTATGTCATCGTCTGCAAGATCAATGCTGGCAGCGGCATTGCTGATCACGTAGCCATTATTGACGGTAAGCAGGGTGATGCTGATCGTTTTGGCCGGTTCTGCAACAGCATCATCTGTTACCGCCAGTGAAATCGTGCCGCTGTTTTGCCCTTCGGCAATAGTCAGGTTGCCGTTTAGTGCGTCTGTATAATCTGCATTCAGCGTGGCTGTTCCACCCAGGCTATAAGTAATAGTTACACCTCCGGCAGGAGCTGCAGCCGATAAGGTTACAGTGAAGCTGCCGTTTGTGGCAGGCTCAGCTGCGTTGTTACCGGCGCCTACGCTGGCAGTAGGAGCAGGGTTGGCTGCTGTAGTTACGGATCCGGCAAGGGGTGTAACAAGGTTATAGCAGGGGCCGGTATTCTTGTAAGCAAATACAGTGATATAATAAGTGGTAGCTGCATTAAGTCCTGATGTGCTAAAAGTGGTAGTGTTGCCAACGGCTGCTACGGTAGCATTGCCAAGCGTATTGCCTGCAGAGAAGGACGCCCCATTGCCGGGAGTTTGGCTCAGCGTAACAGCTGTACTGATCAGCACGAGGTAACCATCTGCATCTGCAGCGGCGGTAAAGCTGCCATCGATGCTGGTAATGGCAGGAGTAAGATTAAGTGCAGTGGCCTGGCCCGAAGGAGCATTGCAGGCTGCACAGGATTGCAGGGGAGAAGCGCTGTTGCGCGGATTGGGAGCGCCCGTTGCAAAATCCAGCGAATTGGTGTTGTTGTCGGTGCAGCCATTGCCTGCTCTCAATACAGCAAGTGTATTGGAAGGAGCGGGTGTGGCAGCGGTGCCTTCAAAACAGTTGGCTGTAGTGCCGAAGCCAACAAGATCTATCACAGTACCCGGGCAACTGCCAGTGAGTGCAGTGTTGTTATTTACAAGGGCTACTTTGCCGGTCGTGCCGCTCATGTTGATACTGCCTGAAGCGTCGGGTGAGGGCAGGGGAGTGGTACCGCCTGTACCTGCACCTTCCTGCACCAGGTAATAGCCGCCGGCCGGAATAGTGCCGGAAAGTGTGGTTACCTGCCAGCTGGTTCCTGTAGCACTGGCATATTGTACCGACCATCCGGTTACATTCACTGCCTCGGTGCCACGGTTAAAAAGTTCAATAAAGTCGTTGGTATAAGTGGCGCCGCTATTGCCGCCGCCGCCATATACCTGGCTGATGACAACCTGTGCATCAGCTCTGCTTAGCAGAAATGAAAAAAGGAAAAGAAAAATTCCTGAGTAGATTTTTCTCATATGCTGTTTGGTTTAGTAGAAATGTGCTGTGCTATCAGATCCGGGCCTTACCGGTGATGGTTTTTTAGAGGAGCTGGCGGGTTGGTCAACTAAGCTAAGGAAAAACAGCATTCAAAAAAGAAGTGTTGTCGTTTTTGTTTGCACAGTAAAACTACGCGAAGCATTTATCGGATTATGCCGGTAACAGTAATATAATATAAACCGGTGCTGCGGTTTTTTGCAGGTGGTTAAGGGTAAAATATTATTGCGACGCCTTTACATCAACAACGCGGAGCTGAAGGCTTTTTGATCCGTTCCATTCATTCTCGTCCAGCTTATATACAATATCTACGGGCTGACCGTTTTGGAGTAATGCATATTTATCTGCCATGCCAAACCCGATACCAGTAAACAATGTTTCGCCCTGTCGAACTGAAAAACGAAGATGTTGCTCTTTTACAATTTTTGAAAAGCCGCTATCTGTTACATGCCGGGTTATAAAAACAGGCCGCATGTTTTCGGGGCCAAAAGGCTCCATCTGTGTGAGTATGCGATAAAAGGTCCAGTTGATGTCGGAAAAATCAATTTCTGCATCGATGACGATTTCGGGTATCAGCAGTTGCGGGTCGATGGTAGCGGATACGATTTCCTCAAACTTTTGACGAAATGCATCTACCTGCTGCATCTCCAGGGTCATACCTGCTGCGGCAAAGTGACCGCCATAGCCGAGCAGCAGATCACGGCAGGCATGAATTGCTTCGTACAGATTGAAACCCGGAACGCTGCGTGCGCTGCCCGCAACATAATCGCCTGAGTTGGTAAGGATGATGGTTGGCCGGTAGTATTGTTCAATTACACGCGAGGCTACAATGCCCACTACTCCCTTATGCCAGTGAGGCTGATACAATACAGTAGAACGGCTATTGTGCCAGGCAGGATTATTTTCGATTAAAGAAATGGCTTCCTGTGTGGTTTGCAGATCGGCCTCTTTGCGGTCGGTATTATCATTGTGCAGCATTTCTGCATAATGCAATGCTTCTTCAAAGCTTTCGGCAATAAAAAGCTGTACGGCTTTGGAGGCATCATCCATGCGGCCGGCTGCATTTACGCGCGGCGCAATCATGAATACAAGATTGTTGATGAGTAATTCTTTCTGAAGGCCGCTCAGGTGCGCAAGGGCTTTAATACCATGATTGGGTTGACGGTTTGCTTTTTGCAGACCGTGAAAGGCCAGTATTCTGTTTTCACCTGTTACAGGTACAATATCAGCGGCTATAGCGGTAGCTACCAGATCGAGGTATTCCCACACACTGTCTGCTGCCAGCTCCAGTTTTTCTGCAAGAGCCATCATCAGCTTAAAACCAACGCCGCAACCACATAATTCTTTATATGGGTAAGCGCAGTCTTTTTGTTTTGGATTCAGGATAGCCACAGCCGGAGGAAGTTCCGCGTCGGGCAGGTGGTGGTCACATACAATAAAATCAATTCCGAGACTTTTGGCATAGGCAATCAGTTCTACCGATTTGATACCGCAGTCGAGCGATACAATGAGTGAATAGCCGTTTACGTGGGCAAAGTCAATACCGGCCCTGCTTACTCCATATCCTTCGCGGTAGCGGTGCGGAATGTAAAAGCCCAGCGGGGAATGTATTTTTTTAAGAAAGGAATAAAAGCTGGCAACAGCGGTGGTTCCATCTACATCGTAGTCGCCAAATACCAGCACGGCTTCTTTCTTTTCAAATGCCTGCAGCAGTCTGTTTACAGCTTTGTGCATGTCTTTCATCAGCCATGGGCTGTGCAACTGGTCCAGTTGCGGACGAAAAAATGCGCGGGCACTATCAAAATCGTTAATTCCTCTTTGCGTCAGCAGCTGACAGAGGATGCGGTGAATGCCCAGTGTTTCCTGCAGGCTGATTGCAGCAGTTTCGTTGAAGGGTAATACCGACCATCTCTTTTCCATACACCAATCCTTTTACAAATGAGTCAATGCGGGCATAGCCTGCAGGGGCTGGCCCATTTTATTAATACTTCCGGTCGGTTACATAGCTTACGAGGTCTTCGAGCCCTTTCCGGATGTCTGATTCCGGAAATTGTGCCAGTATGTCAAGGGCTTCCTGTTTGTAGGCATTCATTTTTTCGATTGTATAGGCAATGCCTCCGGCTTCTTTTACCCGGTCTATTACCCAGTTTACACGCTGGCGGTCCTGGTTTTTATTTTTGAGCACGTAGATGATCTCTCTGCGGGTAGCTTTATCTATAGTATTAAGGGTATAGATAAGGGGCAGTGTCAGTTTTTTTTCTTTTATATCGTTGCCGGTAGGCTTACCCACGTTTTCGCAGGAATAGTCGAAAAGATCGTCTTTTATCTGGAATGCGATACCCGCTTTTTCACCGAATAAGCGCATTTTTTCGGTCAGTTCCAGGTTTTGGCTGGACGACCAGGCTCCGGCGGCGCAGGCAGATGCCAGCAGTGAGGCAGTCTTATTACGGATGATTTCGAAATAAATATCTTCTTTCAGGTTGAGGGAGCGTGCTTTTTCGAGTTGAAGCAGTTCGCCCTCACTCATTTTACGGACCGCATCTGACAGGATATGTAATACCTGATGATCACTATGATCGAGTGAAAGCAGTAATCCTTTAGCCAGCAGGTAGTCGCCAATGAGCACATTGGCTTTTGCTTTCCAGAGAGCATATGTAGAAAAGAAACCACGGCGTTCCATGCTGTCGTCTACCACATCGTCGTGTACCAGCGTGGCTGTATGCAGTAGTTCTACGAGGGAGGCTGCCCGGTAGCTGGGATCGGAAACGGGGCCCAGCAATTTGGCAGAAAGCAACACAAACATGGGACGCAGCTGTTTGCCTTTACGCTTGACAATGAACCGCATGATACGATCCAGCAGGGGGGTCTGGCTACGGACCGCTTCGCGGAACCGCGACTCAAATTCCTTGAGCTCTTTTTCTATCAGGTGGACGGGAAGGGTCATAAAAGCGGCAATTTACGCCGCAAAAAATTAATGCCCGCCGATGCAACGAAATAGGTACTTTTTTTGACTAAGTAATTGAAAAATAACCTCAATGGCTGTAATAATTTTCACAAAAATTTGGTAATTAAGCTTCAAAGCCTATTTTTGCGTTTTATTTAGGACATTGTTTTTCGTCAAATCTTAATCCTCAGTTATGGTAAGCAAAAAGTACATGTTATTGGCGGGTTTATTCTGCCTAATGGCATCATACGGCTTAGCCCAGGTGAAAACGGGTGGCAGTTATGATCCCTCTGATTCTTCGGTGGTTCCGAGCAAACGTATGCCACAGCATACAGAGTTTCTCAACGGAACGTATAATTTTCCTGCAAAACCCCGCAACCAATGGGAAATTGGTATTAAGGGTGGCGCTACCACCATCAGCGGTGACGTACCGGCTATATTCCCCACTCCTGCCTTCGGCTTACATGTAAGGAAGGCTTTTGGGTATGTATTCTCTATGCGTCTTGAATACATGAATGGTACTGCCAAAGGTCTGGCCTGGAGATACACAGAAAATATTAATAAGAACACACCATGGATGGCTGCAGGTTATACTGACCCTTATGCCGGTGGTGATCCTGTTTTCCTGAACTACAAAACCAAACTTCAGGACCTGTCGCTGCAAGGTATTTTCACACTCAACAACATCCGCTTTCACAAATCCAAAACCGGCATGAACATTTATGCGATCGCTGGTATAGGTGGTACTATCTACGAAACCAAAGTGAATGCTCTGGATGAAAACAATAATCCTTACAATTTCGCAAGCATTCCTCAGGGAATCTATAAAGATCGTAAAGACACCAAGAAAGCACTGAAAGATATGCTCGACAACAGCTATGAATCAGATGCCCAGAATCAGGGTGACCGTCGCCCCAAACTGTTTGGCAAAACATTCAAACCCTCTGGTACTTTCGGTGCCGGTATCGCTTTCAAACTCAGCAACCGCCTGAACCTGGCTATTGAAGATCGTATCGTAATTGTAAAAGACGATCTGCTCGACGGACAGCAATGGCAGGAGCATCCCGGTGGCAATGCCGCTCTGTCTCCTGACTATGATTCTTACAACTATGCATCAATTGGTCTGAATATCAACCTGGGTGCTAAATCTGTTGAGCCACTGTGGTGGCTGAATCCGCTGGACTATGCATACAGCGAGATCCGCAACCCCCGCCTCATGAAGCTCCCCAAACCCGTTCTGCCCGATGCTGATGGTGACGGTGTAACTGACCAGTTTGACCTCGAGCAAACTCCTGCCGGTGTACCTGTTGACAGCCGTGGTGTAAGCCGCGATACAGATGGTGACGGTGTACCTGACTATAAGGATAAAGAACTGATTACCCCCACTCATTGCCAGCCGGTTGATGCTGATGGTGTTGGTAAATGCCCTGATCCTGAGTGCTGCAAAAACATTCAGCCTGTGGTTACTGATTGTGCTACCAAACTGGGAGCTCTGCCCAGCGTTACGTTCAAATCAGCTTCTAACAACCTGACTGATGACGCTAAAGCTGTTCTGGCTTCTGTAGCTTCCCGTATGCGCAACAACCCCGACTGTAAAGTAGTGGTTGTAGGCTACTGCTCTTCTAACAAGAAAGAACAGCAGCTGAGCTGGGATCACGTAAATAAAGTAATCACTTACCTGGTAGAGAAAGAAGGTGTAAGCGCTGACCGTTTCATCTTCAACTATGGTAACGATGGTGGTGATTGCAACACAGTTGATCTCCGTGGTGCTAACGCCGGTGAAGAAGGTCCTGCCCAGGTAGCTCCTCCTCACCCCAACCTCCGCAAGAAATAAGTCACTCGTATAACTTTTTGCCCACAACCCCCGCAAATGCGGGGGTTGTTTTTTAGAGCCAGGAGTGCGATTGGCAGAGCTAGCGTGTTGATTTATCGTGTTTTATCAAAACCTTAACGCAGTCGCCTTGGCGTCCTATCTTTTTTATCCAAGATTTGCCCCTTATCTATTAACTTTGCACACCCTTATGCGTTTTATACCCGTTATTATTGTGGCATTCCTGCTGGGCAGCTGTGGCAAAAAGAGCATTACGAAAGTGCTTAAAAGCCCTGACCCTGAGTATAAATTGCGGATGGCTGAGAAGTATTACGTGCAAAAAAAATATAACAAAGCCCAGGTATTATATGAGGATGTAATGCCTTATTATAAACCCCGGGTCGAGTTTCAGGATATTTATTACAAGTATGC
>JAGODE010000250.1 GCA_017998385.1 Chitinophagaceae bacterium | reverse complement strand
GTCCTATATTATGGAAATCATTGTCTGTAAATAACGGTCCAAAATGACAGTTCATACATCGTGCTTTGGTACGGAAAAGATGTAAACCCCGCAGGGCAGCATCGCTCATAGCCGTTTTTTTGCCTTGCAAAAAATCATCAAAATCAGCTTTACGGCTAACAAGGGTGCGTTGAAATACAGCGATTGCACCCGTAACGGTTTCGGGTGTAATACCCTCGCCATGAAAAGCTGAATCAAACAGGGGTTTATACCCCGGAATACGACGCAGCTTACGCATCAGCTCAGGCATGTCGCTATGCATTTCCGATTCGCTGTTGATGGGGCCAAAAGCCTGGTCTTCCAGCGATGAGCTACGACCGTCCCAAAAAAGACGTTCATATCCCCAAACATTCAGCAGCCCCGGCGAGTTGCGCTTATTCTGCTTTTGATCATGCCCTACCGATTTACTCCGTCCATCTGTCCAGGAAAGATCCGGAATATGACAACTGGCACAGGATATCTGGTTGCTGCCGCTCAGGCGGGGATCAAAGAACAATGTCTTTCCCAGCTCAATCAGATGGCGTAATGAATCCTTTTGTGCCTGCAACGGACTTTCGGGTATTATTCCCAGTTCCTTCCACACAATACCCGAATCAATAAAAGGTGCCGGCCACTGATCGGCCGGTAGCGAATACAAAAAACGTAATGTATCCTCATAGGTACCGGCTGGTATTACATACGCAGTCTGTTTGCCGGTTGTCTTTACAGACACCGAGCAGGCAAAAATAATGGTGGCCAGAGCACCAAATACAAGCAGCTTTTTCATCACCGCAAAGTTATGCCTATACCAGCTTCACAGTACACACGTTGCTTACCTGGTTTCCATAAACCTGGTAAAACCTGATTACTTAATTGTGCCTGATCATAAATCAGCTTCAACCGGACAAAACCATCGTTTTCTCCCACGGACCGATTATACAGGAGATCTACCCCCGCTTTAAAGACAGTGGCATCGTAATAGTAATAGTCGGCAATTATCACGTTCTGCACAAATGATGAAACCTGCGATGGCAGCGTGATTACGGGAGAAACAGCTGTGCGGATACCGGCTGTCAAACCGGTCTTTAGCCAGCCTTTTTTATCTATACTGAAATACCAGGCTCCCTGCACAGCGGCCTCCGCATACTGATAATCGGTAACTACTCCCGCATTGCCATCGGCCCTGAATAAATCGGTTAGCGCAAGGTCCAGCCCCAGTTCAAACTGCAATACCGAATCGCGGTAATACTGGAAGGATGGACGAAGCTGTATCGTTTCAAAAGCGTATACATAATTATTGGTCTTCAAAAACTCGTTGAAGTCGCGGCCCAGGTGATGAATGTATACGGCTTCTATCATATATGCCTGTTGCTGCCGGCGATACTGCCACAGTAATTGTGCATTCCAGCGGTCTTCATAAAACGATCCGTAGCGGCCTTTGGGAAAATAGCGGGTAGAGTCTCCCTTATAATCTGACCCGAGGTAAGAATAGCCTCCTTTGGCCGTAACCTCTCCTATCCTGAATTTTCCCTGATAAACGCCTTGCCAGGCATAGCCCCTTCCGGTACTCTTCAGTTCCGAATTGGAAGCCCTGTCTTCAAAACCATATCCGTATTGCATGCGTTTCACATACTCGGGATAAGCCATACTTAGCTGATAATCCTTGTTGCGATATTGAACACTGCTTTCTTTTTTTATGCTGGTAATACTGCCGCCGAGTCCGATACTATGACGGGGACTCAAACGATAATGCAGACTTGCCTCCAGATCTGTATGATAATTGAACTGTTCCGGCCGGGGGTCATTACTGCGCCACGCATTCACTGTCTGATAACGTATACCGGCACCTGCCAGCAATTTATCGTGCAAAAAAGGACGGCTTACCTGGGCCTGCAGGCGGTATTGTCCTACCTGCCAGCTTCCTTTTTTGTAGGCATAAAAATAATAGGGATCCGGATCATTGACACCATAGCGTAAGGTATATCCTACACTATCCTGAAGCGTATGTGTATACCCGAAATAACCGCTAAGAAGATAACGTCCCAACTGTCGCGTACCCTCTGTTTTAAAAAAAATGTCCTGCTGTACGGGTGCCGCCTGCGCCAGGCGATAGCTGCCGCTGGTGCGACCATACCCTGCTGTAAGCTGTGCATGATTCGCTACTGGATTTAATGGCTGAATGGCTGCATCGGCTGTGTAAAATGTATACAAACGCTGAAACTGTTCCGACTGCAGTAACCGGCCACTACTATCCTGCGCGTTTACACCCGCAACAAAAGACAGACCGAATGATAAAAAAACTATCCTGACTAACATGAAACTTTCTTAATTCCCTTTAAACTCTTTATCGTTTTATACTCTTTATACTATTTAAACTGTCCAGGCGCGGCCCGGCCAAAATAATCGAAGTCTTCTGTAGAGTTATTTGTATCCCGCAACACTTTTCGGCCTCCGACAGAGGTAGCTGTTTTACGAATCATAGACTGTGAAGAATATTGCCCTGCAGGTACATTGTATGCGCCGGCATCGAGCGAGCCTACCAGTCTGCGTGGTACACGACTGGCCGGAGTAGCGTGTTGAATCTGCACGGCATCAATAATAACCGAATTTGGCAGTTGCAGGTAACGGTCACGTCCCACCGTGTCAGCAGCGGTTTTATAATTGGGCGTGGCAAGCCTGCTGAATTCTGTAGTAAGGTTGGCCTTTGATTTAAAAATGATGATTGCTTCGCGACCTGGATTATCCAGTATGAGGTCGCGGTTTACAATACGATCCACTACCACAAGGTTGGGCACGCCGGGATTGTCAACGTCTGAATCAAGCGGATTAGGTATGGCATCGCGCAGGTAAAATTCAAAATTGGCAGCAGAAAGATCAACCGTGAGGGATGGATCATTGATATTTACAGACACGCCGCCGGCATTGGTATAGGGAGCTTTATGATTAACCGCAGTAGCTGCCAGCACGATGCCTTCGCCGGGTTGTACCGGATATTGCGTACCGGTTCCGGGAATACGGAAAATAGTACGGGGGTATACATACTTGGTAACAGCATCTGCTCCTGCAGTATTGCCATATGATTTGCTCCAGTCCCACTGGCCCTGCAATAATCCTCCATCATTAATAAAATTCCCTGTACTCTGATCAGGACTTACTGTATTGCTTCCAAAAAGTTGTGCGATGTATAAACTGTCGGCATACATTACTTTATTGGAGTTATTATAGATCTCTATAAACTGGTCGCGGAAGCTGGCTCCATTGGTAGTATGACTACCCGCATAATAAATCTGTTTGATCACCCAGTCGCCAATCACTCCAAACTCCAGCTTCATTTCAATGGTATTGTTGGTGGTAGTGTTCAGAACCTGGCCTGCTTTTGAAGCATTAAATGTAACCTCATCTGTCTCTAAAGGCAATCCCGTAATGGATTCATAGTCTGCTTTACTGACGGTAATGCTGGCGTCAATATTATAAGAGCCGGAGCTTACACTGTTGAAAATAGCGAGACCGGTTGCATCAGATTGCTGCTCCAGCACCACAATATTCATCTGGTTGGTCAGTTTCACCTTAATGCCTGCAAGCGGAAAAGCATAAGAGCCGCCGCTGTTATCATAACTCATTTTTACAATAACATTAATGGGCGGCGCCGATGGTGTCAGATCTTTTTTCTTACATCCTGCCACCAGAAACAACAGCAGCAGTGCCAGGGCCGATAACCGATTCATTGTTCGCATACGTTGATTTTATTTTATAGAAAATGCCATGGCAACGCTATAAGAAGGCTGCCCGTTGAAATAATAATAACCTGTACCGCCCCATAGGCGCGGGCGGATATTAAATACATTAAATGCATTAAATGACAGGCGTAATACATCTCCAATCTCTTTGCTCAGGCGCAAATGCATATTCGAATAAACAGCAGAAGGCACATTGCGTACACCTCCTTCCACGCCTTTTCTGCGGAGATGGATATAGTCATTTGACTGAGCCTGCTCAGGGGTAAGTGAGTATGCCTTCCCATTTTTGTCAAGATAGCCTGCCGGATAAATTGACGATGTATAGGTATTTGTCCGCGACATCCAGAATACTTCGCCGGTAAGCACTACAGTCATACGCAAAGCCGGAATATGCGTATTGGCAGAAAGAGTGGATTTGATATTGGTAGAAGACGCCTCCTGCTGGTTATAAATCCCAAACACCGCTTCTTTTGAATAATCAACAGTTGACTGGCCGGTAGTGCCCAGATCAACAGTAGGTGCGCTATTCCGGTAATACGTATGATAATAGGAAGTATTGAGATCGAAAGAAGTCTGCAGAAAACGGATCTTATTGGTACGAAGAATGAGCTCAACGCTATTGCTGCGGCTATAGCTGCCATTATGCATACCGCTATAAGTAAGATAATATGTAGTCTTACTGCCGTCTTTGTAATAATTAATACGCTCGCCCGGCACGGGAGTATCGTATGCATAATTTTCAACAGTTACCGGCACCAGCGTGTTGGTGGAAATAAATCCATTTTTCATTATGCGGTTGCTGTAAAACAATGATCCTTTGATGGGTTTTGTATTCCAGCTGATGCCAGCTTCGGCTGTGGCACTGCTATACGGGCGCAAGTCGAGCTGTTCCTGCTTTATAACTTCCGTATGTACCAGGTAAAGCTGATGCTCCGGTCTTGTGCTGCTGTACAACTCAAGTAAGGGAATATCGAAATAAACATTACCGGGATTCATTTGCGACAGGCCAGGAGCTTTTGTCGCTATTCCATATGCCAGTGACACAGACCATCCTTTTACAGGCTGCCAGCTGGTATTGATGCGGGGTGCAGCTGTGAAAAATCCATTTTGTATGTCTGCGCGTGCTCCCAGGTTGGCATGCAGCGGCTTTTGCAGAAAGCGGGTTATAAAAACATTCTCCACATAAAAACCCATATTGTTCATAGCCGACAGATCGTCGAAGGAGCGTGGCCGGTCATTTTTGTATCCCTGGTCATCAAAACGAGGGCGGGCGGGATCATTCAGCACACCGGGACCTTTATTGGCATTATACCTATAGTCTGCGCCCAATGAAAGTTTATAGGTATTACCGGCAGATAACTTGAAGATGCTGTTGGTCTGCAAACGCGCCGATGCATTTACGGGCTTCCCGATGATATGGTGAAAAGCCAGGTAATAGCCAGGTCCATATCTTCCTTCGTACGTACTGGTTTCGGTGGCCTCGGCAATTTTGATCAATGAGCTGCTGTTTAAAAACCACTGGTCATAGGATTCGCTGCGGGTTACACCATAGCTGGCCCTGAATTCAATATCATAAATCCAGCTCTTGCGCAAGGTCCAGTTGCTGCGGTTGGAGAGATTGACAGAACGGTTGCTGAATCTGGCCATACGCTGATTGCCTTCGTCCGGATCCAGTTTGGTGCGATCGAGTGTAGTGTTGTAGTTAACACTTAATGTATTTTTAAACGCGCTTACTTTTCGTTGCTGATAAGTCCAGATCAGGCCAGCTCCGATACGTTCAAATCCTTTGAGCTTGTCGCGCGGGTCATCGTTGCTATGTAGATAGTCCATGCTGATATTGATATTGCCTAATGCAGGAGTCAGTTTCATACCCTTTGACAGCGAGATAAGCTGTGTGCCGTCATTATGCTGCAGGCTCAGACGCAGGGGGGTTATGCCGGCCTGCCGATCAATGTTTACAATACCTGTGGTATAATCGCCATAACGTGCAGATGCCACGCCAGAGATCACTTCTATCTGTTCAATGCTTTCCACGCCAATAGACCGGAGATCCAGGCCGGTATTGGCCTGGGCACCGCCATATAAACCTCCATAGGCCGAGTAAAGGGTGCCGTTTCGCTGCGCACGATCGGCCAGTATGGCATCTGGGTTGGTTATATTATTTGAAGAAAACATGCCCATAAAGCTGGTATTGCTGAACTGCATGTTGGCATTATTCGAGAAAGGGGCTCCATCTACCATTACGGTAAGCCCAAAGGTTTCATTCAGGTTCTGGGTTTCCATGACAGACCGGGCCTGCGATGATCCTCCGGCCAGCAATGTGGCTGGATTTGTTGCCGAGCGAAGGTTGAGTGTTTGTATGCCCTGCACAGACACGCCCTGACGTAAGATGGTTTGTCCGGGCAGGTAATTAAGCACATTGGCCACGCTCAGGGGCTGTACCTGCTCAATAGCTTCGCGGTCAAACAGGATAGATGAATTGGAAGAAGCGGTATTGCGGCGCACCGCGTTGACTTCCACTTCGGTCAGTTTCAGACTTAATGTAAGCAGACGTATAAGTTGAAACTGTCCATACTGCCCTGCAGTAAGCGCCCGGCTCACCGGCTCCTTGCCTACATGCGATATCTGCAAACTGATCTCCCGTAAGTGTGCGGGAATGCGAAGGGAAAATGAACCATCGGACTGACTTTGTGTAGCCAGGTCGGCTGGCAGTACACGGATGGTAGCAAGCGAAAGAGGTTTGTTTTCTTCATCGATGATTTTGCCCTGTAGCGTATAAAATGACTGAGCCTGCAGCATCGCTGTGTTCAACAGGAAGCTGCAGGCTCAGTCATTTTATACGCTACAGGGCAAAATCATCGATGAAGAAAACAAACCTCTTTCGCTTGCTACCATCCGTGTACTG
>JAGODE010000027.1 GCA_017998385.1 Chitinophagaceae bacterium | reverse complement strand
GGGCTGTCTCTTATGGGTAACCTTACCTGTGAAATGGACGGATTTCACTGACAATCATTACGTTTTAAATCAAAAATTGACGTTCACATGAGAAAACTCGCATCACTGCTTGCAGTGCTGATGCTATTTAATGCATTAGCATTTGCACAACAACGGGAGGTCTCGGGCTCAATTAAGAGCGAAGAGGGCACCAGCATCCCATTTGCCTCAGTCACGGTTAAAGGCACCGCCACAGGTGTTTCTGCCGATGCCAATGGCAAATTTTCCATTCAGGCCGCGCCAAACGCCACACTGGTAATCAGTGCTGTTGGTTATGAGCCAAAAGAAGTTTCTGCACGTTCAACTACTGTTACTGTATCACTTAAAGCCGCAGGTAACCTGCAGGAAGTAGTTGTAACAGCTCTGGGTATCTCCAAACAAAAGAAATCTATCGGTTATCAGATTTCAAGTGTTAGCCCTGAGGAGTTTAACAAAGTGCGTGCAACGGATATCTCTTCTGCTCTGGCAGGTAAGGTACCCGGTGTTCAGCTCCTTGGTACTCCCAGTTCTAACTTTGGAGAAGGCGAGTTGCGTCTGAGAGGTATTTCAGGTTTGAGCAACCAGTCACCTATTTATGTAGTAGACGGTACTATCGTTAACCTGAGCGCAATCAACCTCGATGATGTGGAAACAATTTCAGTGCTGAAAGGCCCTGTTGCTTCTGCTCTGTATGGTGTTCGTGCTGCTTCGGGCGCTATTGAGGTAAAACTGAAAAAAGGAGCTAAACGCAAACCTACTGTTACTGTTAACTCGCTGACCGAGTTTGGTAATGTAGCTCTCCTGCCTAAGTATCAGAATGAATATGGTGGTGGTTACTCTCAGGAATGGGAGACTTTCACTTACAACCCTTCCATTCACCCTGCTTCATGGGCTGCGTTCAACGGTCAGAAGCTCGTTGAATATGGTGCTGATGAAAGCTGGGGTCCCCGTATGGATGGTACCCTGGTACGTGAGTGGTTCAGCTGGTATCCTGGCGACGATTTTGGTAAGGAGACGCAGTTCTCTCCTCATCCTAATAACGTAAAGGACTTCTATACAACTTCTAAACGTTACAATAATAACGTATCATTTGAAGGTGGTGGTGAAAATTCCAGCTTCCGTTTCAACTACAATAACCGTTATCAGGAACTGCCTTTTCCTAATACAAAACGTCAGGAAAACCTGTTTGCATTTCGCGGTAGCCTGAATATCACTCCCAAACTGACTATTTCTACTAACGTAAACTATTCAGTGATTGATCAGTTGGGTGATCGTTCAGAAGGTTATACCAACGATGGTCAGAATATTTCACAAAACTTCAACCAGTGGTTCCAACGTCAGCTGGATATTAAGAAGCTGAGAGACTATAAAAACCCTGCAGGTGGATATAAAACCTGGAATATCCGCAGCCCAATAGATACGCGTGCTGCTTACTGGGATAATATGTACTACCAGGTATATGAAAGTTTCCGTCGCAGCTGGCAGAATCGTGTATTCGGCGATGTTAACATCTCCTACAAAATCCTGCCTTTCCTGAACTTTTCTACCATTGCCCGCGCCAGTGTGCTGAACTATGGTGGTGATGGCCGTATTGCTTCTTATGGTTTGGAAGTTCCCAGCTACAATATCAACAATGGTACCTTCCAGGAATACAACTTTGAAAATCGTCTGGAGTTCAACAAACGCTTTGGCAACTTCGGTGTTCGCCAACTGGTTGGTTCTAACTTCATGACACAGTCTCGTAAATACAATTCTGCCAGCACAGTAGGTGGTCTGTCTGTACCTGATCTGTATAGCATTACAGCCAGCATTGACCGTCCTTCTGTGGGCAACACATGGCTTGACTACCGTCTGAACTCACTTTATACCAGCGGTAGCTATGATTATAAAAACTTCCTGTTCCTGGATGTTACACTGCGTAACGACTGGTCCAGCACTCTGCTTCCCGGCAGAAAGAACAATTTCCTTTATCCTTCAGTTGCTTCAAGCTTCGTGTTTACCGATATCCTCGAAACGAGTGCTAAGTTTAAAGAAATCCTTTCTTTTGGTAAACTGCGTGCAGCCTTCGGTAGAACAGGTACTGCTCCTGATGCATATATCCTGAATCCGACTTATGGTCTGGGCACTCCTTATGGCAGCAACCCTACCATGTCTGTTCCGACATCAGTATATGATGCTGGTCTGAAACCTGCTCTTACGAAAGAGTATGAGATCGGTACCGAGTTGAAATTCCTCAAAAACCGCATCGGTCTTGACTTCGCATGGTATCGCCGCGATGGTACAGACCAGATCGTTAACCTGAGTGTTACCAATTCTTCTGGTGCAAGCAGCGTTTATCTGAATGCCGGTCTGATCCGAAGCGAAGGTTTTGACCTGTCTCTTGATGTAGCCGCTGTTAAAACACGCGACTTCAGCTGGGATATTCAGTTCAACGTTTCTAAAAACAAATCAAAAGTGGTTGACCTGGATACTGCCAAAGGCCTTCGTAATCTGAGTCTGGGTACAGCTTCATTCGGTCCCAGTGTGAATGCCCGCGTTGGTGAAAAATGGGGTGCTATCATAGGTACACGTGCGCTTATTGATGAAAAAACTGGTCTGCCTGTAATTACATCTGCAGGTAACTGGGTTCGTCAGACAAACCAGATACTGGGTTACTCTCTGCCCGACTATATGGGTGGTGCTGTTACCACAATACGTTATAAGAATATCAGTTTCACCGGTACCTTTACATTCCAGAAAGGCGGTATGTTCTACTCAACTACCCGTCTGTGGAACCTGTACTCTGGTCTGAGTGCTGAGACTGTAGGTAATAATGACAAAGGAAATCCGCTGCGCGATGACCCAGCCGATGGCGGTGGTATCCGCGTAGATGGTGTGTTGGCAGATGGTACACCCAAAACAGTATATGTTGAGGCCCAAACATACTATAGCAATATGTATGGTCTGCACACTCCTTTCCTGTCAAAATCAAGCTATTTCAAAATGGCTGAAGCCAAGCTGAACTATACTATCAAAGCCAATAGCCTGATTAAAGGTGTAAATGATATCAATGTCTCCCTTATCTGCCGCAACCCATGGTTGATCTCTGCTCCTGCTAAAAAATGGGGTATTGATCCTTCAGAACTTGAAAACGGCAACTCTTACTACGAGGGTGGTCAGCTGCCAATGGTACGCAGCTATGGTATTAACCTGACATTTGGATTCTAATAGTTTGGTAACCTTAAACGAATTAAATGATGAAAAAGAATATTAATATAAAACTGCTGGCTCTCCCTGCAATCGGCGCTCTGCTTACGCTGGGCTCGTGCAAGAAGACCTTCGATTTTGAAGGGGCCAACTTTAATCCTTATGGAGCTACAGTTCCGGTAACGCAAAACCTGCTTACCAGTGCCCTGCGCAGTGTCCCATCACCTGTAAACGAAGCCCTCGGTTCGCTGTACTCCCAGCACCTGGGTGAAGTACAGTATACAGACGCTTCCCGTTTCAGTGGTCTTAACTTCTCTTATGGAGGATATTATACTGGCCCACTGCTGTCACTCCAGACAATCATCAACCTGAACTCTGACCCGGCTACGGCATCTCAGGGTTCTGTGATCAACGGCGGTTCCAATGCCAACCAGATCGCAGTAGCCCGTATTATGAAAGCTTATTTCTTCTTTCATATTACAAATCGCTGGGGTGATATTCCTTATTCAGAAGCCCTGAAACAATCAGGCAATCTGGTCCCGAAGTTTGACCGTCAACAGGATGTGTATACTGCCCTGTTTACAGAGCTCAAAGAGGCGGCTAATCAGTTTGATGCCGGTACTGCTGTTAAGGGTGATATCTTCCTTTCAGGCAATGCTTCCCGCTGGAAACTGTTTGCCAATTCACTGCGCCTGATCATGGCCCTGCGGTTGTCTAAAATCGACCCCGCCAAGGGTAAAGCAGAATTCCTGGATGCAAAAGCTGCCGGTGTGATCACTACCAGCTCTCAGGATTTCAAATATGCTTATCTGTCAGAAACAGCTAACCAGAACCAATGGTATGCCCGTTACCTCACCCGTTTCGACTATGCCATCGGCAAACCTTTCCTTGATTATCTGGTCTCTGTAAATGATCCCCGTATTCCCAAATTTGCTGACAAACCCACTAACCCGGTTGCCGGCAATCCAGAATATGTAGGGATGCCTTATGGTCTGGTGAGTACTTCTGGTATTCCCAATACTTCTGTATCATTCATCGGTAGCAGCCTCCGTGCACAAAATGCACCCGAGTATATCATTCCTGCTGCGCACGTACTCTTCACACTGGCTGAAGGCGAAGCACTGGGTTGGAATGCTGCCGGTACTCCTGATCACGTTGCAGCTGCTAGCTATTACCTGCAGGGTATTGAGCAGTCTATGCGCCAGTATGGTGTATATGATGCTACTGCCTTCGCTAACTATGTAGCTGGTGCTAACGTTGCTTACACTCCTGCCCGTGCTATCGAGTTGATCTCTTATCAGCGCTGGGTGGCTCTGTATCTCAACGGCTACGAAGCATGGAACGAATGGAAGAGAACTGGTTACCCCACGCTCAGCCCCGGTCCTGCTCCTATCAACACTACTCAGATTCCCCGTCGTCAGGCTTACTCCACTCAGGAGCGTGACCTGAACAACACTAACTATCTGGAAGTAGTAGCAAGACAGGGTGCAGATAACCTGGATACCCGTATGTGGTGGGACAAACAATAATCCATACAGATTATTAAAACCCAATAAAAGAAACTGCCTCCTGCAAAGGAGGCAGTTTCTTTTATGTATAATACCGCAAATGAATAAAACCTGTCGACGTATGGTTCATTTCCGACAGTAATCTAAAAACCAGTAGCTTTGAAACTCAATTAGATTTTATGTCTGAACAACAACCCAATCAGCTCAATATTGAAATATCAGAGGAAGTAGCGGAAGGTGTATATGCCAATCTTGCGATTATCACCCACTCACATGCTGAATTTGTAGTCGATTTTGTAAATGTAATGCCCGGTACACCCAAAAGTAAAGTGAAGAGCCGCATCATACTCACTCCACAGCATGCCAAACGCTTTATGAAAGCCATGCAGGATAATATCGCCAAATTTGAATCGGTAAATGGCCCCATCAAAGATCTCGATGAAATGCAGCTTCCGGTTAATTTTGGCGGCCCCTCGGCACAGGCCTAATGGCGTGTAATTCTATACTACAGCAAGCCTTCGTCTGCAAAGCTGGTATAACCATTCTTTGTCACGATCAGGTGATCCAAAACCTGGATATCAAATAATGAAGCGGCCTCCATCAGTTTCCTCGTAAGTGATTTGTCGGCCATACTGGGTTTAAGATTGCCGGAAGGATGATTATGACAAAGTATGAGGCCTACAGCCTGATGATCGAGTGCTTTGCTGATTACTATCCGCGGGTCTACTATAGTTGCCGTGATACCACCCTGGCTGATTATTTCGAAATGCACAACCCGGTTGGCCCGGTTCAGGAAAATGACCCCAAATACCTCAATCCGATAGTCCTGTAAATGGGCTTTAAGGTAATTGGCCACATCTTCGCTGGAAGCTAACTGCAGTTGCTCCTGCCCACCGGTTTCCATTCGCCGTCCTAACTCCAGACCCGCCTGCAGCAAGAGGGCTTTGGCTTCACCCATACCATCGATTTCCTGCATCTCTTTTAACGTAAATTGAGACAAATTAGTCAGCTTTCCACCCGCACGCTGGAGCAGCTCGCGGGCAATTTCCATTACACTACGGGTCTTACTGCCGTTACGAAGCAGGATAGCCAGCAATTCCGCATCGCTAAGCGCCTGAACCCCAATGGAAAGTAATTTTTCCCGGGGACGATCGTCTTTTGCCCATTCCTTAATCGAGTACTTCTGCGCTTGCATAAAACAAGTTTAGCTTATATTTTTATTCTAATAATGTGTTTTTTCTGATTTATAAACAGAAAAACACCAGCATCCAAACTTTTGAAAAACCGATAAAATCTGTATTTTATGAAATCCAGGTCCTCCAGCGTAGGGGCATTGCACCCCATTCTTTTCGTGGCTGTGATGTATGTCGTTGTATTGTTTCTCTCGATTTTTATTTGTTCATCTATCTTTTACACACTCAATGATGATACGGCATCTAATGCCGATAACACAAGTCAGGCAGCCGTGCAGAAGAAAACAACACCAGCGCATATGGCCACGGCTGTAGTGGTACGTTGATAAACAACTCAATTTTTTCCGTGGCAGGCTGGGGTCTATTGCAGTGATATTAATATCTTCGCCGCACCAAAGAGTTCCTTTGGATATATTTTGATCCCATGCAGTCTGCTAAAATCTTTGCCGGTACCAGTTCCGGCGAACTGGCCGATAGTATTTGTAAAAAATATGGAGCCCGGCCGGGTAAGATAGCTATTCAGCGTTTCAGCGATGGCGAAATCTGCCCCGTTTTTCTCGAAAGTATCCGCGGAGACTTTGTTTTCCTCGTACAAAGCACCAATTCGCCGGCCGATAACCTGATGGAGTTGCTCCTCATGATCGATGCCGCCCGCCGCGCCTCGGCTTACAAAGTGATCGCCGTTATTCCGTATTATGGTTATGGGCGCCAGGACCGGAAAGATAAACCCCGGGTAGCCATCGGCAGTAAGCTGGTAGCCAATATGTTAACTGCTGCCGGCGCGGATCGCATTATCACCATGGATCTCCACGCACCTCAAATTCAGGGTTATTTTGATATCCCTGTGGACCACCTGGATAGCCATGCAGTTTTTATTCCCTATATAGAGAATTTGCGCCTCGAAAACCTTACCTTTGCGGCCCCCGACGTAGGTGCGACCAACCGTATACGCGAAATCGCCAACTATTTCAATGCTGAAATGGTTATCTGCGATAAGCACCGGAAACGTGCCAACGAAATCGCCAGTATGGTGGTAATAGGGGATGTAACCGGTAAAGACATTGTGATTATTGATGATATCTGTGACACCGGTGGTACACTGGCCAAAAGCGCCGCACTGCTGATGGAAAAAGGAGCTCGTAGCGTGCGGGCGCTGATTACCCATCCGGTATTAAGCGGTAAGGCCTACGAAAACCTTGAAAACAGTGTGCTTGATGAGGTTGTTGTTTGTGACACCATTCCCATTAAGCCCGGAAGTAGCAAGATAAAAGTGATCTCGGTAGCCGAACTGTTTGCAGTGGCCATCCGCAATGCGTTTGAAAATAAGAGTATAACAAGCCTCTTTATTCATTCACAAAGAAGGACCAGCCTCTGAATCAACGAACGTCATCTTTTAAACAACATAATAAAATGAAATCAATTACAATCGAAGGACAACTGAGGACCGGATTCGGGAAAACCGCCACCCGCCAGCTCCGCTCTCAGGAACAAGTGCCAGGTGTAATTTACGGGGGTGCAGCCGAAATCAATTTTTATGCTCCGGCTGCGGCTTTGAAGCCACTGGTTTACACATCCAGCTTCCAGATTGCCGAGGTATCAGTAGACGGTAAAACTTACCGCACTATCCTTAAAGACCTGCAGTTTGACAAAGTAAATGACCAACTGATTCACGTAGATCTGCTGGAACTGGTAGAAGACAAACAGGTAGTAGCCGACATTCCGCTGAAACTGGTTGGCGCCTCCAAGGGCGTAAAAGACGGTGGTAAGCTGGTAAGCAAAATGAAATCACTGAAGGTAAAAACTTATCCCAAGTACCTGAAAGAACATATTGAAGTTCCCATCGATGACCTGGAGCTGAATGGTAATATTCGTGTGGAAGATGTACAGGAAGCCAATTACGAAATCCTGAACTCCCCCCGTATCCCCATCGCTTCAGTAGTAATGACCCGCCAGCTGAAACAGGAAGAGGCTGCCGCTCCGGCGAAAGCTGCTGCTCCGGCAAAAGCCGCTCCTGCTGCTGCCAAGAAATAAATAAGGGAATCAACGACCTGAACCCGCATCGGACTGATGCGGGTTTTTTTTAAACCTTAACAGAAATCCAGAATTTTACCGCATGAAATTCCTGATCATTGGATTAGGCAATGTTGGAAATGAATATGCTCATACCCGTCACAACATCGGTTTTGATGTGGTTTATGCCTTTGTGTCCAAACATGGCGGCAACTTCCGTACAGATCGCCTGGCCTATGTAGCCGAGGTGAAATGGAAAGGAAAACTCTTTATCTGCATTTGCCCTACCACCTACATGAACCTGAGCGGTAAAGCGGTTAAATACTGGATGGATAAAGAAAAGATCGCCCTTGATCATTCCCTGGTAATAGTCGATGATCTGGCCCTGCCCCTCGAAAAACTCCGGATCAGACCTGGTGGCAGCGATGCCGGCCATAATGGTCTCAAAAGTATTGCCGAGACCCTGCAAACAGCCGAATACCCCAAATTGCGGTTCGGAATAGGAAACAATTATCCCAAAGGAATGCAGGCCGATTTTGTACTCGGAAAATGGCAAAAAGACGAAGAACCCCTCGTGAAGCTCAAGATCGAAAAATCTGTGGAAGCTATCGAATGCTTTGCTAGTCAGGGCATAACAGCGGCAATGAACCAGGTAAATAATAAAGTCTTTTCTTTATGAGAAATCAGACCGATTACTTATTTTAGCAGCCTGACACCCCTCCAGTTTTTGAAATCCAATTAACTTATTGATTATTAGTGAATATATGGGATGAACAGTCCTGAGATAATGTATCCGATGTATTTAAACAACAACCATCCTGGATTATGAAGATTTTTTGCGTAGGCCGGAATTATGCCGAACATGCCAAAGAGCTGGGTAATGAAATTCCCGATGAGCCTGTCATATTCATGAAGCCCAAAAGCGCGCTTCTTCAACCGCATACCCCTTTTTATTATCCCGAATTTACCAATGAGCTCCATTATGAATGTGAACTGGTGATCCGGATCAGTAAAAACGGAAAGTATATCCAGGATAAGTTTGCCAGCAAATACTACGATGCCGTTACAGCAGGAATCGATTTTACTGCCCGCGATATTCAAAACGAACTCAAATCAAAAGGTCTGCCCTGGGAAAAAGCCAAAGCCTGGGATAACTCAGCCGTCATCGGTAAATGGGTTCCTTTTAGCGATATAAAAAATAAAAAGGATATCAATTTCGGTCTCTATAAGAATAAAGAACTGGTACAACAGGGTAACTCTGCCCAGATGATCCACAATTTTGACAGCATAGTGGCCTATATCTCCAATTTCTTTTCCGTTAATATCGGCGATATCATCTTTACAGGCACCCCCGCCGGTGTGGGCGAAGCCGTGGTAGGCGATGAACTGGAAGGCTTTCTGGAAGACAACAGCATGTTTAAACTGGAAGTGAAGTAATTCCCCCCGAAAAGAACAGGCAGGACTGGTAACTGACGAATGTTCGTCTTACATTTGCCGAATACCTTGCTTGTATTTCATGACGGAACATTCTCTCTTGCTTAAAGGCTTTGATCTGATGTGCCAGGCACGTGCCATGGCGGCTATATATGAAGCCAACAGATCAATCTGCAAATATGTACACTCCACTTCGCGTGGACACGAAGCCATACAACTCGCTGCTGCCTGGCAATTGATGCCGCATGATTTTGTGAGTCCCTACTATCGCGATGAAAGTCTGTTGCTGGGCCTGGGATTTACTCCTTACCAGCTGATGCTGCAATTACTCGCTAAAGGAGATGATCCTTTCACGGGCGGTCGCGAATACTATTCTCATCCCAACTGGCGCAGTACCGATAAGCCCACCATTATTCATCAGAGCAGTGCTACCGGTATGCAGGCAATCCCCACTACCGGCATAGCACAGGGTATCCGCTACTGGGAGCAAATGGATGAAAAACGCTTGCGAATAGGTCCGCAGGGAGAGAAGCCCCTTGTGATCTGCTCATTGGGCGATGCCAGCGTTACAGAAGGAGAGGTAAGTGAAGCGTTTCAGTTTGCCGCACTTAAACAATTACCGGTTATATTCCTGGTGCAGGACAATGACTGGGGCATCAGCGTATCTGCCAGTGAAGCAAGAGCCATGAATGCCTATGAATATGCGGCCGGTTTTGCCGGTCTGAACCGTATGCAGGTCGATGGCAGTGACCTCGAAGCCAGCTGTGCTATTATGCAACAGGTATGCGCTGATACAAGAAGTACACGTCGCCCATGGCTGGTACATGCGCGGGTACCTCTGCTGGGCCATCATACCAGCGGCGTACGAAAAGAATTTTACCGGGATGATGCAGACTGGCAAAAGCATGAACAAAACGATCCATTTTCCCGGCTAAGACAACGACTGCTCGACTTACAGGTAAACGAACAAACCCTGCAGGAACTCGAAGAAAAAGCCACTCTGTATATACGTGCCCAGTTCGACCAGGCAGTAGCAGCGGCCGAGCCGTTGCCGGAAACAGCAACAAGCCATGTGTTTGTACCCAGCCCTGTTACTACCGAAAAAGGAGAACGTGAGCCGGCCGGAGCAGCCCGTATTATGATGGTAGATGCTGCCCTGTTTGCTATTCGTGAACTGATGGAACAGCATCCGGAACTCGTGCTGTATGGTCAGGATGTGGGCCGCAGACTCGGCGGCGTATTTCGGGAAGCGGCCACACTGGCGCAACAGTTTGGCGATCACCGGGTATTTAACACAGCTATCCAGGAAGCTTATATCGTAGGCTCTACTATAGGCATGAATGCAGTGGGCCTCAAACCAGTGGTCGAAGTACAATTTGGCGATTATATTTATCCCGCATTCAACCAACTTGTCACCGAAATATCAAAGAGCAATTATCTCACCTGCGGACGTTTCCCCGTATCTATGATCCTGCGTGTACCGGTAGGAGCTTATGGCGGAGGCGGGCCTTACCATAGCGGTTCGGTAGAAAGCACCTTGCTGTCTGTCAAAGGCATTAAAGTAGCATATCCCAGCAATGCTGCTGACATGAAAGGACTGCTGAAAGCTGCGTATTACGATGGCAACCCTGTTGTAATGCTCGAGCATAAAGGCCTTTACTGGAGTAAGGTACCAGGCACGGATGCCGCGCGTACACCAGAGCCTTCCCGCGATTATATCCTTCCCTTCGGGAAAGGACGCATCGTCCTTGCTGCCAGCAACAACCAGATCAACGAGGGAGATAGCGCTGTCGTCATTACATACGGCATGGGAGTATACTGGGCAATGGCAGCTGCACATAGCTTACCGGGAAAAATTGAGATCATTGATTTGCGTACCCTGTTTCCGCTCGATGAAGAACTGATTTATGAACGGGTAAAAGTACATGGCAAATGCCTTGTGCTTACAGAAGAGCAGCAAAACAATTCTTTTGCCGAAGCACTCAGTGGCCGTATTGCCCGTCATTGTTTTACATACCTCGATGCTCCGGTGCAGGTTCTCGGGGCAGCAAATGTGCCCGCTATCCCCATGAATATGATTCTGGAGCAGGCTGTTTTGCCCAATGCAGATAAAGTAAAAGCGGCACTGGAACTATTATTAAATAGCTGAGCCGTTTAAGAAAATTGCAGGAGAAAAGCCGTGCCTTCGCCCTCGGCAGACTGCACCTGTATATTTCCTTTGTGCAGCATCATGATCTGCTTGCACAGGCTTAGGCCTATACCACTTCCGTTTTTCTTGGTACTAAAGAAGGGAATAAAGATTTTATCAACCACTTCAGCTGGCATACCTGTACCATTATCTGCCACTTTGATAACCGTTTTCCGGTTGTTGGTCGTGTAGGCGGATAATACAATGCGGGGCTCGCTCACTTCTTTTACCGCTTCTATAGCGTTTACCATCAGATTTATGAGCACCTGCTCCAGCAAATTGGTATCAGCCTCCAGCTGTATATCGGTGTCTTTTAGAATGGTCTCCAGTTCAATATTTTTTTGCTCCAGTGTAGGCTGCATCAGTTGCAGCAGATTCTCAAAAATATCCCGTACATATACTTTTTTGAGATTGAGGGTAGTGATCTTATTGAGATTGCGATAGGTCTCGGCAAACTTGAGCAATCCCTCGCTACGGCGTTTGATAGTTTCGATACCGATTTCCATGTCGTCTACAATACCCGATTCATTGTTGAGCTCCGATGCGGATAGCTGCAGCCGGTTTTTCAACGTTTCGGCAAGCGAAGAAATAGGCGCTACCGAGTTCATAATCTCGTGGGTAAGCACACTCAGCAGTTTTTGCCAGGCTTTTGATTCGGTTTCATCCAGCGCGGCATTTACGTTCTGGAAAGCGATGAGTTTATATATTTTCCCTTCTGTCTGAAAAGCGGTGGCCGATAGTAATAGTTTTATCTGTGTCTTTTCCATCCGGGCAGATGCAATCTTGCTGCTGCCGGGTTTCAGCATCAGGATGTCTTCATATAACTCTGCATCACGGCGCTGCAGCGAATGAATTGTTTTCAGATAAGGCAATTGAAGCATCCGCTTCAGCGACTCATTCATCCATACCACTTCGCCGGTATCTTCTGTATAAGAAAGAATACCTGTTTCTACCAGTTCAAGTATTTTCTGCAGGTATTGATACTGGGTTTCTTTTTCCTTACTGATAACTTTGAAGGTGGTATTGATTTCATTGAACCCTTCGCGCAGCGATTGAATTTCGGCCGGGGCATGGCGGGTATCAAAATATCGCGAGAAGTCGCGGTAGTGCACCGACTCCACAAACTGTTCCAGTTCCCGGTGAGCCTTGCGCTGAAACTGGTAGAACTCTGTAACCTGGTAAATGATTACCGGCAAAATAAGTACCAGGTAAACAAACAAACCTTTTACTATAAGAAATGCAGTAGCCATCAGGGTAATGAGTAAAAGCAAAACCCTGATAATAATGCGCCATTCGTATTTTTTAAATGTCATATTTACTTAATCGGCGGTAAAGTGCAGTACGGGTGAGCCCCAGTTCCCTGGCTGCTTTGGTTATATTGCCATTATGTTTCTCGATCACTTTCAGGATCGTATTCTTCTCAACGGCACTCAACGTGGTTTCAGCGGGTTCCGTATCATTGGTCACTGCAGATTCGATGGGCGAAAAGATCAGGTCCCTGGCCTGCAGCATATTGTCATCGGCCATGATCACGGCACGCTCAATAATATACTGCAGCTCGCGTACATTACCGGGGTAATGATGGCTCATAAGTTTTTCCAGCGCCTTGGTATCAAACTCGGGCAACGGTTTCATGTACTTATTGCTGTATACGCGGGCAAAATGCCGCGCCAGCAGAATGATGTCGTTGTTGCGTTTACGCAGCGGCGGTACTATGATCTCGACTGTATTGATACGATAGATAAGATCTTTTCTGAAACGATTTTCGTTGGCGAGGTCAACGAGGGGTACATTAGTGGCGCAGATAAGCCGGATATCGACAGGTGTGGGCTCATTGCTGCCCAGCCGGGTCACCTGCCGGTTTTGCAGCACACTCAGCAGTTTGGCCTGCAGGTGGAGAGGAATATTTCCGATTTCATCAAGGAAGAGTGTACCATTGTTGGCCGATTCAAAACGACCGGTCCGGTCTTCACGTGCGTCGGTAAAAGCTCCTTTTTTATGGCCAAAGAGTTCACTTTCAAATAGTGTTTCGGTAAGCGCCCCCACATCTACTTTCACAAAAGGTTTTTCCTTTCGCATAGAGTGCTGGTGTACCGCTTTGGCAATCAAATCTTTACCTGTGCCATTCTCGCCCAGTATAAGAATATTGGCATCAGTAGGCGCGATTTTTTCAATTTTCTGAAAAATTTCCTGCATGGCTTCCGACTCGCCCAGCAGTTCGCGGCCAATAATAGAATTAGCTTCTGTAGATCCGGCCTTATTGCCTTTGCTGCCTCTGTGACGAAGCGTATCCTTGATGGTAGTCAGCAATTTCTCATTGTGCCAGGGCTTTACCACAAAGTCTGAAGCGCCTTCTTTCAGTGAGCGAATGGCGAGGTCAATGTCACCATAGGCTGTAATCATAATCACGGCCATATCAGGCTTGAGCTTGCGGATTTCCTTAAGCCAGAATATACCCTCATTGCCGGTATTGATGGAGCTGTTGAAATTCATGTCCAGCAGGATCATATCATACTGATCCCGCGAAAGGTGCCAGCGAAGGTTTTCCGGATTTTTTTCCGTCACTACTTCCTTCGCCTCTGTTTTGAGCAGCAGGCGTACGGCGGTGAGCACATCCAGATCATCGTCAACAATCAGTATCGAAGCATTCTTCAAATTCATGGTAGGCATGGTACTGCGCTTATTATGTTATAGTTCGCAGACCGGCTGCAATTATACCATAATTACAAAGTGATGGCAACTAATTTTTTACAAAAAAACGCCTATTTTTTACTGTATCAAAACCGTACAGTGGTTGTATCAGATGCGAACGAATTCGTAGCATATCTCCGTACAACTGTCTGCAAATCAAATCCTTTCAGATCTGGCATATTGTTGCCTTAGTACCGGACAGCCGCTTCCGGGCAACTGGTGCGGCGGTTTTAAAGTGACTATTTTGATCATTTACTAAAGCGTGTAAAACAGTGGATCGAGTTATTGCAAAAAAGACATGGAGTAAGAAGCGTATCATCACCATAGCCGGTGTGGTGGGGGTGGCGGCCCTGATTGGCGCCAGCTATTATTTTACTTCCGGAAAATCGCGGCTGAATGTCGACATGGAACGTATCACCATTGGCGAAGTGAAACATGGTACTTTCCAGGAATTTATTCCCGTCAATGGCGTAGTGATGCCTATCAGCACCATTTTCCTGGATGCCCTCGAAGGCGGCCGTGTAGAAGAAAAATTTGTGGAAGACGGAGCTATGATGAAAAAAGGGGAGCCTATTCTGCGCCTGTCAAATACAGACCTGGAATTAAGCCTCATAAATCAGGAGACTTCCGTATACAACCTGCTGACCCAAATGCAGATTTCGCAGAATGCAGCCCGTCAGAATACTATCAGCAAACTCAACCAGATGACCGATGTGGAAAGCACCCTGCGCGAGGCTGAGCGTATTTATAAACTCAACAAATTGCTCTACGAGAAAAAGGCAATCGGTCTGCAGGAACTGCGCCAGGCAGAAAATAACTACAACTATCAGTTGGAGAAGAGACGCCTTTCTGAAGAAATTCTGAAACAAGATTCTATCAGCAGCAAACAGGAAGTAAACCAGGCCAGTCAGTCGTATGCACGTACCCAAAATGCACTGGGTGTAATGCGTAAAAAGGTGGGTGATCTGATCGTGCGTGCTCCGGTTGATGGTCAGCTTACCTCACTGGATGCGGAGATAGGCCAGTCCAAAAATAAAGGCGAACGCCTGGGACAGCTTGACATCCTCAGCGGCTTTAAAGTAAGAGTGGAAATAGACGAACATTATATATCCCGTATCTATACCGGACTGATGGGCCAGTTTTCGTTCGCTGGTAAAGACTATAAACTCAAGATTAAAAAAGTATATACGCAGGTAACGAATGGCCGCTTCCAGGTAGATATGGAATTTGAAGGAGAAGTGCCCGCAGGTATACGCCGCGGACAAACCCTGCAGATCCGCCTGGCATTAAGCGATGAAACGACAGCCCTGTTGCTGCCCAAAGGAGGGTTCTATCAGCTTACTGGAGGCAACTGGATCTTTAAGGTGAGTGAAAGTGGCAACACCGCCTACCGTGTAGATATTCAGCTGGGACGTCAGAACCCTGATTATTACGAAGTACTGCAGGGATTGAAGCCGGGCGACAAAGTAGTTACCTCCAGCTATGAAAACTATGAGAAAATGCAGGAACTGGTTTTGAAAAAATAAATCACCATTGAAAACTAAAAACCATGCTACTTAAATTTTTATCCGTTGTACTGACCTGTTGGTTATCCCTGTTTTCCGCTCCGGGCAAACGCACCGTGGAAGAGAAAGATACCTGCAAAGGCAAAACACAACAGGAAGGCTGCCAGCAGGCCGCTGGTACCGGATATGATCTGTCTACTGTAGACTATCTTATACTGAACATTTAACGTCAACCCGTATACATATTTATTTAAAAAAGAAAAAATGATCAAGATAACTAATCTCGAAAAGATCTACCGCACTGAAGAAGTGGAAACGGTTGCCCTCAACAAGCTTTCCATGGAAGTGAAGGAAGGTGAGTTCGTAGCTATCATGGGACCTTCGGGTTGCGGTAAGTCAACCTTGCTTAATATCCTCGGATTGCTGGATGATCCCGATGCCGGTAGTTTTATTTTCAATGGCATTGAAGTAGCAAAATTCAATGAACGCAAACGTGCCGATCTGCGCAAACGCAATATCGGGTTTGTATTCCAGAGCTTCAACCTGATTGATGAGCTTACTGTATTCGAAAACGTGGAGCTTCCGCTTATCTATACCGGTGTTAAATCTTCTGATCGCAAAAAAAGAGTTGAGGAAGTACTGGATAAGGTACAGATCATGCATCGCCGCAATCACTATCCCCAACAACTATCGGGTGGTCAGCAACAGCGTGTGGCCGTAGCCCGTGCAGTAGTTAACAACCCCAAGCTGATCCTGGCGGATGAACCTACTGGTAATCTTGACTCTTCAAATGGTAATGAAGTAATGCAGATGCTTACGGATCTGAATGAGCAGGGCACTACGATTGTAATGGTAACACACAGTGAGCATGATGCCCGCTACAGTCATCGCATTATCCGTATGCTGGATGGCCAGACTGTTTTGGAAAATATTATGGTATAACATGATTTTTTGAGTGTAAAGTATAACCAGCTGTTATGATCAAGAACTATCTTAAGATAGCGCTGCGCAATATTAAGCGGCACAAGGGATTTGCATTTCTGAATATTTTTGGATTATCTGTAGGGTTGGCAGCCTGTCTGTTGCTGTTTATCGTAATTCGTTACGAAAACAGCTACGATAAATTCCTGCCGGAACATGAAAGTGTATATCACATTGCCACGCAGGATAAAACCGCAGATGGATTATTTCATACTCCGGGCATTCCATTTCCAGCACTGGATGCCGTAAGGCTGGATATACCGCAGGTGACTACCGGGGCATTGTATGCCAGCTATGGCAGCCAGATATCCGTGTTGGGCAAAACACCTAACGATCCGGCCACTAAAAAATTTATGGAAGGCTCCGGTATCTTTTATGCTGATCCCGAATTTTTTAAAATATTTCAATATAAATGGCTGCAGGGCACTCCCGAAGTACTGAAAGAACCCAACGTAACTGTACTCAGCCAAAAAGCAGCGGAGAAATATTTTGGCAGCTGGAAAGATGCCATTGGTCAATATATACGGATGGATAATGCCATCGATTATAAAGTGAGCGGTATACTCGAAAATCCGCCTGCTAATACGGATTTTCCATTGGCAGTAGTGCATTCATTGATTACTTCCCGTAATAATGCGCGCGCTACACAGTATTCTACAGACTGGGGGTCTACTACCAGCAATTTTCAATTGTATATGAAATTGCCTGCGGGCGTTTCACAGGCTGCTGTCAACAGGCAGTTACAGATCTTCAGCGACAAACATTATGAAAATAAGAATTCATCTAATAAACGGCTTAATTTCTTACGTCCGTTAGAGGATGTTCATTTCGATACACGCTTTGGCAACCTGGGTACTCACGTAATTTCCAGGAGTACTTTATGGACACTGACGCTTATCGGTGTATTTATCATGCTCATGGCCTGTATCAACTTTATTAACCTGTCTACTTCCCAGGCTATAAACCGGTCAAAGGAAATCGGAGTCAGGAAAGTACTCGGCAGCAGAAGAAAAGATCTTTTCTGGCAAATGATGGGTGAAACAGGTATTATTGTTTTCATTTCACTGGTATTGTCTTTTGTGCTGGCAGTTATTTGCCTGCCTTTTATTACACATATAGCCTCCATTCCCGAGTCGATCAACATATTTACAGCTGATATATTGCTCTTTGCAGTACTTACAGGTGTAGTGGTTACTCTTTTTGCGGGATTTTATCCCTCCCTGATCCTTTCCGGATTCACTCCACTGCTGGCGTTGAAAAATAAGATAACGTCTGCCAGCATTGGCGGTATTTCATTGCGCCGCGGATTGGTGATCACCCAGTTTGTTATATCGCAGGTATTGCTGATAGGCACAATTGTAGCCATTATGCAAATGGATTATGTACACAAGGCCGATCTCGGTTTCAATAAAGAAGCCGTATTGGTATTGTCGGGTAATGCAGATAGTGCTATAAATGCCAAACAGGCCTCTTTCAAACAGGAATTGCTGCGGGTACCTGGAGTGCAGTCTGTATCCTATAGCAGTGATATGCCTTCTTCAGAAAATAACTGGGCTACCAATTTTGCTTTTGATCATAAACCCGATGCAGAGTTTTCGCTTTATCTGAAATACGCAGACGAAGATTATTTTAAAACATATGGATTGCAACTGCTGGCCGGATCGGTGTATGCACATAGTGATACCGTACGTGATGTAGTGGTGAACGAAACTGTTCTCAAACGCCTGGGTATTAAGAACCCCCAGGACGCTGTAGGCAAGGAACTGCGTACCGGCCGCGGCCCCTGGCGCACCGTTGTTGGAGTGGTAAAAGATTTTAAGACCAACTCGCTCCGCGAAGAGACCAAGCCTACCATGATAGCTCCGCGTCAGCGCGACTATTATAACACATCTGTTAAAATAAATAGTACAAATCTTGCTACTACACGTAAACAGGTAGAAACGTTGTGGGATAAGTTTTTCCCCGATTACGCTTTTGTCAGCTTCTTCATGGAAGAAACAATTGAAAGTTTTTATCAGCAGGAATCACAGCTTTCGTTGCTGTACAAAATATTTGCAGGTATTGCCATCCTGATCTCCTGCCTGGGATTGTATGGTCTGGTATCTTTTATGGCTGTACAACGTACCAAGGAAGTGGGCGTGCGTAAGGTACTTGGCGCTTCTGTATCTAACATTATGTACCTGTTTTCGAAAGAATTTACCCTGCTGATCCTGATCGCATTTTTACTGGCAGCACCACTTGCCTGGTATATGATGAATAACTGGCTCGGCAATTTCGCTTACCGTGTTTCGATGGGAGCAGGCGTTTTTGTTGGCGCGGTATTGCTGTCTGTATTTATAGCCTGGGTTACCGTGGGCTACAAATCATACAAAGCAGCTACTGCCAACCCGGTTAAAAGTCTGCGCGCCGAGTAAATGCAGACTGATTTACATGAGAAGGTAGATTTAAAACGGTAATCCGTTTTAAACCCATTATATGTATAAGTAATCCTGCCAGGCGTAAAGCCGGGCAGGCTTTTTCCGGTTTCAAACATATTAATCTTACATTCTAAAGCCATGCTTAAAAACTACCTTAAAATTGCGCTCAGAAAACTGCAGAAGAATAAGCTGTATTCCGGTATTAATATTATCGGCCTTACAATTGGCCTGGCCGCCTGTCTCCTCATTGCCGTTTTTATCCGTAGCGAACTGGCCTATGATCAGTTCCATACCAACAAAAACAGGATAGCCCGTGTGACGATGGATTATCAGCAGTCTGGTACAGCTACCAGCACAGCTGTTACAGGCACCAAACCGGGACCTCAGTTTAAAAGAACCTTTCCGGAGGTGCATGATTTTGTACGTACTTATATCGCCAGCCGTGTGGTAGGCAATGGTGCCGATATGTTTGAAGAGCCGTCAGTATTATATGCCGATTCTTCTTTCTTCCACGCATTTTCTTTTCCGCTTGTACAGGGACAGGTTGCTACTGCATTAGATGTGACTGATAAAATTGCGATCAGCAGTACTACTGCAAAAAAATATTTCGGGAAATCAGATCCCATTAATAAAGTACTGAAGGTAGGTACGAAAGATTTTACAGTGTCAGCAGTGTTCGCAGATATTCCGCAGGAATCACAACTCAAATTCGATTTTGTGACCCGGTTCGACAACCTGGGCAGTTTTACCCAGGAAGAAAACTGGTGGACAGCCAACTGGATCACCTACCTCGTATTGAAAGAAGGTGTCAGTATGCCCGCTCTGCAGAAGAAGATAGATGATTTTATGAAAACGCCGGAGGTACGCAAAGAGGCACGTCTTAGCAATAGCAATGACTACCTGCGTTACAACCTCGAACCGTTGACACAGGTACACCTTCATTCCAAACTGGCCGGTTTTGAGCCAAACGGCAACATGCGGTATATCTATATTTTTTCCATTATAGCACTATTGATTCTGGTAATTGCCTGTGCCAATTATACAAACCTGGCGGTGGCACAGTCGGCAGCACGTACCGGAGAAATTGGTATGCGTAAGGTTATGGGCGCATCGCGCCGGCAGGTATTTTATCAGTTTATGGGCGAGTCTGCATTGATCACGCTTATTGCAGGTATACTCTCTGTTGCAGTTGCTGCCATGATGGTGCCTTACTTCAATGAGATAACCGGCAGGGCCTTTACTGCTTCGGATATCATGCAGCCTGTTCCTATTGTACTGCTGCTGCTCTGCGTGTTGATTGTAACCATACTTGCAGGTATTTATCCGGCACTTATTATTTCAGGAACAGGTATTATGAGTATACTGCGTAAAGGATTCAATTTTACAGGCGGCAATACGACCTTACGCCGTACACTCATAGTGGCTCAGTTTGGTATTTCCGTATTCCTGATCATATACACCGGTATCATTCTGCAACAGATGAAATATATGCGGGAGAAAAATCTCGGTTATGACCGCGATCACATACTTGTACTGCCTGTAGACCGTAAAATGAAGGAAAACTTTGTAGCATTAAGAGATGCTATTGCCAATGTGCCGGGAGTAAACAGTGTAACCGGAGCTTATGAGACACCGGAATTTATTGAGTGGGGTGATGGTATTGTGGCCAATGATGAGAAAGGGCAGCACTCCATTTCACTTAACGCCCTGCCCGTTGACCTGGGATTTGCAGCTACTATGAAAATGCAAATGGCCGCCGGACGCGATTTTACCGAATCTGATTTTGCGCTGATGGATACGTCCAATAATGGAGCAAATTTTCGCCAGCCATATATAATCAACGAAGCGTTGGCCCAGAAGATCGGCTGGACACCCGAAGAATCTATCGGACGCACGATTGAAAAAAGTGATCCTGGCCCTGTAGTGGGGGTGGTAAAAGATTTTCACTTCGAAAGCCTGCATGAGCCGGTCAAACCGCTAGTAATGTTCCTGAGCCGCGATTTGGTACTTACGTTTATGGTACGCATCGGCGGAAACCAGCAACAGGCTATTTCGAGACTGGAAACATTGTGGAAAGAGCGGGTACCTCATCGCCCCTTTCAGTATCATTTTCTTGACGAGGATTATAATAATTTATATCAGGCAGAACAACGTAGTGCAACATTGTTTGTTGCCGCTGCGACTTTAGCCATAGTACTGGGCTGTCTTGGCCTGTTTGGTCTGGCTGCATTCACCACTACACAGCGTGTAAAAGAAATTGGTATCCGGCGTGTGCTGGGAGCAGGAGTGGGAAGCATAGTCATGCTGATTGCCAGCAATTTTCTGTGGATGGTGGGTATCGCTATTGTGCTGGCTGCACCGCTGGCATGGTATGCGGGCAATCAATGGTTGCAGGATTTTACCTATCGTATTTCAGTAAGTGCATGGCTTTTTGGTGCTACAGCGGTAGTGGTTGTTTTGATAGCATTACTGACCGTAGGCTATCAGGCCATCAAGGCGGCAATAGCTAACCCGGTCAAAAATTTAAGAATCGATTAATTAATCAGACTATGTTTCAATACCTCAAAATCGCCCTAAGGCAGTTTAGAAAAAATACCGGCTTCTCGGCATTAAATATTCTGGGCCTGGCATTGGGAATGGCCTGCGCCACACTTATTGTATTATGGATAGGAAGTGAATATTCCTATAACCGGTTCCATAAACAATATGATAACCTGTACCAGATAATGGAAAGCCAGACCTATGATGGCAAGATATTCACTTTCGCATCTATGCCCGGTCCCTTTGCGGCTGCTGCCAAACAGGAACTTCCCGAAATTGAACTGGCAGCCCGTACAGACTGGGGATATCGAATACTTTTTTCACGGGATGATAAAATGATCAATGAGGTTGGGTATTTTACTGATCCCGATTTTTTCAAGATGTTTTCCTTTAAAGTACTCAAAGGAGATACAACAGGATTGCTGCAGGACCCTGCGTCTATTGCTATTACTGATAAAATGGCGGAGCGTTTTTTTGGTAAGGAAGATCCGCTGGGAAAACAGCTGCGGGCCAACAATGATAAACTGTACCAGGTAAAAGCCGTGATCGAAGCGCCTTCACGCGAAAGTTCGCTTCGGTTTTCGTGGCTGGCTTCCTTCCGCATTTATGAAGAACAGAATACCTGGCTCCAGGGCTGGGGTAACAACGGCATACAGACTTTTGTAAAACTAAAGGAGGGTGCAAACACAGAGGCATTGAATAAAAAGCTGAATGGATATATAGTGGCAAAGGATAGTAATGCTGCGGCTCATCCATTCCTGCTGCCTATGAAGGACTGGCGGCTTCGCTCCAATTTTGTGGATGGTAAGCAGAGTGGCGGCCGTATACAGTATGTTCGTCTTTTTAGCATCGTGGCTTTGCTTATTATCCTGATTGCCTGCATCAACTTCATGAACCTGGCTACAGCACGTTCCGAACAGAGAGCACGCGAAGTGGGTGTACGTAAGACGATGGGAGCAGGCAGGGGCGGACTTATCAGACAGTTTTTTACAGAGACTATTGCTATGGCATTTTTGTCAATGGTGCTGGCCGCCTTGCTTGTAGCACTCACCTTACCGGCATTTAATAAACTGGTGGAGAAAGAACTGAGTTTTGACCTGACCAACCCTGTCATATCGCTTGGCTTGCCGCTTATGGCACTTGCCTGCGGAGTACTGGCCGGTATTTATCCGGCACTGTATCTTTCTTCTTTTAACCCGGTAACTGTTTTTAAAGGGTTGAAGATTGGTAAAAACTCAGCAACAGTATATGTGCGCAAAGGATTAGTTGTTACACAGTTTGCCGTTTCCATTGTACTTATCATCTCCACCATTATTATTTATCAGCAGATTCAACATGCCAAAAACAGAGAGTTGGGTTATGACAAGGAAAATGTGATTTATTCGGGACTCAATGGAGACATGAACACGCGGTTTCCGGCTATATATAACGATCTGATGGCTACAAATGTGGTAGAGAACGCTGCACTGGCAACTTCGCCTGTGATAAACATTGGGAGCAGCAGCGGCAATTTTTCCTGGCAGGGTAAAGAACCTGGCTCAGAATTGCTGGTCTCTGTACTGCAGGTTACACCTCAGTTTGTGCCTGCCATGGGCATGAAACTCAAATCGGGCCGTAATTTTAATGATGCGATTACACCCGACAGTAATCGTATCATCATCAACGAAACTATGGCTGGTATTATGGGTAAAGAAGACCCTGTGGGAAAGATTATTACCCAGGGGTCGTCCAGTTATACAGTAGTAGGCGTAGTTCAGGATTATATCTATAACAACATATATAATAAACCTGAGCCGCTGATCCTCTTCTGCGATACGAGCAATGTATATACGATGATGATACGCCTTAAAGCCACTTCTGATCTCAAGGCTTCACTGGCCAGGGTTGAAAAAGTAGTCAGGACTCATAGCCCGGCTTATCCGTTTGAATATACATTCCTCGATGCGGCCTTCAACGACCGTTTCAAAAGTGAGATGCTTATCGGTAACCTCTCACGTGTTTTTGCAATCTTAACTATTATCATCTCCTGCCTGGGTTTATTCGGACTGGCTGCCTATACGGCTGAGCGAAGAACCAAGGAAATAGGAATACGGAAAGTGCTGGGAGCCTCGGTGCCCGGTGTGGTGGCTATGCTGTCAAAAGATTTTATCCGCCTGGTGGCACTGGCTGCAATTATAGCCTTTCCGCTGGCCTGGTGGTTTATGAATAGTTTTCTGTCGGAATATGCATACCGTGTGCAGATACACTGGTGGGTGTTTGCATTAGCAGGCGCATTGTCATTTGCCATAGCCCTGCTAACAGTAAGCTTTCAGGCTATCAGGGCTGCCTTGACAAATCCTGTAGACAGTCTGCGTTCCGAATAACAAAGAATGTATTGTATAAGCAATTGTTGAAAGTTATGGTACTAATTAAAAATGTATTATGCTGAAAAATTATTTCACAATTGCATGGCGGAATATTCTCCGCAACAAAGGCTTTTCTGCCATTAACCTGCTGGGCCTGGCTATCGGGATGGCTGCAACCGGTCTTATCCTCTTATGGGTGCAGGACGAGCTTTCCTGGGACCGGGATCAGCAGCATTATGACCGTATTTACCAGGTTTATGCCAACCGTAATTTCAATGGTAATATCTATACGGATGGCTCCATCTTTTTGCCAGCTGCCGATGCCCTTGAACAAAATAATCCACAGGTAGAAGCTGCTGTATTTACATCTTACGGCGAACCGCAGGTACTGGGCCTGGGCGATAAGAAGATCAAGAAAAATGGTCTTCGCGTGAGCCCTCATTTTTTTAAGCTATTTAGTTATTCCTTTATTGCAGGCAACCCTGAAACGGCACTGGCCAACCCGGATGCGATCTTACTGACAGAGTCTTCTGCCAAAGCTTTTTTTGGTAACGAAAATCCTGTTGATAAAATATTACGTCTCGACAACCAGTTTGATGTGAAAGTGGCGGGCGTCATTAAGGATGTGCCCGCTGCTGCTACGCTGCAGTTTGACTTTATTACTCCTTACAACTTTCCTGCAGAAGCTATGCAGGACTGGAATAACTCCTATGTGCGGCTTTTTGTACTGGCCAGGCCCAATGCGGGTACTGCAGCGCTTGCCAGCAGCATGAATAAAATATTTGCCAGCAAGTCTACACAACTGGAAGCAGAATTTATTCTGCATCCTATGAGCAAATGGCGTCTGTATAGCGATTTCAATAATGGAAAGAATACAGGAGGAATGATTGAATATGTACGACTGTTTACCATTGTAGCTATCGTAATCCTGCTTATTGCCTGTATCAATTTTATGAACCTCTCTACAGCCCGTTCAGAAAAACGTGCAAAAGAAGTAGGTATCCGCAAAACCCTTGGATCGGAAAAGAAACAACTGGTTTTTCAGTTTTTTGCTGAGTCGGTATTGATGACCGTATTTGCGTTTATCCTGGCTATCGGGTTTATCTATCTGTCGATGCCGGCGTTTAATGCCCTGCTCGAAAAGAAGCTGGCACTTGACTTCAATGAGCCCTCATTCTGGTTTACTGCATTGGCAATTGTTTTATTTACGGGGCTTTTTGCCGGTAGTTATCCGGCGCTGTACCTGTCTTCTTTTAATCCGGTAAAAGTGCTGAAAGGCACATTCTTACCGGGCAAAAATGCAGGACTGCCGCGGCGGCTGCTGGTTGTTGGGCAGTTTGTGATTACGATGGTGCTGGTATCCGCCACACTTATTATTTATCGTCAGGTGCAATTTGTAAAATCACGAGATATCGGGTATAATCCTGCCAATTTCCTCACTGTTCCTTCATCGCCTGAGGCCAACCGCAATTTCGATGTGCTGAAGCAGGAAATGATAAAAGGCGGTTTTGTAGCAGGAGTTACGCGTACATCGGCACCACTTACTGCAATATGGAATTTTGCACCGGCTCCTGATTATGAAGGGAAGCCAGCTGGTGTTGAAATGATCGTATCTGCCATGGGCATTACAGGAGATTTTACCACCACCACAGGCGTACATATCGTAGCCGGAAGAGATATGGCAGGCACACCGGCAGATTCTTCGTCCCTGCTGCTCAATGAAGCGGCCGTGAAAACGATGGGATTAAAACAACCGGTGGGCATGCGAATGCGGTGGAATAACCAGGACTATACAGTCATTGGAGTGACTGCTAATATGGTGATGGCCTCGCCTTATACGCAGGTAGATCCAATGGTGATGGCCTATCGCCCCAACAACCCTGCATTTATGCATATCCGGTTAAAGGAAGGAGTAAAACTACAATCGGCAATAGCCGGTCTTGAACAGCTTTTTCATAAATACAATCCGTCGGTTCCTTTCGAATACCAGTTTATAGATCAGCAGTTCAATGCCAAGTTTATTACTGAAGAACTAATCAGTAAACTGATCAATGTATTTGCCGGATTGGCCATCTTTATTTCCTGCCTGGGACTTTCAGGTCTGGCAGCCTATACTATTCGCCGAAGGGCAAAGGAAATAGGCATCCGGAAAATACTGGGAGCAAACCTGCAGCAGTTGCTGATGATGCTGTCGCGTGAGTTTGTAATGATGGTACTGCTGGCTATGTGTATTGCCATACCGCTTACCTGGTGGGGAATGAATGAATGGTTGCAACAGTATGCATATCGGACACAGATCAGTATCTGGAGCTTTGTGGCAGCCGGGGCAGGCGTATTATTCCTGACCATACTTACCGTGTGGGTCAATGTGGGCCGTGCGGCGTTAACGAGACCTGTTAAAAGTATACGTACGGAGTAGTGTATTTCCATCTTTAGGTTACTTTTTTATTAACCTTCAATTATTGTTAAACGTGATACGCAATTATATAAAACTGGCCTGGCGGAATCTTGCCAAAAACAAGGCCTTTTCTTTCATTAATATATTTGGGCTTTCAATTGGCCTTACATGCTGCATGCTGATTGGATTGTATATCCATCATGAGTTCAGTTATGATAAGCATTTCAAAAACGCCTCAGATATTTATCAGCTGGGGACAACCTTTATACGGCAGGGTAGCGAAGATAATAATGCCAATACTCCTGCACCAATGGCCCGGCTGATGCAACAGGAATTTCCCGAAATTGAAAAATCAACCCGTCTTATCCGTTTGTTTGCTGATGATAAGACACTTTTTCAGACCACAGTAGCCGGCGGCGGCAAAGGATCTTTTTATGAAACACAGGGGTACCTGGCTGATTCAACGTTTTTCCAGGTATTTACTTATCCCTTTCTGGAAGGTAATCCATCTACAGCCCTTATTGAACCGAATTCGCTGGTAATAACAGAACCTATAGCCCGCAAATTGTTTGGTAAAGAACCAGCCCTCAATAAAGTGGTTCATATCAGCAGCAACAGTAATGGCGATCATGACTTCAGGATCACAGGAGTGATTGTTGCTTCTACGCGGCCTTCACATATTGATGCCCGCTTTTTTATTTCATTAAAAGGAGGAGCTGTAGATGAATATCTTTCCCGGCAAACAGGGTTGGCCAGCAATAATATGTGCCATACTTATTTTGCCCTGCGCCCCGACAGCGATCCTGCCAAACTGGAGGCTAAATTCAAATCATTTATTGATAAATATGCAGGAGCCGATCTGAAGGCAATGGGTATATATAAACGCCAGTTTCTGACTAAACTTACAGACATCCATCTCTTTTCGCGTGCCAAGGATAATTTAACACCCGCAGGCAATACCACTTACCTGTATATTCTGGGTTCCATTGCTCTTTTTACGCTGGTAATTGCCTGTATCAATTTTATGAATCTCTCTACTGCCCGCTCTGCTAAGCGAGCGGCAGAAGTAGGGGTACGTAAAGTGCTGGGAGCAGAGCGCCGATCGCTGATTGGTCAGTTCCTGGGCGAGTCGCTCATTATGGCGCTCATCGGTTTTGTTATAGCTACTGTATTTACCTTTTTACTGTTGCCCGCTTTCATACAGGTATCAGGAAAAGATATTCAATTCTCGTGGACAGCTCATGGCCGGATGCTGGCACTTTATTTTCTGCTGGCAGTAGTTACCGGTCTGCTGGCAGGTAGTTACCCTGCATTTTACCTGTCTGCATTTCAGCCAATCAAAGTATTAAAGGGGCGAATCAGCAATTCACTGGCGGCTGTATCATTGAGGCGTGGACTGGTAGTGTTTCAGTTTGTGGTATCAGTAATTCTTATAGTGGCTTCTGTAGTAATTGGCAGCCAGATGCGATACATGCGCAGTAAAGACCTTGGTTTTACAAAAGACCAACAGGTGGTGATACCGCTTCGAAGCGAAACTGCCAAAAAAGTCTATGCTTCCATGAAAGATGAATTGCGTCGTAATCCCGGCATTATTTCCGTAGGCGCTTCACAGTATTATCCGGGTGTTTCACATCCCAGCGATATACCGTTATATAAAGAAGGGGGAAATATGAATGACGCCCGCAGGGTGTATATGAATTATGTGGACGAAGACTTTATGCAGACACTTGGCATTCAGCCCGTGGCCGGACGGTTATATTCGGCAGAGTTTAAATCTGATACCAATAGCCGGATAATCCTCAATGAGCAGGCGATTAAGGATATAGGCTTTTCCAGCAGTAAAGATGCTGTACAGCAAAAGGTATACATCGACTGGCAGGGCGTAAACTATAAAATAGAAGTGATAGGTGTGGTGCGCGATTTCCATTTTAATAATCTTCACTCTGCCATTGGGCCCTATGGTTTTCAACTGCAGAGCAACGGTGATTTCAATTATCTCGTAGCGCATGCGCGGAGCGAAAATCTGCCCGCTACTTTGCAATCTATTGAAGGCAGCTGGCATAAGCTTAATCCCAATGAACCATTTGAATATAATTTTCTTGACGACGCCTTTCAGAAAAGTTACGCAGCCGACGAACGTTTAAATTCGCTGGTCAGCTATTTTACGGTTATAGCGATCCTTATTTCCTGCCTGGGACTTTTTGGGCTGGCCACTTTCAGTGCCGAACAACGCACCAAGGAGATAGGGGTAAGAAAAGTGCTGGGAGCCAGTGTTACGGGAATCATAGCTCTTTTGTCCAAAGATTTTATGCGTCTTGTAGCAATCGCACTGCTCATTGGC
>JAGODE010000249.1 GCA_017998385.1 Chitinophagaceae bacterium | reverse complement strand
TTCCTACACTCCGTTTCACAATCGACGAAGCGAATGCGCGCAGCACCCGCGAGCGGTATATCCAACTCAAAAGCTATTTTATTAGCGAACAGAGCCTGCGTTATTCCCGGGACTCTGTATTTACCGGTACCGATACGCTGCTGGTGGATAATTACGGAAAACGATCTGCCGACCGTACATTGCTCCAGCTAAAAGCCGTCTGGCAGAATTTCCGTGCCCTCTATCCATACAAAGCAGAATTGAAGCTCGAGCAGGGAACTGATTTTGTCCGTGCAGCCTTTACAGGCCATTACTTTTTTAATTATGCAAAAGGTGGCGGATTAAATGCCCGGTTCTTTGCAGGTAAATTCTTTTACACTTCCTCCAAAACATTCTCTAAACAGTTCGCCACCGATCGTTATCATCTCAATATGACGGGAGCCAACGGACAGGAAGATTATACTTACAGCGATTACTTTGCCGGCCGCAATGAATTTGACGGCTGGGCCAGTCAGCAGATCATGGAGCGTGACGGCGCTTTCAAAACCAGAACAGATATGCTGGCCGAAAAAGTAGGGCGTACAGATGACTGGCTCATTGCCCTCAACTTCAGTACGACTATTCCCGACCAGGTCAACCCGCTGAATCTTCTTCCCTTCCGCATTCCGCTTAAGGTTTTTGCCGATGTAGGCACTTACGCAGAAGCATGGGAAAGAAATGCCAATACCGATCGTTTCCTCTTTGATGCCGGTTTGCAGATTCCGTTATTCAAAGAGGTCGTGAATATTTATCTGCCACTTATATACAGCCGGCCTTTCAAAGATTATATTCAATCTACTATTCCCAAAAACGAGCGGCTGCTCAGACGAATCTCCTTCTCTATTGATTTCTCCCATTTCAGTCTGCGTAAGATCAACCGCAATCTCGGTTTCTGATGTATACAGAAAAGGATATAACATTTATTCAACACGGGGCCATTGACCGCAAAGCCTGGGATGCCTGTGTAGGGCTTCATACGCCTGATCATATTTATGCCTACTCCTGGTACCTCGATGTGATGGTACCCGGGTGGACTGCCCTGGTATGGGGTAATTATGAGGCGGTGATGCCGCTGCCCTGTCGTAAAAAATATGGCATTCACTATCTCTATCAGCCATTTCTTACGCCTCAACTCGGTTTAATCACGGCAGATCATTCGCCGGCTTCACTCCGGGCTTTTCTCGATGCCATTCCGGCGCAATACAGGTATTGGGATATATGCCTGCATCATCGCGATGGAGGCAGAAGGTTATCCCCTCCGTTCCCGTATCAACCTGGTATTGCCGCTGCAGCAGTCTTATGATTCTATCCGCCAGTTATACAATGAAAATACATTGCGCAATATCCGCAAAGCGGAAACAACTGGGTTGCTGGTAAAAAAAGACATCTCTCCTGCCGAGATAATGGCACTCAGTTATCAGCCATTATCACCTGACGAATCAGGCAGGTTATCGCGCCTGTACAAAATGCTGGAGCAACGTAATGCGTCTTTCACTTACGGAGTCACGAGTGCGGAGGGGCAGTTGCTGGCTTCCGCAATCTTCTTTGTACAAGAGGGTCGTGCTTTTTATATCTTACCCGGCAATAGTCCTGACAGCCGGCATACCGGTGCATCGCATATGCTGATTGACCAGTTTATCAGGCAGCATGCCATGCAATTGCGTATGCTTGACTTTGAAGGTTCTGATATTGCCACGGTAGCCCGGTTTTATACCGGCTTTGGCGCGCAGCAGGAGAATTATCCGGCGCTACAACTGAATCGTTTGCCCTGGCCTCTTCGCTGGCTAAAAAAATGATCAGGCAGAGCGGGTTTCCAGCAGCTTTTCTGCCAGCAGCATATCTTCCGGCCGCGTTATTTTTATGTTCGCCTCTTCGCCGGGCACCAGTGTAAGTTTTAGTCCAAACGCTTCTACTACTGTAGCTTCATCGGTAAACTTATCTTTATAATCGATCTGAAATGCGGGGATAAGAATCTTACTGTGAAAGGTTTGCGGCGTTTGTACCAATGCAATGGCATTGCGGTCTACCGCTTCATTGCCTTCAGCATGCACCAGGCGTACACTATCCTTGCAGGGTACTACCGGTATGGCGCTGCCTGTTTGCAAAGCTGTTTCGTAACAGCGGTGAATAAGATCGGTTGTAAGCAGGCAACGTACTCCATCGTGTACAAATACAATTGATTCTTCGTCGATCAGCTGCAACCCGTTTTTTACTGACTGAAAACGGCTGTCGCCACCAGCGGTAACACGTACCCGGTCGGCATCAAACCAGGCATCAATGATCTCGCGTCCCATCTCCATATAATCCACCGGCAATACCAGGATGATCTGCATATCGGGATAAGCCTGCAGAAATGTATTGAGCGTAAAGTATAGAACTGGTTTATCTTTTAGCAACAAAAACTGTTTGGGCAGGGAACTCCCCATTCTTGTACCCGAACCTCCGGCAACAATGACTGCAACTTTCTTCATAGCACAAAATTAAGGTGTTTCGCGCCAGCAGAGATTGACCTATCTTTAAGAAATGACCGACCGGTATCATGATCCGTTACCATACCATACTGCCTCCTCCTGACCTGCGTTTCCTGATACGTTTTTACTGGATACTGGAAGGCGATGAATCCTATACCCATCGTTCACTCGCCTGTGGCAGTGTAGAAATGGTCTTTCATTATGCCGGTGTATTTGATGAGCTGGATAAGCAGAACACGGCCGCAGCCACTCCCGTTACCGGGCTTCAGGGACCTTCGCATCAGTACAGGCGTTATACCATTGAAACCGGTTTTGGCATTTTTGGGGTGTACATGTATCCATTTGCTATTCCGGTTTTGTTTAATATGCCAGCCAGTGCGCTCAGTAATGAAATGCCGGATCTGCCCACCTTACTGGGTGCATCGGGCAGGCAATTGCAGGAAATGGTAATGCTGGCAGAGAATAACCAGCAACGCATAGCGGTCCTTAATACGTTTTTCAGGCAGCATTTGCGGGAGATCCCAGCGGCAGATCAGCCGATCGCTTCCTGCATTATGGCATTGCAACAGCAGCCCCGTTTATTGCCGGTGAGCGAGTGGGCCAGTCATGCATTTCTTTCGCAGAGGCAGTTTGAACGGCGCTTCAAATCACTGGCCGGTTTTTCGCCCAAACTATTCAGCCGGATCAGCCGTTTTCAACAAGCCACACAGCATTACAATAAAGATTTCCTGTCGCTCACAGCCCTGGCACAGCAGTGTGGTTATTACGACCAGTCACATTTTATTCATGACTTCAGGGAGTTTTCCGGTTTTCATCCACGCGAATTTTTTAAAGGAAATGCCGAAGGCACCGCCTGGCGCGATTAGAATGTCGTTTTTTTCCAATTTCATCTTCTGTAGCGGCTCTATTTTTGATCATCATTAATAAAAAAAAGCTATGAACATTCCTCAACAGTACCTGCCGGTAATGCCTTATCTCATCCTTCCGGATGCAGCGGCCTTTCATGTATTTATGAAAGAAGTATTTGGTGCAGAAGATCAACTGATCATGCCTGACGAAGCCCGGCGTATCATGCATGGCGAATTGAGAGTGGGCGATGCCGTGATCATGTTTGCAGAGGCTACCGAAGAGTGGAAGGCCCGGGCGGCCGGTATGTTTATCTACGTGGAAAATGTAGATACGATTTATAATAATGCAATAAAAGCGGGTGCAAAAGACCTGATGGTTCCTCAGCAAAGAGATTATGGATATACTGCCGGCCTGCAGGACCGTTGGGGCAATCAATGGTGGCTCGTGCAGGGGTAAGACCGGATAGAATCCGTGCGGGCGGGTATTCTCCGGGCGGGCAAAAAAAACTATTTTGTCGCCTATTGATCTCCCAGACATGCTTAAACGCAAATACAGCCCGGCAGACCTCTTTACCATTGCAGCCAATCTATTACCCATTGTGGGTGTATGGTTTTGGGGATGGAGTGCGGTGGAAGTTTTTACCGTATACGCCATGGAGACCCTGATTGTGGGTATTATCACAGTCTTTCAAATGGCGGTGGTCACCTTATTTGCACGTCCGCGTGATACATGGTACAGCCGAGGCACCAGTACGGAGCAAAGCGGGTTTTTCTTTATTTTCTTTTTCATCCTGCATTATGGAATCTTTGCAGCTGTACAATCCTCCATCTTTGCCGAAACGGCCAATATCATTCCTCCAGGTAAAGGCACCCTGCATTTCTTTTTTTACTGGTATACCTATATCAATGGTGATATTGCCCTGATGCTGGGCGCCTTTGTGATCAGCTATATTGCCCAGCAGGTCATTCCTTTTTTAACATCAGGTGCTTACAAGACCACACCGCTCATGAAGATTATGTTTATGCCGTATGGGCGCATTTTCATTCAGCAGTTTACTGTAATCGTTGGCAGCATGTTTCTTGTCTTTGGGGGTGGTAAAGGCTTCATCCTGGTTTTCGCTATAGCAAAACTCCTCTTTGACCTGTATGTAAATATGGATAAGATGGTTGACAGGAGTATAGCTGATATGAAGGAAAAAAATACGCAGCCCTGACATGAGCTGCGTATACCTGTTATTTATTTTTCAGTTATTTACTTTCTTACTGCAATGGCTACATAATAAAGCGGAATACCCAGCAGCACAATACCCAGCCCCCAGAGTGAATACAACGGCTCAAAGATGGCCAGGAAGATACAGAAGGTCAATCCCAGCAGTACATAAATGATCGGTAAAACGGGATAGCCAAATGCCTTATAGGGACGTTCCAGTTCGGGACGTTTACGACGCAGGATGAAAATGCCCACAATGGTAAGTGCATAAAAAATTACTACTACAAAAGAGATCATAGTGAGCAGATCGTTGTAGCTGCCGCTGAGGCAAAGCAGGGATGCTACCACTGCCTGTGCCCAAAGCGCCCATCCGGGTACTGCATTCTTATTGAGATGACCGGCCTTTTTAAAGAACAGTCCATCCTGTGCCATGGTATAATACACACGAGCGCCTGCCAGGATCAGTCCATTGTTGCAGCCAAAGGTGGAAATCATAATCATTACCGCAATCACGGTAGAGCCATTGGGACCAAAAATAGCATCAGAAGCTGCTACGGCCACACGGTTGCCTGTAGGATAGGCTATTTCCTGCAGCGGTAGTACATGGAGATACATAAAGTTGGCCGCCACATAAATAAATGACACCATCAGGGTACCGAGGAAAAGGCTCAGGCCGATATTGCGTTTCGGGTTTTTGATTTCACCGGCAATAAAGGTCACATTATTCCACGCATCGCTGCTGAAAATAGACCCTACCATGGACGCTGCAATAGCGCCTATAAGCACAGCACCACCAATAGGCTGCCAGTTATCGCGTGTTACTTCGCCAACAGCATCTTTGGGAACCTGTGTAGCAGCCCAGCCATTCTCCCAGTTAGAAGACCAGAAGCTTTCTTTGGCAAGAATAAAGCCCAGCACGATAAGCCCGAACAGAGAAATCAGTTTTACAGAAGTAAACGTGGTCTGAATAATCTTGCCTTCCTTTACCCCCCTGGTATTGGTATAGGTCAACAGTACTATGACGGCAATAGCCAGTACCTGTGCTGCAGATATTTTAAGACTACCCAGGGTAAGCAAAATATTATCCTCTCCCACCTGTGGAATCAGATAAGCTGTGAAGCGGCTGAAAGCCACACCCACTGCCGCAATAGTAGCGGTTTGGATCACCGCAAAAAAACTCCAGCCGTACAGAAAGCCCATCAGCGGGTTATAGGCTTCTTTGAGGTATACGTACTGACCACCGGCCTTGGGAAACATGCCGCTCAATTCGCCATAGCTAACAGCAGCCGTAATGGTCATAAAAGCGGTAATCAGCCAGACTGCAATGAGCCAGCCGGCACTGCCCACATTGCGGGTAATATCGGAGCTCACGATAAAGATACCGGAGCCAATCATAGAGCCTGCCACAATCATGGTGGCGTCTACTAATCCAAGCGATCGTTTAAAAGAGGTTTCCTCTGCCATGTAAGGGGGTTTGGCGATCAAGATAAGTAATTCGGAGGAAATGTGCTAATGTGCCAATATGCCAATGTGCTAATGGATTAATATCTCTTGGCGTCTCTGGTGATTTGAAAATTTGAAGATTTGACGATTTGAAGATTTCTGCATATAATCTTTGCGTCCCTGATCTGCCTGGCGCCCTTTGCGTTCCTGGCAATTTGAAGATTTGGTGATCACTGTTGTCCGGGGAAATACCTTTATCTGCGGTATTCTGCGTTTTCTGCGGGCAAAATTTCCCGCCGATGGCGCAGATTTTCGCAGATAAATCCTTCCCAATTTTTCAAACAGAATTACACGTAGTATATACTACTTTTTATGGTGTTTACGCAACCGTCTAGCCCATCTTTTTGCCTCCGCGGCTGGCGAACCACAAGAAAAGAATAGGCAAATGTGCTAATGTGCCAGTGGGCTAATATGCTAATGTGCCAATGCCTTAATAGGTTAATAACTCTTTGCGACCCTGGTGATTTGAAGATTTGAGGATTTCTGCATACAATCTTTGCGTCCCTGATCCGCTTGGCGCCCTTTGCGTTCCTGGTGATTTGAAAATTTGAAGATTTCTGCATACAATCTTTGCGTCCTTGATCCGCTTGGCGCCCTTTGCGTTCCTGGTGATTTGAAAATTTGAAGATTTCTGCATACAATCTTTGCGTCCTTGATCCGCTTGGCGCCCTTTGCGTCCCTGGTGATTTGAAGATGAGAGCTAATG
>JAGODE010000248.1 GCA_017998385.1 Chitinophagaceae bacterium | reverse complement strand
GATGTGGGAGTACAGTATCTCGATACAGCTGCGGGGCTTTCTGCATCGCTGCTCGCCAGAAATATGGGTACGCAGTTGAAGCAATATGTACCGGGACAACCGGAAGACATCCCTTTTGATCTGCAAATAGGTATCAGTAAAAGACTGCGCGAAGCTCCTTTTTCTTTTTCATTAACAGCGCATCATCTGCATCAGTTTGATATCGGTTATCGGGAGCAGGCTACACGTTCGCGATTCAGCGCCGATCAGCTATTGCCTCATTTTGTGCTGGCTACAACCGCGTACCTGGGCGATAAAGTGGAATTGACTGCAGGATATAATTATTTGCGCAGAAGAGAGCTCCGGATTGGGGAAGGAGGTAATGGACTTACAGGTTTTTCGCTGGGCGCTGTATTGTTGCTCCGCAAACTGCAGATACAGTATGCCCGCTCGCAATACCTGAACAATAAGTCTTATAACCAGTTTGGTATTAACCTGGCACTCGATCAGCTTACCGGCCTCGGCCGGAAGTAATAAATCCTGTTTGCTGGATATTATTTAATCATAATACACGAATCCCTTAATATAGGGAGGCTGGTATTAAAGTAATTATTCAGGACTACACGGAATGTATTGACCGGGGTGATAGACGGATATAAGAGACTATCACGCCCATCACTGAAATAATAAGCGGAGAGGTTCATAAATTGTTTATCTCTTATACGTGCAGCAATCGGCAGTTCATTATCTCTTTTGCCATGATCGCCGGCTACGATTATTACACGCGGCCGTTCGAAAGATTGATTGGCCGCTTCAGCAATTTTTATAATCCATGTATTGGCATACTGTACCTGCTCAAGATAAAGACTATCGTTAGACAGCCGGTAATCGTTGCTGGTATTGCGGGCTTCTCCGTTGCGGTCCAGATAAAAAGGCTGGTGAGGAAGCATTACGTGCGTTAGTACAAATTTTGGTTGGGTATCCTGGGTTTTTAGCTCCTTGAGTAATCCATCCAGATTTTCTTTATTTCTCTTAATTGCCCCTTGCTGCCATTTCTCTATTTGAGCCGGGCTTTTTCTTAGCCAGTTCCACCGGCTGGTAAAATTCCACCAGATTTGCCAGTATATACGGCTACCGAGAGTTTCGTTAGTAAATATCACATCCATGTCTCTGTCAAAGTAAGAAGGACCGGGAGAAGGATAGTTGTTGAAATCCATCAATCCCAGGTTCACAACCTGGTAGCCAAGCCGATGCAGCAGGATCGGGAAAATACTTTTTTTATAGGCATACTGGGCCTGCAACATATGTTTCGGATCAGAGAAAGCGCCTTCAAGATCTGCCTCCAAATAATCGAGGTTGAGTGCAGATGCAAGGGAATGTGGCGTGGAATTATAATTACTCCGGGATTTATCTGCTATGAAAAAACCGTTTTGTGTAAGCGCTGAGTCCAAAGCACTATTGTCGAAATGGAGATAGGTAGCCAGCGACCGGCTGCTTGCATATTCATCAAAGACTACAAAAAAAATATCGGGCGCTACCGCAGGTCTGGTCGTTTGAGTCAGAAGGCTATTGTGAGTTGTGCTCTTACCAATATCAAGCCTGTTAAGTTCACCTGTCGCTACTTTGTAGCCGGTAGAAATCATTTCCAGGCCAATGAAAATGATAAAAACCAGGTTGAGGAAAAAAGTGAATCTTGTTAGTTCTGGTTTTTTTATCCGCAGGAAAAAAAAGCTGCCGGCAATGGCAAGAAAGTAAACAGATAACAATACTGTGTAAGAGGATAAACGGGACGGTAATGGTAACGATTTCATGAAATCATGAAAGGGGGCCCAGAATAAGTAAGGCAGCAGTATTATTGCCGCCCAAAGGCCTGCAGCCCGCACCTGCCTGATCAATACCCAGCCGAGGGCAAATAACCCAATTGCTGCGGCTATAAATATGCCGAAATAAAGTAACGGGTATTTGAGATAGACATATCCGAAGTAGGCATTGTAAATATGCCACACAAAGAATAAAGGTACCAGCAGCAGGTATACAGGTAGTTTTTGGAGGGTATTGCGGATCATGAAGCAGCTGTTTTTTTTCGGAACAGGTACAGGGTCCTTACTGAGTCCTGAATGACGTCTTTTTTCAGTATATCGAAATGCTTCGAAAAAGCGGATTCAAAATTGTTGATAGTATATTCAGGAAAAAAACGCGTCTGTTGCTTGAGTATCTGCTGCGTTTTTTCATCTTCTGCCGGCACGAATTCGAGAATAAGGTAAGAAGAAAGCTTTGACATGAAAGCTGCAACCTGGTCAAAACGCAATTGTTTCCCGATGGCGAGATGATGAATCAATGCAAGACCCATTACGAGGTCGGCACCTGCACGTGCAGTAAAACTGCTTCGTTCTTCATTATTTTGACCAATAGCAGGAGTGGGAAAAGCAAGGTCCTGTACAAGCGGAAGGATACCCGATGCCCGTTCCTGGCGTCGTTGCAGGTACAGGCGATTGATACAATAAGGATCAATATCGGCGGCCAGGACCTCAATTGATTTTTGTGTGAGCAAACGGGCAAAAAGCCCATCATTCGCACCCAGGTCTGTTGCAGTTTTTATAGCGGGCAACCCATCGACCCAGCTGCTTATAAGTTGCTTTTTATGTTCCAGGTAGTTGCCGCGTTGAGTGGCTTCTTCATAATAAGCAGACCAGGTACTGGATTGCTGTGGCGTGCGCAGCCGGTTGATCAGCAATTCCAGGCTGCCCAGCAGGTTCCTCAACTTTTGTTTTGTAAAGCCGGTTGTATTTTCTGCATTCCCTTTACGCCGTTTACTATAGCGGGCCTGCAGATGAATATGCAGGTAGGTATGCAGCGAAAACCGGCTCCGGCGGGGCAAAAGGGCGCTTGCTGTTTCTACGGGAATGCCTGCAGGCCAGGCCAGCAAGAGACCGGTAAGCTGTTGGCGTGAGTAATGCATCAGCAGCAACGGTGCCAGAAACATTTCACAGAATTGCCGGTAGGCAATCCAGGGTTGATTGTCATATTTAACAAGAGAAAGGGTATCGATCAATACCATTTTGCCTTTGTGCCATTGCATATTGAATGGCGTGGCATCTTTCAGTATCATATCGTATTGCAACGCTTCAGCAGCAATACGCAGTGTGGTCAATGCTGCGTCGCGCAGCATGTCAAAGCACCACTCATAAGGATAACTGATCACCGGTACCCGCTCGGGCAGGATGGTGGTATACCAGTTCGTGTCGCCGGTCAGATTTTCGGTGACTGTACTGTGGGGAAGCAATAATCCTTTTTGCACCAGTTGCTGGTAACAGCCACTCTGCATCAGGTGGTCATAATTTTCCTGATATATGCTGTTTACCTGGCGGTACAGTACTTCCTCTTTTTCAAACACGAACCCGGCGGGGTCGCGAAATGATGATGCATGCGGGAGAAAGTGATTTGCTTCCTGCATTATTCACTGATTTTATCATCCTGCTTTTTGGGTGAGCGGCGAAAAAGACTAAGGATGTAGATTTTTATGTTTTTGAAAAAAAATACTACACCCATAGCAGCGGCCACAATCACCTGTACCAGATAACTCCCGCTGCCGGGATCCAGGTATAAAAGGGTATCTATCATCAAAGGTAATTGAGATTTGTTTTAGGGCTAAGTGTTAGCAGGGTTTCATACATCAGTTTGATCGTATTTTCAATATCATCCCTGTGCAGCATTTCTACGGTTGTATGCATATAACGAAGCGGAATAGAGATCAGCACAGAAGGGCATCCGTCGTTGGAATAGGCAAATGAATCAGTGTCGGTGCCGGTGCTGCGGCTGAGCGCACGCCACTGCACGGGTATCTTATGGTCATCGGCTACTTTTTCAACCAGGGCCAGCAGCTTATTGTGCACGGCAGGCGCATACGACAGTGAGGGCCCTTTTCCTGTCATTACATCGCCTTCAATATTTTTATTGATAAGAGGTGTGGTCGTGTCGTGTGTAACATCCGTAACGATAGCAATATTGGGTTTGATGCGACGTGCGATCATCTCAGCACCACGCAGGCCAATTTCCTCCTGTACGGCATTTACAACATATAAACCGTAAGGCAGTTTCTTTTTATTCTGGTGAATTAGGCGGGCTACTTCCGCAATCATAAAACCACCAATGCGATTGTCGAATGCGCGGCCAACATAATTGCCATTGGCGAGTTCGTCAAAGCCATCCTGATAAGTAACAACAGCGCCGATATGAATACCGAGTTCTTCTACTTCTTTACGGTTGCGGGCTCCTGCATCGAGCCACAGGTTATCTGTACGGGGCTGAGCTTCTTTCTGGTCAGGTGTGCCAATGCGGGTATGGATAGCGGGCCAGCCAAACACTGCTTTAACAGGACCTTTTTTGCCGTGAATAAACACGCGCGATGCAGGGGCTGTCTGGTGATCGACTCCGCCATTACGTTTCAGGTAAATCAGGCCTTCGGCAGTGATATAATTTACAAACCAGCTGATCTCATCAGCATGGGCTTCTATTACTATTTTAAATGGATTTTCAGGATTTACTACTCCCACGGCAGTACCATAGGGGTCCACAAAATGCGTATCTACATAAGGCTTCAGATAGTCGAGCCACAGCTTTTGTCCCCAGGTTTCAAAACCAACAGGGGAGGCATTATTTATATAGTTGCGTAGAAACTGAAAGGATGTATCTGTTAAAAGTGTCTTTTTACCGGCAGCAGAAACTGTTGACTTCTTTGAAGATTTGGCCATAGGTGCATATTTGGGTGAGCCCCAAAAATAATCAAATTGAAGCACATAGGTTTACACGCTTTCCTGGCATCTTTCCCCTATCTGATAAGTGTCACCAGTCCTTTACTGAAATAGGCCTTCCCGGTAAAATCAACCGCTTTAACCATCCATACATAGGTGTTGCTGGCCTGTGGCTGACCATTGACAGTACCATCCCATCCGGCGCCGTTTATACGAGTCTCAAATACCCGCTGACCCCAGCGGTTATAAATCTGGAAGTACTCAATATGCTTAAACCCTACCGCAATGGGGCGCAACAGATCATTCAGCCCGTCATAATTAGGGGTAAAAGCAGTGGGTACGTATACAGTAGGAAGATTGGCATATACCTTAACAGACAGGGAGGAGGAATCCACGCAGCCGATACTGTTATACACAAGCACTTTATAACGTAGCCGGGTAGCCGGCTCATTAAATACCGCCACGGGATTGGAGATGCCGGATGATGAAAGATAACTGCCGGGAATCCATTGATAGGTTACTCCCCCGCTGGCCTGTAATTGTAAGGGTTGGTTGACAACTACTGCGGTGTCGTTGCCGGCAAAAGGTACTATGCGTGGTAAAACAGTTACCAGTACCGTATCGCGGCTGGGTTTGGGACAGCCGCTGGCCGGATCGTAAGCGGTAAGAACATAACCAAGTGTGCGCGCCGGATAGGCCGAAGGCGCCAGTATACCCGCATCATTTAGCGATGATGCGGGCGACCATTGCCAGGATGTGCCATTGGTGGCTCCCTGCAAAAAGGCTGCTGTATTGTAACAAATAGTGGTATCGCTGCCGGCACTTACCAATGGATAGGGAACGGGCGTTACTCGCACTTCATCTGTTTCACTGCATCCGCCAATGGTAGCCCTTACCTGATAGGTAGTAGTGGTAAGCGGATAAACCAGCGGATTGGCCAGTGTAGGATCACTGAGTTGTGCAACAGGAGTCCACAGATACCGCAAACCATCCGAACTGACCTGCAGCCGAATACTGTCGCCCCTGCAGATAGTTGTATCGTTCATGGCATTGAGCGTTACAAAATCTACAACGCGTACCAGCACTGAGTCGCGGTTGATGCATCCATCAATACTAAGGTCTACAAAATAACGGGTAGTGGATGCGGGGCTTACCTGTGGGGTGGCAGTACCAGCCTGTTGGATGGAAACAAGCGGACTCCAGTTGAAACTGCCGGTGCCACCAGCCTGCAGGGTGAGTACATCGTTGCGGCAGATAAGCGTATCACGAAAAGCAAGGCTCAGCGGAGGCTTTTCAATAATGCTGATCGTTTGTGATACAGTATCCCTGCATCCGTTCGATGCCTGTACGGTTAGCAATATCCGTTTATTGCCCAGCGTGGGATAAGTATAAGCCGCGTTGCGGGTGGTGCTGCGGTCATTGGTGGCTGCCGCCTCGCCAAAATCCCAGTTCCAGGAAAGCAGTGTGCCTGTAGTAAGCACAGACCGGTCTGTAAACAGGGTAGGGCGACCAAAACAAATACCCGAAACGGAAAAGGCCGTATTCATTCCGGGAAATACATAAACAGGCGCTGTGCTGCTGTCTGTGCAGGGCTGCCCGCGATTTACGACCAGCTTGAGTGTATAGATGCCGTCAACTGGAAATGTATAGGAAAAAGAGAATCCTGTACCCGAAGACACTATATTGCCACCCGGATCAAGAATTGACCAGTTTTGAGATACGATCAACGGGCTGTTTGACAGATTCTGAAATGTCATGCTGCGGCTATTGCGGCAAAGCATATAGTCAGACTCCAGCTGAGCTGCCGCAATACTGCAATCAGTAATATTAATCTGCAGATCTTTTCGCTGGGTTGCTATCACCACATTGTTGCGGATTTCTTCGGCACATACCGTGACTACATAAATACCAGCCGCAGGCGCCACACCTGTTATAAGCCCGGTATTGGGATCTATGGAAACCCGTGCTCCGAGCGGCGCATCTGCACTAAAGTCGGGGCTGTTATAGGGTAATGGTGAATAGGGAGGAGGTCCTGCAGGTACCCCAT
>JAGODE010000247.1 GCA_017998385.1 Chitinophagaceae bacterium | reverse complement strand
ATAGTAGCGTATTGCGCTAAGATTGCAGTTTTACCTGCCCCCTCTTCACCTTCTAAGAATAGAATGTCTGTTCCGTTTTGAATAAAATCATAAATGTGCGCTATATATGCGTCTCTTGATATATAACTTTCTATTTGTTCGCTTGGAAAGCCTATTGAGTAGTGCGGCGTTGTTATTAATATTGGTCTTAAAATTTCTGAAGTCATAGATTTAAGGTATTAATGGGCTTGATTAGAGGTATGCCAAAATTTGTTATTACAAATACAATATCCTATAAAAATCAAGATAGGGATTGAATATGATGAGCTAATGCGTGTTTTTCACCTTTTTTGTGTAAGGTTTATAACAGGTATGATAATCTAGAACTCTTAAGGAATACAAATAAAAAAGCTGAGCAATTTGCTCAGCTTTTGTGCCCAGGACTGGATTCGAACCAGCACACCTCGCGGCGCTGCCACCTGAAGACAGTGCGTCTACCAATTTCGCCACCTGGGCGCCCGTTTGGGGTTGCAAATATAGGGGAATTATCCGTTCTCCGCCAAATTTTTACGCGATTTCCAGCCAATCATTATGACTCCGATCACCACCAGCACGGTGCCGGCGATCTGGGCGCCAAAAATAGGCTCACCCAGTATCCAGTGCGCCTGCAGGATGGTCGAAACCGGCCCTATAGCGGAGATGATCGCCACATTGTTGGTACCGATCAGCTTCATACCGGCAGACAGCATGAAAGTGGGGATGACCGTGGCAATCACTGCCAGCAGCAGACCATAGTACCAGGAGTCGCCGGCCTGGCTCATCTGGGCATAGTTGCCGGCCAGGATAAAATGCATAAATATCCCGCCCGTAGCCGCCAGCATGGCATAAGCCGTGAATTTGGTAGGACCTACCTGCTTTACCATGCGGCCGCTGCCTGCTATATAAATACTGTAGGTGATGGCGCATAGAAAGATCAGGAAGCTGCCCCAGTAGATATCGCCACTGCTGCCATCAATTTTTACCTCGCCGAAATAAGCGATACCGATACCTGCATAGGTAAGGGCAAGCGCAAACTGCTGCAACCGGCTGATGCTTTCCTTAAAGAACCATACATTGATGAGCACGGCAAAGGTGGGGTAGAGGAAAAGGATCAGCCGCTCCAGGCCGGCAGAGACATACCGCAGTCCCACAAAATCAAACAGGCTGCTGAGATAGTAGCCAAAAAGTCCCAGGGAAATGATATAGACCCACTGTCTTTTTGTAAACCGTGGCCGCTCACTCCGGGTGCTGCCGATCCAGGCGGCAGCTACATAAAACGGAAGGGAGAAGGCCATGCGCATGGTGAGCAGGGTAAGCGCATCGATCGTGGTATGTGCAAAAGCCAGCTTTACAATAATGGCCTTGGTAGAAAACAGGATCGCCCCGATAAGGGTGATCAGGAATCCTGCCATGTACTGATTGCGTTTGATAACGGGGTATTGAAACGGGTGATAAAAAAAGCCGTGCTTGAGGAGCACGGCTTCAGTGTTTTTTAAACAGATACGTTGAAGTCGCGCAGGGCATCGTTGAGGCTGGTCTTCAGATCGGTGCTGGGCTTGCGTTGTCCAATGATCAGTGCGCAGCTTACCTGGTACTCGCCGGCGGGGAATTTCTTGGGATAACTGCCGGGTATCACCACACTGCGGGCAGGCACATAGCCTTTGTATTCTACGGGTTCTGATCCGCTCACATCAATGATACGGGTGCTTTGGGTCAGTACCACATTGGCGCCCAGTACCGCTTCTTTTTCCACACGCACACCTTCTACCACAATACAACGGCTGCCGATAAAGCAACCATCCTCGATGATCACGGGTGAGGCCTGCAGAGGCTCCAGCACACCGCCAATACCCACACCACCACTCAGGTGCACGCCTTTGCCGATCTGGGCGCAACTGCCTACCGTAGCCCAGGTATCAACCATGGTGCCCTCATCTACATAAGAACCGATATTGACATAAGAAGGCATAAGCACCACATTGCGGGCTATAAATGCACCATAGCGGGCCACCGCATGAGGTACAGCACGTACGCCCAGGGTCTTATAATCTTTCTTGAGCAGCATTTTATCATAAAACTCAAAGGGCTCAATACTCCAGGTCTGCATCTGCTGAATGCCAAAGTACATAAGGATCGCCTGTTTTACCCATTCATTCACCACCCAGCCATTTTCGGTGGGTTCAGCTACCCGCAGACGGCCTTTGTCCAGCTCTTCGATCACTACCCGTACCGCATCGGCATATTCATTTTCTTTTAATAACTCTCTGTCGGCCCAGGCAGCCAGTATATGTTCTTTCATACGTGTCTGATTTTTGCTGCGAATTTACTTGTAAATGCAATATGGTCGGGTCTGTGTGGTCCTGCTTTTTACAAACGAAATACCAACCGGTCAGGCAGATTGACTGCGGGCGCCTATTTTTGCAGGAATTCATTCAAGCAAATATGATCATTGGTTTTGATGCCAAGCGGGCCTTTCATAATACAACAGGACTGGGTTATTACAGCCGCACACTCATTGAACTGCTGGCTACCCATTACCCGCAGCATCAGTATGTGTTGTTTAACCCAAAGGCCTCCGGCCGTTTTCCGTTCCGCCACCCTTCTGTAAAAGAAGTAAGACCCACCCGTTTTCCCGACACATTGGTTACTTCGCTCTGGCGCAGCAGCCGGGTTGTGCGTGAGTTTGACCGGTATGGGATTAACCTGTATCATGGACTAAGTCATGAGATTCCTGTAGGCATCGATAAAACCAGTGTGCCGGCCATTGTTACTATTCATGACCTGATCCATGAGCGTTACCCCGATCAGTATAAGGCCATCGACCGTAAAATATATACCCGCAAGTATAAATATGCCTGTCGCCATTCGGCCAGGATCATTGCCACCAGCGAGCAGACCAAACGTGATCTGGTGGACATGTATGGCATAGACGGAGAAAAGGTAGCTGTATGCTATCAGAGCTGTTCGCCGGAGTATGCTGTACAGTATACCGGCGAACAGAAGCAGGCGATTGCGCAGCGTTATGGATTGCCGCCACGTTTTTTCCTTTCGGTGGGTACCATTATTGCGCGAAAAAATCTGCTCAATATATGTAAGGCGCTTTACCTGCTGCGCGATGAGCTGGATATTCCGCTGGTGGTGGTAGGTAAAGGGAACGGACCGTATTACCAGCAGGTAAAGGATTTTATTCTGCAAAACGGATTGAGCAACCGGGTGATCTTTTTATCTGAACAACCGGCACAACCGGCGGGTTATCTGAGTACGCCAGACCTGGTAGGGATTTATCAACTGGCTGAGGCCATGATTTACCCTTCTTTTTTTGAAGGTTTTGGCATGCCGGTTATGGAAGCGCTGTGGAGTGGCCTGCCCGTAATTACCTCCAATGTATCGTGTATGCCCGAAGTGGGCGGACCGGCAGCATTGTATGCAGATCCCAACAGCTCTGAAGAAATTGGTGCCTGTATGAAACGGGTAGCTAATGAGCCGGGATTGCGTGAGCAAATGCAGCAAAAAGGGTGGCAGCATACACAGGGATTTACACCAGAAAAATATGTAACATCTGTTATGCAGGTGTATGAAAGAATATGAACGCATTCGAAAAAGATATTGAGCCCTGCCTGAAAGTTCTGCAGGAAGGGGGCATCATCCTGTATCCCACCGATACAATCTGGGGGCTGGGTTGCGATGCTACCAATGCAGCAGCCGTGCAAAAAATATTTACTTTAAAGCAACGTGAAGAATCCAAAAGCCTGATTGTGCTGGTAGCCGATGAGCGCGATGTATTGCAATATGTGGCTGCACCGGACATGGCGGTTTTTGATTACCTGCAGGCACAGGAGCGCCCAACAACAGTGATTTATCCCGGTGCGATCGGGCTGGCTGCAAACCTCGTGGCTGCCGATGGCTCAGTGGGTATCCGCATTTGCCATGATCCTTTCTGCCGTCACCTCATCCGCCGGCTCAGGCGTCCGCTGGTATCTACTTCCGCCAATATCTCCGGTTCGCCATCACCCACTCATTTTGCCTCAGTGGAGGAAGTTATTAAGAACGGAGTGGATTATGTAGTCAGCTACCGGCAGGACGATACGAGTCCGGCCCGGGCTTCTTCTATTATTGCCTGGGACAACGGAGAGATACGCGTCATCAGACCCTGACGGCACAGCCCCAAAAACTTATCATTTATCTTTACGCCGTTTATGGAAATACAATGTACACCGCTGGAAAAGGAAATGTTGACAAGGGTAGCCCGTGCTGCTGATTCACTGCAGACACCCGTTTACCTCATCGGTGGTTTTGTGCGCGATAAATTACTGGGGCGTGTTACCAAAGATGCCGATGTGGTCTGCCTGGGCGATGGTATAGCGCTCGCACAGGCGACTGCACAGTTGTTTGATCCGGCTCCGTCTGTCAGTTATTTCAAAAATTTTGGAACGGCCCATATCAGGATTCGTTTGTCAGATAATAATGAGGAGTTGGATATCGATCTTGAATTTGTAGGAGCCCGTAAGGAAAGCTATCGTCAGCATACCCGCAAACCGGAAGTGGAGCCCGGCACTTTCCGGGATGATCAGGAACGACGCGACTTTACGATCAATGCACTGGCCATAAGCCTTAATGAAGCAGATTATGGAAAACTGATCGATCCGTTCACTGGCATACAGGATTTGACGGATAAAATCATTCGTACACCGCTTGATCCGGCACAGACCTTCAGCGATGATCCGCTGCGTATGATGCGGGCTATCCGGTTTGCGACTCAACTGGGTTTTACCATCGAGGCTTCCGTATTTGCAGCTATCCGCGCCAACGCACAGCGTATCCGCATCATTTCGCGTGAGCGTATTACTGATGAGCTCAACAAGATCATTCTCGCTCCCAAGCCATCCATTGGGTTTGACCTGCTCTATAAATCGGGTCTGCTTAAGTTAATATTCCCTCAGATGATTGATCTGGCGGGCGCAGAATATATAGATGGTCATGGGCACAAAGACAATTTTTATCATACCCTGCAAGTACTCGATAATATAGCCGTGAATACACAGGATCTGTGGCTTCGCTGGGCCGCCATTCTTCATGACATCGGCAAACCGGCTACCAAGCGTTTTGAAGAGGGGCATGGCTGGACTTTTCATGGACATGAAGTGGTGGGTGGGCGTATGGTGCCTAAAATATTTACCCAGCATAAGCTACCCCTGCACGAAGAAATGCGATTTGTAAAGAAACTGGTTGAGCTGCACCTGCGTCCCATCAGCCTTACAAAAGAAAATATTACCGATTCTGCCATCAGGCGGTTGCTCTTTGATGCCGGCGATGATTTTGAAGCTCTCATGCTTTTGTGTGAAGCCGATATCACGTCAAAGAATAAAGTGAAAGTGAAACGTTATCTCGAAAACTTTCAGCTGGTAAGACAACGGTGCAGGGAGGTGGAAGAAAAAGATCATATCCGCAGCTGGCAGCCGCCGGTAAAAGGAGAGACTATTATGGAAATGTTCGGACTGCCTCCTTCCAAACCCGTGGGCATATTAAAAGATGCGCTGAAAGATGCCATACTGGATGGAGAAATAGCCAATACTGTAGAAGCTGCAGAAGCGTTTCTGATAAAAAAAGCGGCGGAAATAGGGGTCCGGAAAGTCGAATAAGTTCAAATGGTTCAGGTAGTTCAAGTGCCAGGAATTTAGTACTTAGAACATACCACTTAGAACTGTAAAAACAAGACCCGGAAGTACAAACGGACTTAATACTTACAACTTATTACTTTAAACTTATTTCGTAATTTCGCTATATGGCAATTTTAAGATTCAGGATTTATTTTGAGGAAGACGAAAGTATTTATCGCGATGTGGCGATCCGTCATACCCAGACTTTCAGGGATCTGCATGACTGCATCCTGAAAGGATATGAGTTTGACAATAAGCATAAGGCCACTTTCTTCCGGAGTAATGATCACTGGCAGCGTGGGCGTGAGATAAGCCTGGAAAAATATGATAAGGAGTATAAGGCACCACCGCTGCTGATGGAAGAGACTTCTATTGGTTCGGAGATTCGTGATCCCAATCAGAAGTTTATCTATCTCTATGATTTTAATAAGAACTGGACTTTCCTGGTAGAGCTGATCAATGTGTCGAAAGAAGAAAATCCGCGCATGAGTTATCCGTCTACGATACGTGCAGAGGGAATTGCTCCCAGTCAGTATGGTACCAAAGGATTGCTTGGAGAAAAATTTGCCGATGTAGAAGAGAAATATGATCTGAGCCAGGTAGGAGATGGGTTTGGTGAAAAAGGTGAAGATGGTGAAGACCTCGGTTTTACCGAAGGCGAAGAGGGCGGAGAAGAGGAAGTATAATATCCATACATATCCGCCGTGTATACCATGACGGAGGAAAAATAGTAAGCTCCCCCGGGGAGCTTTTTTTATAGAAGCACCAACATGAAAAAGCATCCATCTGTACTGGTTATTGCGGGGCCAACTGCCGTTGGAAAAACGGCTGTAGCTATCGAAGTGGCCCGTCATTTTGGTACAGAGATCATATCGGCCGACAGCCGGCAATGTTACCGCGAACTGAATATAGGGGTAGCGCGTCCTGATAAGGATGAGTTGGCGCAGGTTCCCCATCATTTTATTGCTTCGCATAGCATACAGCAGGAAGTGACTGCGGCAGGATTTGCAGATTATGCAATGGAAGTGGTGCATCGGTTATTTCAGCAGCATGACCAGGTGGTGATGGCTGGCGGCACCGGCTTGTATATCCGGGCTTTTTGCGAAGGACTCGACGATATACCCGATGTGTCTGC
>JAGODE010000246.1 GCA_017998385.1 Chitinophagaceae bacterium | reverse complement strand
GGCCTGTCTATACTGGACGAAACACTCAGCGGCCTGCGCGTTATAAAAGCCTTTCTGGCCGAAAAGATTCTGAGCACCCGTTTCCACCAGGTAAACACCGATTTGTTTGATATCCGCAAAAAAATGGGCGCACGCCGCGATCTTGCATCACCCCTCACCGAAGTACTGGGCGTAATGGTGCTCTGCACCATCCTCTACTTTGGAGGCCGCCTCGTATTGCAGGCCGGCACGCTGGAAGGAGAAGAACTGGTGACCTACATTGCCTCCTTTGCCATGCTGATTAATCCGGCGAAAAATATTTCCACTTCCTTCTTCAATATCCAGCGTGGTGCAGGAGCCCTGCAGCGTGTAGAAGAAGTACTCAACTCACCCGTTACGGTAGACGAAAACCCCACCGGCAAAAACCTGGATGCTTTCAACGACCAAATCGAATTCCGCAATGTTGTATTTGCTTACGATGATGCTGTAATACTCGACCATATCAATCTTACGATCCGCAAAGGACAGACAGTAGCTCTCGTTGGCTCATCCGGCGCCGGAAAATCAACACTGGCCGATCTCGTTCCCCGCTTTCATGATGTAACCAGTGGCGAAGTACTGATAGATGGTGTCAATATCAAAGACTATTCACTCCGCTCTGTACGCAGCCTCATGAGCGTGGTTACCCAGGAACCAATACTTTTTAATGATACGATAGCCAACAATATTGCCCTGGGGCAATCTCACACAGATCTCGCTGCCATTGAGCAGGCTGCACGCATTGCCAATGCCCACAACTTTATTACAGGAAAAGAAGACGGATATGAGACCAATATAGGCGACCGCGGCAGCAAACTCAGCGGCGGTGAACGCCAGCGGCTTACCATTGCCCGCGCCGTACTCAAAAATCCGCCCATCCTCATACTCGATGAAGCTACCTCATCTCTCGACACCGAAAGTGAGCGCCTCGTACAGGACGCTATTAACAACATGATGCAAAACCGGACAAGCATTGTCATTGCTCACCGGTTATCGACCATACGCCATGCAGATGAAATTGTAGTATTACAAAAAGGAAAAATAGTAGAGCGGGGCACGCATGAGCAATTGATCGCTTTCAATGGTTTCTACAAAAGACTGGTAGATATGCAGGAGGTTAGGTAGAATGTATAAAAGTTTAAAAGTATAAAGAGTTTATAGGGTTTAAGAGTACTCTCGTTCTTTGTGCTCTTTGCGCCCTTCATCTGCTTTGCGCCCTTTGCGCCCTTCCTCCGCTTTGCGCCCTTTGCGCCCTTCCTCCGCTTTGCGTCCTTTGCGTCCTTCCTCCGCTTTGCGCCCTTTGCGTTCTTCCCCCGCTTTGCGCCCTTTGCGTTCTTCCCCCGCTTTGCGCCCTTTGCGTTCTTCCCCCGCTTTGCGCCCTTTGCGCTACTATAAAGACTGCTTTCCCCGGCAATAACGCAGATAAGCAATCACTTCCTCCATTTCTGCCCGGTTGAGCCGGGGTGTGGGCTGCAGACAATACGACCCAAACCTTTCGAACAATACCTTTCCGTAGGGCTCGTTTTTCACATAAGAAACTGGATCCTGCAGCCATTTAAACAGTTCCTTCCGATCAGACCAGTGACCATTGTCAATAGCTTGAGGTAACCTAACAGGCCCGTCCTTAAAGAGGGTATGACACATAAGACAATGTTTTTTGAAAATAAACTGCCCTCTTTCTGCTGTATCCGTAAAGACTGGCGCCGGCCGCTCAACCCTGCCTACAGCAGCAATCTTCCGGGGACGGCTATCCATCTTCCACGTTTGTAACAAGTATATAGCCAAAAGCACCAGACCTACTCCCGGTAGTGCATATATTATATATTTTATGTGACTGTTCATTTGCTGCAAACAACATAAAATTACTGCAGTCATCCCTGTTTTTGACCACCCCGGGAGTTTTGGCCGCTGTTCAGGGATTTTCATCCATTCCTTCGTATTTTCCGGATTCACCAATGCCATTCACATGAAAAAGCTCTCTTTAGTTGGCCTGCTCACTGCAGGCTGCAGCCTGTGGACCATTGCTCAAAACAGGGAAGTGACCTACGATCAGGCCTTCCGCAATGCACCCACCCAACTTACGCAAACACTGCCCCAGATCAGCAAGTGGATCGACGACAACCAGTATGTGGAAACCCGCCGTGACCCCGGTGGCAAATCCACTTCCGTGGTCGTGAATGTGAAAACGGGCGCATCCACCCCTTATGAAGAACCCAAAAGCACCGTTGCCGCGAAAGATTTTGCCGCACCAAAAGATGCTAAAAACCTTACCTGGAGCCCCGATGGCAAACTGGCCGCATACACACTCAACAACAATCTTTATGTACACAATTCCGAAAGCGGACAAACAACCCAGCTCACACGCGACGGCTCGGAAAACATCAAGAACGGATATGCATCATGGGTTTATTTCGAAGAGATTCTTGGCCGGGGCAGCCGTTACCGTGCATTCTGGTGGAGCAACGATAGTAAACGCATCGCATTTATGCGGTTCGACGATTCGAAGGTGCCCACTTTCCCGATTTATGTGATCAAAGATCAGCATGGATATCTCGAAAACGAACATTACCCCAAAGCCGGCGATCCCAATCCACAGGTACGTGTTGGTGTGGCCGATGTGGGAAACGGGTCCATCACCTGGGCCGACTTCAACGAAAAGGATGATCAGTATTTTGGTCAGCCATACTGGACACCCAATGGCCAGCTATGGGTGCAATGGATGAATCGCGGACAGGATCAGCTGAAATTATACCAGATCGATCTGGCCTCCGGTGCCAAAAAAGCAATCTACGAAGAAGAACAAAGCACCTGGATTGATCTCGACAAAGGAGACCGGGTTGATTTTCTTCCGAGTGGAAAAGGTTTTATTCTCAAAAGTGATAAAAGCGGATGGGCGCAGATTTCTATCCATGACATGGATGGCAAACTGCTTTTCCAGCCTACCAATGGAGAGTATACCGTAGGCTCAATCTTTAAAGTTGATGAAAAAAACAAAGTTCTTTATTTCAATGCCCGCAAAGAAAATTCGGCACGCTGGGATTTGTATAGTGCCAGTTTTGACGGCAAAAAACTAACCCGACTGTCCAGCGGCGATTACTCTTACTCCGGCATGAGTATTTCGCCCAACAACAAGTACTTCATCACTTCTTACTCCAACATATCCACTCCCACCACTATGGTACTGATGGATATGAAAGGAAAACTGGTTCGCGAAATCGGAAATGTGAAAGGCAGTGCCTTTGCTGAATATGCCTTACCACGCAAGGAGCTGGTTCGCGTAAAGTCTGCCGATGGCCTTTTTGACCTTCCTGTACTCATCACCTATCCAATCAATTTTGATCCTTCCAAAAAATATCCCGTTCTGGCCAGTATTTATGGCGGTCCCAACGCTGGTCGTGTTATGGACACCTGGCAAACCAGTGCTACAGAACTCTGGTGGGCCAAAGAAGGGATGATACAGGTGGTGTTTGACAATCGCAGCAGTGGCCATTTTGGGAAAAAAGGCATGAATTATATTCATCGGCAAATGGGTAAATATGAGATCGAAGATTATATGCAATGCGGCAAATGGCTTAAGGAAAAACCGTTTGTTGACGGCAGTCGCCTCGGTATCACCGGAGGCAGCTTTGGCGGGTATATGACCTGTATGGCGCTCACCTATGGCGCGGATGTGTTTACGCACGGTGTAGCCAATGCGTCGGTTACCGACTGGCAGTTCTATGACTCGCACTACACAGAGCGCTATATGGACACCCCCCAGGAGAATCCCGAAGGTTATAAAAACACCTCTGTTATGACCTATGCCGATAAGCTGAAAGGATTACTGCGGATTGTGCATGGCACATCAGACGACAATGTTCATATGCAAAACAGCCTTATGCTGATCGACAAACTGCAGAACCTCAAAAAACACTTTGAGTTTATGCTTTATCCCGGAGAGCGTCACGGTATTGGCGGTAACAACGCTGCCAAAGGCCTGCATAACCGTACAGAAGCTTATAATTTTTACTACCAGCATCTGCTGCAAAAACCAATGCCCCAGGAGTTCTGGCAAAATACCGGTACTACCCAGCGCGGGTTTTAAGCATACTTCTCACCCTTTATAAATAAAGAAAGCCCCGGACCGGGGCTTTCTTTATTATCGCAATAAATATATCATGTTACTGACGGAGTACTTCTCGTGAAATGACAAGCTTTTGTATTTCGCTGGTACCTTCACCAATGGTACAGAGTTTGGCGTCGCGGTAGAATTTTTCTACCGGAAAATCCTTTGTATATCCATATCCGCCAAATACCTGTACCGAATCATTGGCCACTTTCACGGCTACTTCACTGGCATAATATTTCGCCATGGCAGCTTCTTTCGTAACGGGTAGTTTATGATGTTTGCGGTAACAGGCCTGCGAAGTAAGCAGGTCCGCAGCCATAATTTCGGTAGCCATATCAGCCAGTTTAAAAGAAATACCCTGGAAACTGCTGATGGGTTTATCAAACTGATGGCGCTCCTGCGAGTATTGCAAAGCTGCTTCATATGCCCCTTTGGCAATACCCAGCGACAGGGATGCAATGGAAATCCGGCCACCATCCAGCACCACCATAGCCTGACGGAAGCCATCGCCGACTTCGCCCAGCCTTTGGGTGTCCGGGATGCGGCAATTATCAAAAATCATCTCAGCCGTCTCACTGGCGCGCATGCCCAGTTTATTTTCTTTTTTGCCACCAGTAAATCCCGGTGTGTTTCTCTCCACTATAAAAGCGGTTGAGTTATTGCGTGTACGGGGTTCCCCTGTACGGCAAACCACTACGGCCACATCACCACTTTTACCATGCGTGATCCAGTTTTTAGTACCATTAATCACCCATTCATCTCCTTCCTTAACTGCCGTGCAACGCATATTACCCGCATCGCTGCCTGTATTAGCCTCTGTCAGGCCCCAGGCTCCCAGCCATTCACCACTGGCCAGCAACGGTAAATATTTTTTCTTCTGCGCTTCATTTCCAAATTGCAGGATATGACCTGTACACAAAGAGTTATGGGCTGCAAGGCTAAGACCAATGGAACCACACACTTTTGCAATCTCCTCTATCACTGCCTTATATTCAAAATAGCTTAGCCCAGATCCACCGTACTGTTCGGGAACCAGCACCCCCATTAATCCCAGCTGCCCCATATCGCGAAAAAGCTGGCGCGGAAAATCCTGGCTTTCATCCCACACCATAAAATGCGGACGGATCTGTTGTTGTGCAAAATCACGCGCGGTTTGTGCTACCTGTCGTGTTATTTCAGATTCTTCAAAATTCATATAGGTTTTCGCTTGTCTTTTATAAAAATTGTGCCACGCCGGTCAAACCAGTGTGGCACAGTCGAAGCCTTCAGATCATGGCTTGGCAATCGTCAAAGGCAGTTGCAAAATAAAACAAAATCAATCAAATAACTAACATCTGTTAGTTAAATTTATTTTTACCTCATCAATTTACAAAAAAGAGGTTGTAACAAAAATAAACGAGGCCCTGAGAATCGCTTAAACGCCTACCAGTCACCATCAGGTATCCGAATAAAATAAGGCTGCCTCATATTTTTGAGACAGCCTCTTAGCATTCATGGAAGAAGGGCCTACCAGCCACTTGCTTCACAAAGTATTTTAATAATCATAGTTAAGGTTTTAATAGTAAAAGAATGTTTTTTTATTGATTCCTCCATTTATGAGCCAGATCGGTAAAGCCAACCCAAATAGAAGGATTATTTGCCAACTTCCGCCTGAATACAATGTAAAACTCATAATCATTTAAATAGGCTACAAATATGCCCCTGAAGAACTGACGAATGAACCACTCATCATGTATGCCTTCTTCTACTCCCAGGGCAATGCACTCTAAATGATTAAATATGGATAATAAAGCCGCACGCGCTTCTTCATGACTATCCAGCATTTCCGAAAACTCACGCGATCTGTTTTCCTGTATCAGGTACCTGTACTTTTCATAGAACTTCTTGCTGATCTTAAGATGATGGACTACAGAAGGCTGATACCATTGTATTGCAGCAGCCTAAGCCGCCTGCTTCCGCACACTCAGCTGACTCGCTTCATAACGACTGTAGCTCATTTCATAATTGAGTACGGCATAAAATACTGCAATAGCAATAGAACCACCAGTTAACACAGCCATAAGATTAGCAGCGCGATACTCGAAAGACGACTGCCGCCAGACCAATAAAGCCGCCACAACAGTAAGAACTACCGCAAGCCCGACGAAAAACATTCTGTAAAAGAACACCCACCGGATAGCCTGATTCAAGGTTTTTTCTACACCGGTAAGCGAATAAGATTTATTTGCCGAAACAGAAGCATTCATGTCATACCACATTTCTTACAATCTCCCCACAAAGCTACGCCCCTCCTACAGGCTTTTCAAAGGCTTTTTCACCCTTTCTTTCCTGTTTTTTCACCATAAAAAAAAGAGGAAAAAACATTACAGCTGTAACTGCAATCCATCATAAGCGAGATGAATTCCCGACGGAAGCGAAGCTTCCACTTCTGCATGAAGTCCGAGCTGGTGCGAAATATGAGTAAGATACGCTGTAGGAATACCGATCTCCCGGACTACCTCAACAGCCTCATCCAGCGTAAAATGCGAAATATGTTTTTCGCGACGCAGCGCATTCAGCACCATCACCTGGCTGCCTTTAATCTTTTCTCTTTCGGCCGCATCAATACGATTGGCGTCTGTGATATAGGTAAAATCGCCAAAGCGAAAACCAAGTACCGGCATCCGCAAATGCCATACCTGCACAGGCACAACAGGAATATCTCCCACCACAA
>JAGODE010000026.1 GCA_017998385.1 Chitinophagaceae bacterium | reverse complement strand
GAGAAAAACACAGCACCGGCGAACCACATCGGCCCGCCGGCCGTGGAGGCAAAAAGATGGAATTAAACGCAGATGCGAACTAGGGAGCAGTATTATGCAGAAAGTAAACGATTCGATCATTTACAATTTAACCGCTCGTCCCGAGACTTCGGGACGAGGCCTCGGACAGGACGCTTCGCGTCCGTCCCGAAACTTCGGGACGGATTCCTGGGATGGTTCCGGATACGTCGTTTAACTGTAAAGGTAAAGCCATGGCTTGTATTTTCCCCGGACACCAGTGATTGGGGAATTTGAAAATTTGAAGATGATAGAGAATGTGCTAATGTTGCTCATGTGCTAATGAGTCTTAATCTGACCGATCTGATAACTTTTGAATGGACTTTTGAAAAGCTAACAATTGGAGTATTATCTATTCTTCATTAGCACACTGACACATTAGCACATTAGCACATTCCTTACCACATTTTCCTACATTTGTTTCATGCCAATAGAAGAACTATACGCCCTTTATCTGCAGCATCCTGCTGTAGAGACCGACACACGCAAACTCAGACCCGGCACTATTTTCTTTGCACTAAAAGGTGGCAATTTCAATGGCAATGCTTTTGCCCGGCAGGCAATTGATGCCGGTGCAGTAGCAGCTGTGATCGATGATCCTGCTTATGTTATCGATGGTAAGACCATCCTGGTAAACGATGTACTCACCACCCTGCAGGAGCTGGCACGTCATCATCGCAGCCAGTTCAGGATTCCCTTTATAGCCATCACCGGCAGCAATGGAAAAACCACGACTAAAGAACTGATACACGCCGTACTCTCAGCTCATTACCGCACTTATACTACAGAAGGTAATCTCAACAACCATATCGGCATTCCGCTTACCCTGCTCAAAGTACGGCCCGATGCAGAAATGGCCGTTATTGAAATGGGCGCCAATCACCAGCGGGAAATTGCCGGTTACTGCCGCTATGCCCTGCCTACACATGGCCTTATTACCAATGTAGGTAAAGCCCACCTCGAAGGCTTTGGCGGCGAAGAAGGTGTACGCAAAGGCAAAGGTGAGTTGTTTGACTACCTGCGAACAATTGCAGACGGTACCGTGTTTGTTAACTGGGATTACGACTACCTGCATGATATGAGCAGAGGAATTGGTACAATTGTAAAATATGGCACGCAGGCTGGGGTGCAGGTTCAGGGCGACATTTTGCAAAGCGACCCCTTCCTGGTCGTACATATGGAAACAGGATTTTCAATAAAAACAATCCCCACACAGCTGGTTGGCGCCTATAACCTTCCCAATGTGCTGGCAGCCGTTGCCGTGGGAAAACATTTTAATGTGCCGGAAAAAACAATTGTCGACGCGCTGGAGCAGTATACGCCATCCAATAGCCGTTCGCAACTGCTCCGCAAGGATACCAATACGATCATTCTCGATGCCTACAATGCCAATCCAAGCAGTATGAAACTGGCAATCGAAAATTTTGCCCGCCTCCAGGCTTCTGATAAAGTATTGTTGCTGGGAGCAATGGCTGAGCTGGGCGCGGGAAGTATTGATGAGCATAAAGCTATCGTTGACCTCATTGCTCAGTATCAGTGGAAAGACGTGGTCCTGGTAGGAGGTGATTTTCTCCGCTTCGACCATCCGTATCATCGTTTTGCCAATGTAGCGGAGGCCCGCAGCTGGTGGCAGGCCCAACAGTTTGCCCATACAAGTTTTCTGATCAAAGGAAGCCGCAGCATGCAGATGGAAAAGATACTGGAGCCTTAATCTATATTATGAACTGGAAAGAATTATTTCCTCAATTTGAACCCGCTCTGCTCGAGCAGTTAGAGAAAGAGGGTGTAGAACGCAACTTTAGAGCCGGCGATGTGATCATGCGTACCGGTCAGTATATCAAATCGACCGTACTGGTATTAAGCGGACGTATTAAGATATACCGTGAAAACGAAGAAGGAAGTGAATTCCTTATGTACTACCTCGGTCCGGGTGAAGCTTGTGCCGTCTCCATGATCTGCACAATACAATCACAAACAAGTGAAGTGATGGCACAGGCAGAAGAAGATACAGAAGTACTGATGCTGCCCGTGCAGTTGATGGATCAGTTGATGAATGAATACAAAAGCTGGTACCAGTTTGTAATCCGCACCTACAGAAGCCGTTTTGATGAACTGCTCACAGTAGTTGACAATATTGCGTTCCGTAATATGGATGAGCGGCTTGAGTTTTACCTGATCCGCTATGTAAAAAATACCGGTAATAAACAGATAGAATTATCACATCAGCAGATTGCAGACGATCTTAATAGTTCACGTGAAGTAATATCGCGTTTGCTTAAAAAAATGGAGCAGCGCGGCCGGGTAAAGCTGCAGCGTCATATGATAGAATGGCTAAGCTGACGAGGCAATGTGATACAGGTCACCATTCCTGTTTTATAGATGCGGTAGTTTTGAATTCAAATAAAAAAGTGAGCAATGAAAATTGAACAAATCTATACAGGATGCCTGGCTCAGGGCGCTTATTATATCGAAAGCGATGGTGAAGCCGCCGTAATCGATCCCCTGCGCGAAGTGCAGCCCTATATTGATCGTGCCGCCAGAAATAATGCCCGCATCAAATACGTGCTGGAAACTCATTTTCATGCTGATTTTGTAAGCGGCCATCTCGATCTGAGCAAAAAAACTGGCGCCCCCATAGTATATGGCCCGCTGGCTGCACCCGCATTCGAAGCCTATATCGCCAAAGACGGCGAAGAACTGAAACTGGGACGTGTCACTTTAAAAGTATTACACACACCCGGACATACGATGGAAAGTACCTGCTATCTGCTACGTGATGAGCAGGGTAAAGATGTGGCACTGTTCTCCGGCGACACACTGTTTATAGGCGATGTAGGCCGTCCCGACCTGGCACAGAAAGTGGTAGCCGATCTTACACAAGATAAACTTGCTTCCAGCCTGTACGACTCATTGCGCCATAAAATCATGCCCCTGGCAGATAATATCATTGTATATCCCGCACATGGTGCCGGCAGTGCCTGTGGTAAGAATATGAGCAAAGAAACCTCCGATACCCTTGGTCATCAGAAAGCTGTAAACTATGCACTGCGTACTGATATGACACGCGAAGAATTTATTAAGGAAGTGACAACAGGACTCGTGGCGCCACCGGCATATTTTCCCCTTAATGTAATGATGAACAGCCAGGGCTATGAAAGCATTGACCAGGTATTGCAACGCGGTCAGCATGCACTTACTCCTGAAGCTTTTGAAACAGCGGCCAATGAAACAGGTGCGCTGATCCTCGACACCCGCGATCCACAGACTTTTGCCAAAGGTTTTGTACCCAACTCAATCAATATCGGTATTGATGGCAGCTTTGCTCCCTGGGTAGGCACGCTGATCCCCGATATCAAACAGGAGTTGCTGATTGTAGCCGAAAAAGGCCGCGAAGAAGAAGTAGTCACCCGACTGGCCCGCGTAGGATATGATCATACAATCGGCTACCTGGCAGGTGGTTTTGAAGCCTGGAAAGAAGCCGGTAAGGAAACAGATCAGATTGAATCGATCAGCGCCGGAGAGTTGGCACAGCGAATGAAAGAAAATGACCTCAACATCCTGGACGTAAGAAAAAACAGCGAGTTCATAAGTGAACATATTGTGGGCGCAGAAAACGCTCCGCTCGATTTCATTAATGAAAGCATGCTGCAGGTAGATAAAAACAAAACTTACTACGTGCATTGCGCCGGCGGCTACCGGTCTATGATATTCAACTCAATACTACGGGCACGGGGATACGATAACCTGATTGATGTAAAAGGCGGATTCAAATCCATCCGGGAATCGGGCCAGTTTACACTCACAGATTATGTATGCCCCTCTACCCTGCTATAAACTGATTTGTTCTGCCGGAAAACAATTCCGTATTCCGGCAGCTTTTCCCTCTTTAATACTTATTATCATGTTATCATTCCTCAAGAAAATACTGGGGCAGCCAGCTGCTGCTTCCAATATGACGGATCTTCTGCAACAGGGCGCCGTAATCATAGATGTTCGCACACCCGGCGAATTTCAATCCGGACATATCAAAGGTTCCCGCAATTACCCGCTTGACCTGCTTCCCGGGAAAATGGCTGAACTAAAGAAAATAAAAAAACCAATCATTGCGGTATGCCGGAGTGGTATGCGCAGCGGCCTGGCTCATAAACAGTTGCGCAATGCCGGTTTGGAGGCCTATAATGGCGGAGCATGGACACAACTACAGCAACAGATTCAGGCAAATTCCCGGTGACCAATATCACATTGCAGAATTAGGACTCGTCGTACCTTCGCAGGTCAAAAAAACGAGACCCAACTATGCTGGATTTTCTACGGCAGCCCTGGCCCTGGTATGTGGCAGGTCCGCTGATTGGACTTACTGTACCTGCACTTCTTTTATTAGGCAATAAAACGTTTGGGATATCTTCCTCCCTGCGTCATATCTGTGCAGCCTGTATACCTGCCAGAATCCCTTTCTTCCGTTACGATTGGAAAAAAGAGGTCTGGAATCTTTTCTTTGTGGGAGGCATCCTGCTTGGCGGCATCCTTGCTTCGTCACTGTTAAACAACCCCGAACCAGTAGCCGTTCATCCACGACTCGCATCTGAGCTGGGTTCATACGGCATTCATAATTACAACAGCATTGTGCCTGCCGATCTTTTTTCCTGGCCATCATTACTCACGCTGCGCGGTTTTTTGCTGATGGTAGTGGGTGGTTTCCTGGTGGGTTTCGGGACCCGGTATGCCGGCGGTTGTACTTCCGGCCACTCCATTATGGGACTTAGCAACCTGCAATGGCCCAGCCTGGTAGCCACCTGTTGTTTTATGATTGGTGGTTTTATTATGGCCAACCTCATCCTTCCTTTTATTCTGCAACTCTAAACGAATCCGTCTATGTCTGTCTCTGCTATAAAAAAAGAAAACACCGATTACGAAATAAGAGCTGATCACGCTATGTGTGTAAATGAAAGCACACTTGACCGGCCGCTTTATACCAATATCAAGTATGCCCTGCTGGGAATTCTGTTTGGTATCGTGTTCGTAAAAGCAGAAATCGTCAGCTGGTTTCGCATCCAGGAAATGTTTCGGCTGCAGAGCTTTCACATGTATGGGGTGATAGGCTCTGCCGTTGTAGTGGGCATGCTCAGTGTTTTTCTGATTAAGAAATTCGGTGCCCGGTCTATAGAAGGTGAACCCATCCGGATTGAAACCAAAAAATTCAATAAAGGACAGATCTATGGTGGTATCCTCTTCGGACTTGGCTGGGCCATGACCGGCGCCTGTCCCGGGCCTCTCTTTGCACAGATCGGTACGGGAGCGCTGGCGATTACAGTAACGTTGCTTAGTGCAATTGCCGGTACGTGGGTATATGGAAAATTCAGAGACTGGTTGCCTCATTAATACAAGGTATAAAAGTATAAAGGTTTAAAGGATAGCGAAAACGTCTTTCAAACCTTTATACTTTTATACCTTTATACTTTATACCCCTACAGACTTTAAACTTTTTATTCTTTTATGCGCCTGCCATTCATTTTACTTTCACTCGTTTTGTTCTCTGCCTGCAACAATGCAGAAGAATCCGCGCCTGCCGAAACTGCGCCTGCCAGTTTCAAACCGGTAGTACCCACTATCCCTGACCTGGCATTGACGGCAGCAAACGGACAAAGCCTGTCTTTGGCCAGTTTTCGTGGCAAAAAAGTATTTGTAAATCTCTGGGCCACCTGGTGCGGCCCCTGCCGTGAAGAAATTCCCTCTATTCAACGTCTGCAGTCAAAAGTAGATAGCAATAAAACCGCTTTTGTTATGCTCTCGCTCGACGATAATTTTGAGCAGGCTATAAAATATGCCAGCAACAATAAAATGACACTTCCTGTTTATGGCGCTGCGGCTGCACTGCCCCCGTTGTTTCAGGTACAGGGTATTCCGGTCACGTATGTATTTAATGAAGCCGGAGAACTTATTTACCGCAAAGACGGAGCTTTCAATTACGACACCCCCTATTTTACCGATCTGCTGGCACAAAAAGATACCGCCACCAGTCATTAAGAGCTGATGGCGGCAGGGTGTGTAATATACGGTTCAGAGTTGTGTGGCAGGAACTTTATAATGAGAACGCTTCAGACTGGTCTGGCTTAATGCCCTGAAGCCTCCCCTGATATTTACCAGCTTCTCAAATCCTCTTGCCTTAAGTATTGAAGCCAGTATCACAGAGCGGTATCCGCCTGCACAATGGATATAATAACGTTTATTACGATCCAGCTCAGACATCTGCTGATTCACGAAGTCGAGTGGGAAGTTGATCGCGCCAATAATATGCTCCGATTCAAACTCACTGTGTCTGCGGGCATCTAGCAGATTGATCTTATCTCCCGATGACTGATACAGGCTGGCAAAATCGGCTGCGCTGATCTCTTCGAGTCTGGACGTATCATATCCGGCTTCTTTCCAGGTATCGATACCACCTGCCAGGTAGCCCAGTGAGTTATCATAACCTACCCGGGCCAGGCGGGTTACCACTTCGGCCTCTCTTCCCTCGTCTGCAATGAATAATATAGGTTGCTTCAAATCGGTAACCAGTGTGCCTACCCAGGGTGCAAAATTGTCGTCAAGGCCAATAAAGACCGAGTCAGGTATATGTTCCCGGGCAAAGTCTTCTTTACTCCTCGTATCAATCACCAATGCATCGAGGCTGTCGCGGGCGGCCTCAAACTCGCGTGCATTCCAGCCCCTGTTGCCTTTCTTGAGAATATCATCTACACTTTCGATACCACCGCGCAGGTTCATGAGTACATTGGCAGGAAAATACTGGGGCGGTTCTACCAGGCCTTCCAGCACTTCTTTCACAAACTCATCACGCGTCATACCGGCGCGCAATGCATAGTTCGTCATTTTCTGATGGCCCAGCGTATCGGTTGTCTCCCTGCTCATATTCTTGCCGCAAGCGCTGCCGGCTCCATGTCCGGGGTAAACGATTACATGGTCTGGCAGGGGCATTATCTTATTCCGTAAAGAATCGTACAGGTATCCGGCCAGCAATTCCGGTGTGATCTCTGCTTTTACTTTCTGCACCAGATCAGGGCGTCCCACATCACCAATAAACAATGTATCGCCAGTAAAAATAGCTTTCTCCTGTCCTTCTTCGTCCAGCAGCAGAAAAGTAGAGCTTTCAAGAGTATGGCCGGGTGTGTGTAATACTTTAATACGCACATTACCCAGTTTCAATTCCTCTCCATCCGTTGCAATATGTGCAGGAAAGGCCGGCGATGCCGTAGGTCCGTATACAATTGCGGCACCGGTTTTGCGGGCCAGGTCAAGATGACCACTTACAAAATCGGCGTGAAAATGTGTTTCCAGGATGTATTTGATCTTTGCCCCATCCCGTGCTGCCTTTTGAATATAAGGCGCCGTATCGCGCAAAGGGTCTATAATAGCAGCTTCGCCATTGCTTTCAATATAGTAGGCAGCCTCAGCAAGGCAACCAGTATAAATTTGTTCTATTCGCATTACTGATCGTTTTAAATAGTAGGAAATATTTTAAATACAGCTATACATATCTTTTTTCAGATAGCTGATCACGGACAACGACTGGTGCATTTTCTTTTCATCTGACATTTTTTTAAGCCAGCAGTTCATTTACAAATGTGCAATGCATCTGAACCGTGCTGTATGACAATTGTCACCATTCCGATTGAGTATGATCAGCCAGCCATCCTGACTGTTTCCTTTTCCCGGTTTGAGCCCGCTCTCTTGTGACTTTGATCACAAGTATACAGGTTGTCATAGTATACCTTGCTGTCTTAAATAAATGCCAGTTATGCCAGTCCATCATCAGATTGTAATAGTAGGAGGTGGCAATGCCGGGATTGCTGTAGCAGCGCAATTGCTGCGCAAAGACAAACGATTGGACATTGCCATAATCGAGCCTTCAACCCAACATTACTATCAGCCTGCCTGGACCCTCGTGGGTGCCGGGGCTTTTGATATCCATAAAACCGTACGCCCGGAAGCAGCGGTAATGCCAGATGGCGTTTGCTGGATCAGGCGCCCGGTTGTTTCGTTTTCGCCAGAGAATAATATGGTACAGCTGGATGATCATACGTTTGTAAAGTATGACTTCCTGGTAGTAGCTCCTGGTATACAGCTTAACTGGGATCAGATAAAGGGATTAAAAGAAACACTGGGCAAAAATGGCGTTTGCTCCAATTACAGATTTGACCAGGCTCCCTATACCTGGGAATGTATCCGCAACTTCAAGGGAGGCACGGCGCTTTTCACCAACCCTCCCACTGTGGTTAAGTGTGGCGGTGCTCCGCAAAAGATTATGTGGCTGGCCGCTGATTATTTCCAGCGTCATGGCCTGCTTGACAAAACCAGTATTCAGTTCTGGAGTGGAGGCACCCGGCTTTTTGGCGTCGACAAGTATGAACGCACACTTAAAAAAGTAGCCACTCGCTCCCATTCAGATCTGCATTTTTATACAAACCTGGCAGAGATTGACGGTGACGGTAAAAGAGCAAAGTTTATAGGTATTGGTGCCGACAACAAAGACCAGGAGTACTGGGTTTCGTTTGATATGATCCATGTTACTCCGCCGCAAAGCGCGCCCGATTTTGTCCGAAACAGCCCGTTGGCCAACTCTGCAGGCTGGGTAGATGTAGACAGGCATACATTGCAGCACACACGTTATTCCAATATATTCTCGCTGGGCGATGCTTCGTCGCTGCCCACCTCGCGCACGGGAGCGGCCATCCGCAAGCAGGCGCCGGTACTGGTAAGTAACCTGCTCAGTCTCATGAATCATCTGCCTCTAACCGCTTCCTACAACGGTTATACGAGCTGCCCGATAGTGACGGGCTATGGCAAACTGGTACTCTGTGAGTTTAATTATAATAATGAGCCTATAGAAACCTTCCCGTTCGATCAAAGCCGTGAACGGTGGAGTATGTATCAGTTAAAAAAACGGGTACTACCCTGGCTTTACTGGAATAAAATATTACCCGGTAAAATGTAGCACAACTATAACAGACAAATTCTTATCTAAACTTTTTATATGATACATAAGCTTTTGAGTGGGTGGGGAATTATAAAATTTATGCGGGTTGCGGCAGGTTTGGTAATTTTGTGGGGCGCTATTGCCACCGCACAATGGGTACTGATGGCGCTGGGAGTCATATTTCTGTTGCTGTCGTTGTTTTCCAACAGCTCCTGTTTCATGGCAGGATCCTGTTCTATACCCGGACCGCTTAAGAAAGATCAAACAACCGATATTCACTATGAAGAGCTGGATACTAAATAACAGGTTGGTCATTGCGGGGTTTGTGCTGGGTGCCCTGGCCGGTTTTCTGTACTGGCAGCAAATTGGTTGTAAAGACGGCACCTGCATGATCACTTCACGCTGGCTCAACAGCACTGCATACGGAGCATTGCTGGGTATTCTTTTATTCAGTTTGTTTAAACGTACAAAAAATGGAAACAGCAAATCCTAAACGAGAAACATTTGCAGAGATCATCCAGGGCGATACACCGGTACTGGTCGATTTCTTTGCAGAATGGTGTGGCCCCTGCAAAATGATGAAACCCGTGCTGGAAGAATTGCATCAGCGCATGGGATCATCTGTACGCATTCTCAAAATTGACATCGACAAAAGTCCTGCCGCTGCCGCGCAGCTGCAAATACAAAGTGTACCGACCCTTATGCTTTTCAAAAAAGGAAAAGCGCTGTGGCGCCAGTCAGGTGTGGTACCGGCTGCACAGCTGCAACAAATCATTCAACAACACGCATACTAATTCTACAATGGCTCAATCTTCAACTTCACGTGGTTATCTCGCTTCCTCAATCGGCTGCTATTGTCCGCGCTGCCGCGAAGGCAAACTGTTTAAGAACAGCGTTACATTTAGTTTTAAGAAAAATATGGAAATGAACAAAAACTGTCCCGTATGCGGCCAGCCTACCGAAATTGAAGTTGGATTTTATTACGGCACCAGCTATGTGAGCTATGCGCTCACGGTAGCATTGAGTGTGGCCAGCCTGGTAGCCTGGTGGGCTATCATCGGCCTCTCCACTACCGATAACCGCTTTTTTTACTGGATGGGGTTCAATGCGGTATTCCTCTTATTGCTCCAGCCCTGGCTCATGCGCCTCAGCCGCAGTCTGTGGATATCCTGGTTTGTAAAACATGACCCCCACTGGCGCGAAACCGGCCCGGTAGATGTGTCTGAAAGAATAAATACAGATCAGGCAAACAACTGGTGAGAAATCAATGTGCTAATGGGTTAGTGTGCTAATGTGCTAATGGGCTAGTGTGCTAATGGGTTTAATTCACCGGCTTTTGAAACTACATCTACTGTGCCGGATCAGTACGCAACAATAATTTACGTTGAAACCAAAGTATTGATTTAATCATAAGTACATAAAAAGCCCGCTTCCCATATGGGTAAACAGTGCTCAAGCTATTCCTTTATGCGCATTAGCACATTAGCACACTAACCCATTAGCACATTAATCAGTAGCTCATTTCATCCAGCTTCACCTTCCCCTTAAATGTCCAGAACACAAAACTGGTATAAACGGCTACCAGTGGTGTGCCTATCAATGCAATGGTGAGTAATATCTTCATGGTCCTGGGTGAAGAAGATGCATTGTGAACAGTAATGCTGTTGGCCGGGTCATTTACTGCATATAAAAGATTGGGAAATATTTCTACCGCCACCATGATCAGCAGTGCTGCTATGGTAATAGCTGAACTAACAAATGCGTGCCGGTACCGGCCTTTATTGAGCGATCGCGGTATATTGGCAATTGCCAGCATCATGATGAGCGGAAACACAAAGAATACCGGCGTGCTTTTAATCCGATCGCTCAGGTGGGGTACATACAGCAATGTATATACAGTGGTAATGGCAAAGGTCATTACAAAGAAGATGGTGAAATTCCTGGCCAGGATAGTGAGTTTAGTATATAAGCGGTTCTCAGTTTTCATTGCCAGAAAGATAGCTCCATGCATCATAAATAAGGCCAGCGTGGTTACCGCCACCATGATAGAAAAGGGATTAAAAAAACTGGTCCAGCTACCGGTATAATCATGCGCCTGATTAAGGGGCAGCCCCAGCGCTACATTGCCCAGCATGAGTCCCAGCGAAAGTGATATGACAATACAGGAAAAGGAATAAATAAAATCCCAGGTAAGCCGCCAGATCCTGCCTGGCTCCTTACTCCGGAATTCGATGGCCACTCCCCTCCAGATAAGACCTACCAGGAATACAAAGAAGGGAACATAAAATGCAGAGAAGATAGCTGCATAGGCCACGGGAAAACCGGCAAACAGCGCTCCGCCACCAATGACCAGCCACACTTCATTGCCATCCCATACCGGGCCAATGGCATTGAGTGCAATACGACGGCTCTGTTCTTTCTTCAGAAAAAGGTGAAGTGCGCCTGCCCCAAGGTCAAACCCATCCAGGATGGCATAGCCAGAGATCACGGCACCAAATACCAGAAACCACCATACATTATGATCTATTCCGAGAAAACTTTCCATTGTCAGGTATTAATGTGATAAAATGGGGTTATCGCGTTTTGAGCCTTCATCGATTGGCTCTGGATTGCCGGCATCTACCGGGCCATGTTTAATCTTTTTATTGAGCAGGTATAAAAAAAGCACTAAGAGTGTGGTATACACCAGCAGAAACAATATCAGTGAAAAGACTACCTGCTCTGCTTTTACAGTAGCCGATAATGCATCGGAGGTACGGAGTAATCCATACACCACCCAGGGCTGGCGTCCCATCTCAGCAGCAAACCAACCAGCCTGGTTGGCAATCTGCGGCAGCAGTACAGCCCAGGCAAATACCAGCATGAGCCAGCGCATCTCAAACAATTTGCCCCTTTTCCATTGCAGGCAGGCAAAAAGTGTGAGGCCAATCATGAGCATACCGATTGCCACCATGATATGATAAAACTGGAATACAGCATTTACCTGTCCCGGTCTGTCGGCCGGCGCAATAGCATTCAACCCCTGCACGGGAGCTTTAAAATCCTGGTGTAGTAAGAAGCTGAGTCCTCCGGGTATTTTGATACCGCTTGTCGTTTGTGTTTTATCGTTCACCCATCCCAGCAGAAACATATCTGCTGCTGCGCTGGAATCATAATGTCCTTCCATGGCCGCCAGCTTGGCTGGTTGATATTTAGCCACCCCTTCAGCACTGCGGTGACCAACAAATAACTGTGCGATTGAAAAAAATGTAGCTACCAGCAAGGCGATCTTAAATGAAGGCCGCGCTATCTCCAGATGTTTTTTCTTAAGGATATAATAGGCATTCACGCTCATAACCAGGAATGCACCAGCCAGGAAAGCACCTATCCACACATGCAGTAAGCGATCTGCGCTGGAAGGGTTAAAGACCATCGCCCAGAAATCGGTGATCTCGGCTCGTGCATTCATTCCTTCGCCCACAATATGATAACCGGCCGGAGTCTGCTGCCAGCTATTGGCCACCACTATCCATACCGCACTGAAGAGTGAGCCGAAGAAAACCATCACGGTCGAAAAGAAATGCACTTTGGGGCCTACACGGTTCCAGCCAAATAACAGGATGCCCAGAAAACCGCTCTCCAGAGCAAATGCAAAAATGCCTTCCGCCGCCAGTGCACTGCCAAAAATGTCGCCTACATAACGGGAATAAGTAGCCCAGTTTGTTCCGAACTCAAACTCCATGATGATACCTGTAGCCACACCAATACCAAAGATCAGCGCAAAAATGCGGATCCAGAACCGGGTCATTCGTTCATACAGTTTATTGCCGGTACGCAGGTACATTCCTTCCATGATCACCAGTATCAGCCCCAGTCCGATACTCAATGGCGGATAGATATAATGGAATGCAATGGTGAAGGCAAACTGAACGCGGGAAAGTATTTCAACGTCCATGGTTAGTATATTAAAATAAAAAAGGCGGACATACAGCCCGCCTTCGTCAAATAAGCAAAATGATATCGTAAGAAAAAAGTATCATAGCATTGATGCTGTAAAGGTAACACTGCCCTGCAAAAAGCTATGGTACTATTTCAACTATTTTCTGAGATGATAAGCTTTGGGGTGTGTAAAGGCACGTAACCCGGCATGTGACAGGGTGGCACCAAAGCCTGAATGTCCGCGTCCACTCCAGGGTAAAGCGGCACTAACACGGTCGCAGCAGTTCCAGTAACCGGTACCAGTGTTGAGCTGCTCCAGAATCTGCTGCGCACGCCCTGCCGAACTGCTGTACACAGCTGCGGTAAGACCATATTGCGTATCGGCCATTTGCTGTACTGCTTCTGTATCGTCTTTTACTTTCATAATGCCAATAATGGGTCCAAATGACTCTTCCCGCATCAGCTCCATGCTATGATTCACATTGACCAGTACAGTGGGTTCAAAATAATTGCCGGGGCCATTCACTGCCGCACCACCTGTAAGCACGGTAGCGCCTTTGGCCCTGGCGTCGGCTATCTGACGGTTCAGTAACCCTATCTGTGCCGGCCGCGTAAGCGCTCCTATATATACGCCCGCCTCAGTAGGGAGACCCATTTTCCAGGATTTTACTTCTTTCACAAAAGCTTCCACATAGGCATCATATATTTTTTCCTGTACATAAATACGCTCTACAGCACAGCAGCTCTGCCCGTTGTTGTAAAAAGCACCATCAGCTGTTGCAGCTGCCACCGCCGCCACATCTTCCACATCATCTGCAACATAGAGCGGATCTTTGCCACCCAGCTCACATTGACAGGGCACCATTTTGGGAGCCACTTTTTCGTAGATATACTGACCGGTTTTGTAACTGCCGGTAAAGAAATATCCATTCAGGGGCAACTCAAGCATCAGCTCACCTGCCGCGCCACCGCCGATTGCCAGTTGAAAAACATGCTCCGGTACCCCTGCCTCATACAGCAGGTTCGTGATTTCTAACCCGGTAAGGCTGGCAAATTCTGACGGTTTATATAAAACAGCATTCCCCGCCAGCAGGGCCGGTACAAATACATTTACCCCCACGAGGTAAGGATAATTCCAGGCAGATATATTCCCAATCACGCCCAGTGGTTCATATACGATACGCTCTTCGAGCGTATCGGTATGTGTCATTACTTCGGGCTGCAGATAAGCGGCGGCATGACTGGTAAGCCATTGAATACGGGCCCTGGCCCCATTGATTTCGTTAACCGATTGCGGTAGTGGCTTACCCACTTCGCTGGTAAGGACGGCAGCCAGTTTTTCGGTATGTTGCTGAAGCAGTTGTTCAAAGCGCTGTAACACGGCAATACGCTGCTCAAGGGATTGCGCCGCCCATTGCGGCTGTGCTTCTTTTAATAACTCATACTTGTGTATCAGTGTTGCCGCTGTATCTTCCTGCAGGGTAGCAATCAGCTCGCCTGTAGCGGGATTAATTACGTTCATTTTTTCGTTGATTGAATGATTGCTTCTATAAAATGCGCACGCAGGGCCATAGCAGGTGGAGTGGCTTCCAGCCCGAAACGAAACATGCGTTCGGGATGCCATTGTACACCCAGCAAAAAAGATTTGCCCGCAGGTTCTTCCCATTCCCAGCCTTCGGGAGTGCCGTCATCTGCCACACAGTTGATCTTTAATCCATGGCCGGCATGGCGCACACACTGGTGATGTGCACTGTTTACAACAATGCGCCTGGTACCAAGGATTGCGGCCAGTTGTGTACCAGGCTCTACAGTAGCGCCATGTGCCTTATCGCCCGCATCGCCTGCGCGGTGAATGGCATTACCCCTGTGGCCAAGATCCTGCACCAGGTCTCCACCCAGTATGCAATTGATCAGCTGCATGCCGCGGCATACGGCCAGCAACGGAATCTGTCGCTCCTGGCTTTGTAAAAAAGCCGCCGATTCGAATTTGTCGCGCTTCTTATTAAATTTTTGAGGCGCATGAGCATACTCCTTTTTCTTGTTATAAAAAGAGGGATGCACATCGACGCCGCCTGATATGACCAGCGCATCGCAATGCAACAGATCGCCGAGGTTAGCCGCTTCTTCACTTAAGGTAATTACCTCCGCTTCATCAGCTCCGCGCAGCCAGCGCATATAGTTAAGATGCTTTTCTTCTGATCCGGTATAGGTTAATGCAATTTTCATAACGCTTCTGCATAAAGGTCTCTGAACTGTTGACGACTTACGGGTTTTGGATTATTAGGATGGGCAAAATCGGCAATGGCAAGGTCAGCAAGTGTATCAAGGTGTTTTTCTTCCACACCTATTGCACGCAACTGATGAGGGATTCCAATGTGGTTGTTCAGCTCAAATAAATAATTCACCACTGCTTCCCCGCTTGTATCGGTCAGGTTCAATACCTGCGCCATACGTCTGAATTTTTCTTCACAACCTGTTATATTAAACCGCATACCATATGGAAGGTTTACGGCGTTGGCCAATCCGTGATGCGTATCAAGGAGAGAAGAAAGCGGATGGGCCAGCGAATGAACTACTCCCAAACCCTTCTGAAAAGCTACAGCCCCCATCAGCGAAGCAATCAGCATCTGGCTGCGCGACTGCAGGTCGGGTCGTAAGACGGCTTTTTCTATCGACTGGTGAATCAGCGATATGCCTTCCAGCGCAATACCTTCACACAGCGGATGCGGCATTTTGGCCAGGTAAGCTTCCATATTATGCGTGAGCGCATCCATACCAGTGGCTGCAGTAACAGCTGCCGGCAGGTCCATGGTAAGCAGTGGATCTGCAAATACTATTTTAGCAAGCAGTTTGGGTGAAAAGAGAATTTTTTTCTGATGGGTTTCATCATCCGCAATGATGGCACTACGCCCTACTTCGCTACCCGTACCGGCAGTAGTGGGAATGGTAATAAAGTGCGGCACATCGTTGGTAACGTATATATCACCCCCAATAAGATCGTCGTATACAAAAAGATCTTCGCGATGATGAATGCGTAAAGCTATGGCCCGTGCCACATCAAGAGCGGCTCCGCCGCCAATGCCGATGATACTATCGCGTTCAGTAGCATCATAGGCATCACCACCCCGGTACACATCAGACTTCACGGGATTTTTGTGAATATCAGCAAACACTTCTGCAGAGATGCCCGCGGCCTGAATAGCCGACACCATTGACCGGAAGAAGGGCAACTGCGCTACCACCGGATCAGTCACAATCAGCGGGCGGTTTAATCCCTGTTTCTTCAGATAGGCTGGCAACTCGCCACTGGCACCCGCACCGAAGCGGATCGTAGTAGGAAAATTGTACTGGTAAACCTGATCAAATGACATGTAGGTCAATTTTTACAATTGAATAATAATAATGGCAGTTGGCAATCGGCAGAGGAGGATCAGATGATCTCAAAATAGCGGCGCATTTCCCAGTCTGTCACTGGCTTCAGATGCTGGCGCCATTCCCATTCGCGGGTGGCGATAAAATGCTCCGCAAAATTTTTTCCAAAGAGTTCGGCAGCAAGTCCCGACTCTTTCATATTACGTGTGGCAGCATCGAGTGTGGCCGGCAACCGGCCATTTCTTTCTTCCAGGTATCCATTGCCACTCACAGGGGCCTGGCTCAGTCGTAGCTTATTCCTGATGCCATATAAACCCGATGCCAGTGCGGCAGCCATCGCCAGGTAAGGATTGGCATCGGCACCCACTACTCTTGTTTCAATACGGCAGCTATTGGCTCCGCCATTCAATACCCGGATAGCTACAGTGCGGTTATCGATACCCCAGGTAAGGGTGGTAGGCGCCCAGGCTCCTTCTACCAGTCGTTTGTAGCTGTTGATTGTAGGCGCGTACATGGGCAACAGGTACGGCAGGCAGTATAGCTGGCCCGCCATGTATTGCTTCATGAGCGCACTCATTCGGGCCTTGTCTTTGCCATCAAAAAAGAGGTTTTGTTTCCCCTCCCTGTCCCATAGGCTCTGGTGTACATGCCCGCCACAACCCGGCAACTGTTCATTTACCTTTGCCATAAAAGTAGCCATGATGCCATGCCGGTAGGCAATCTCTTTGACAGCGGTCTTAAACAATACAGCCCTGTCACCTGCTTCGGGAAGAGTGGCATAGTTGATAGCAGCTTCAAATGTACCCGGTCCGGTTTCTGTATGTAATCCCTCCAGCGGCACACCAAATTTTTTTAATCCTTCAAACAGATCAGTAAAATAAGGCTGCTCCAGTGTGGTACGCAGTACAGAGTAGCCAAACATACCCGGTGTAATGGGTGTAAGGTTACGGTACTGTTTTTCGTGTGCCGACTGTGGCGTTTCAGCAAAATTGTACCACTCAAACTCCTGTGAAAAATAAGGCAGATAACCCTGATCCCCGGCCTCCTTCATCACCTGCTTCAGCAACTGGCGTGGGCATACCGCTGCAGCACGGCCACGGGTGTCCGTTATTTCGCCCAGGAAAAAAGGAAGATCATTTTCCCAGGGTATCTTACGGAAAGTGCTGAGGTCAATACGGGCAGGAGCATCGGGGTACCCGGTATGCCATCCTGTATAGCCGGTATTGTCGTATGCAACATCGGCCATATCCCAGCCGAATATCACATCGCAGAAGCTGGTAGCCGATCCGGCTATGGTCAGAAATTTTTCTGCCGAAACATATTTTCCCCGCAAAACGCCATCAATATCTGCATAGGCAATTTTAACCCGGCCCGAAGGATGCTCTTTTACGTACTGCAAAATTTCACGGGAAGTCATAGCGAAAATTTCTTTTTATAAAATAGCTTAAACAATAAGTAACTCACCGCCAGGAAGCCTGTATAGATAAGTGCTAAATTAAAATTATAGATTGTCATGGCAATAAATGAAATACAGGCAATGACAAGGGCTGTAACAGGAGCTACCGGATACAACGGAGCTTTGAATGGACGGTGCAATTCAGGCTCCTGTTTTCTTAGCCGTATAAGGGCCCACATAGAGAGAATATATAAAGTAAGCGCGCCAAATACAGACAGTTTGATAATTTCCTGTGTATTACCGAAATACAATGCCACTATACCAATACCCATATTCAGGATCAGGGCATTGGCTGGTGTACGAAAACGGGGATGAATGCGCCCCAGTACAAGGGGAGCAAACCCCACGCGGCCAAACTCAAAACTGGCCCGGCCGGCAGCCAGTATCAGTCCATGAAAGGAAGCTACCAGTCCCAGCAATCCAATCGTCACCAGTAAATGATACAGAATATTATTCTCCGGCACTATATAACCCAGCGCCAGCGGCAGGGGAGAGTCGGATGTACTACCATCGGGTGCATATACAATAGCTTCCCATCCGGCCACACCTACCGCACTGCCAAACGTGAGAATACAGAGCAATACCAGGGTAAGAATAGCCGAGCCAAAGCCCCTGATGATCGTGCGTTGCGGATTGATGGTTTCTTCCGCCACATTAGCTACACCTTCTATGCCCAGAAAAAACCAGATCGCAAAAGGAATAGCAGCAAACACTCCCGGCCAGCCGTTGGGAAAAGCATTTTGCTGCACATGTTGCCAGCTGAAGTGCGGCAGACTTACGCCTGCAAACAGCAGCAGCTCACCTACTGCCAGTATCGTTATGATCAGCTCAAATGTAGCCGCCGCCTTTACGCCATAAATATTAAGCGCGGTAAATATTATATATACCAGCACAGCAATGGTTTCTATACCGAGCTGCGGAAAGAAAATGTGGAAATAAGCTCCTATTGCAAAAGCGATGGCAGGCGGAGCAAAGATGAATTCTATATTCTGTGCCATACCCGCTACAAAGCCGATATCTTTTCCTAAAGCCCGGCCGGCATAATCAAATACGCCGCCAGCCTTTGGTATGGCACATGCCAGTTCTGTATAGCTGAAGGTAAATGCCACATACATGAGTATCACAAACCCTGTGGCTATAGCCAGACCCAGGGTACCGCCTTTTTCAAGACCAAGATTCCAGCCAAAATACATGCCCGAGATCACATAACCAACCCCCAGCCCCCAGAGCATGCTGGCATTAAGCGTTCGCTTGAGTGCAGTTTCAGATTGAGCCAATCAGGTAGTTTAGCTCAATATAATCAATTAAATGCGTTAACGGAAAGTACTGCCAGCGAAATCTGCCTGTGGCGGTATTGTTTACAATAAATTAATCTAACTACTTATAGCACGGTCAAGGTGTACATAACCTCCATCCACATGTATCAGCTGGCCGGTAGTGTGACTGGAGCGGGCAGATAATAAAAAACAGGCCATGGCAGCTATTTCAGCAGTAGTGGTCATGCGCCTTTCCAGCGGTATATGTGATACAATCGCTCGCAGCATTTCTTCGCTATTGGGTTGCCGGCTGATCCAGCTCTCATACAGGGGTGTCCAGCATTCTGCCACCACTATGGCATTGACACGAATACTGTAAGGCAACAGTTCCACCGCCCACTCGCGTGTAAGCGCATTGCGCCCCCCATTGGCAGCGGCATATGCAGATGTTCCTCCCTGGCCGGTTTCGGCTGTTTTGGAACTGATATTTACAATGGCTCCGCCACTTGCTTTCAATGCCGGTAAGGCATGATGTGCCATCAGGTAATAGTGTACAACATTGCGATGCAGTGATGCCATGAATGCTTCATAGCTTCCACTGGCCAACCCCACACCATCATTAGCGCCCGCATTATTAACAAGACCGTCTATGCGACCATATTTCTCCATCACTGCCTGCACTGCCATTGGTGATGCCGCCGGATCAGAAAGCTCTGCCGTGACCTGCCAGCCTTTTCCCGTAATGCTGGCCAGCGCCTCTTCATTATCCTGTTGGTTGCGCCCCACAATAACCGGCACGGCACCTTCAGCAGCCAGTTGCTGCACAATACCCAGGCCGATTCCTTTAGCACCACCGGTCACAATCACGATCTTATCTTTAAGCTGCAAATCCATTATTCGCTCATTTATAAATGATAAAAGTCAATGGCATTGCCCCCCATTATGGCAGCCTTACTTTCGTCGGGCAGGTTTTCCATGTGTTTTTCAATCAGGCTCTTCCATTGCACATAAATACCAGATAGCAGCATTACCGGCCAGTCGCTTCCAAACATCAGTCGCTGCGTACCAAATGCATCCATCACTACATCAAGACAGGGATAAAAATCGGCAGCACTCCATTGTTTCCAGTTTGCCTCAGTAAGCAGACCGGATAACTTGCAATACACATTCGGTAAAGCAGCCAGGGAGCGAATGCCCTTTTCCCAGGCGGCAAATTCTTTTTTATGAATAGCTGGCTTGGCCATATGATCTACCACGATTGGTTGCGCTGGCAACTGGCGAACAAAGTTTACAGCCTCTGTAAGCTGATGTTCGCGAATGAGCAGATCATATGTATAGCCATATTGCTGCAGCAGTCCTACTCCTTTCAAAAAAGAAGGGTCGGCCAGAAAACCAGCTGGCTCGGCCTGTACAATATGCCGCCATCCTTTGATGACAGGATACTGAGAAAAATAAGTCAGTCTCTTTTCGATATCAGCACCCCTGAAATCGATCCAGCCAACCACTGCTTTAATAAATCCATGTGTTTTGGCCATTTCGACCAGAAAGTGAGTTTCCAGTTCACTTTGATCAGCCTGCACGGCTACCACCCCATCGATTTCGTTGCGCTTCAGTACAGGCAGCAGGTGCTCGGGCAGGTAATCCTGCTGCAGTGTCTTCATATCATTCGTGATCCAGGCATCGCGCTGCCGGTCATATTTCCAGAAGTGTACGTGTGCATCAATCACCATAACTATATCATTTGGTAAATGCCTTTGCGTGCTGGCGGCTGCTACCCAATCCATCTATACCCAGTTCGATCACATCGCCCGGTTTGATATAAATGGGTTCGGGTTTTTGTCCCAGTCCCACACCGGCCGGCGTACCGGTAGAAATAATATCGCCGGGCAGTAGTGTCATAAACTGGCTCAGGTATGATACGAGGAAAGGAATTTTGAAAACAAGATTATGCGTATTTCCATCCTGGTACATTTTTCCATTCACACTTAACCACAGGCGCAGGTTATTGATATCGCCCATTTCATCGGGTGTGGCCAGCCATGGACCAATGGGTGCAAAGCTGTCGCAGCTTTTTCCCTTTACCCACTGCCCGCCACGTTCCAGTTGAAAAGCTCTTTCACTATAGTCATTGTGCAGGGTATAACCAGCTATATAATTCAATGCGTCCGCCTCTTCGATATAGGAAGCGCGTTTTCCTATAACCACAGCCAGCTCTACCTCCCAGTCTGTTTTAATACTGTTGCGCGGAATGATCAGGTCATCATTGGGTCCGGTAATAGCAGTGGTGGCTTTGAAAAATACGACCGGTTCTTTGGGAAGATCCATATTACTTTCAGCCGCATGATCAGCATAATTAAGACCGATGCAAATGATCTTGGAAGGCCGGCTCACCGGGCAACCCAGCCGCATTGCCGCATCCACCACCGGTAAGCTGCCTGCAGCATTTTCAGCAAGCTCCTGCAACCGGTCCAGGCCACCACCGGCAAAAAACTGCTCATCATAATCTGTAATCAGTGATGATACATCGTAACGGATTTCATTAACAATAATGCCTGGCTTTTCCTCTCCGGCAGCGCCAAATCTGATCAGTTTCATATTCGTTATATAAATAGGGGTTAGTTATTCAGTTTAATAAATCCACCGTCAATCGGATAGTCGCATCCGGTAATAAAAGATGCTTCATCGCTGGCCAGGTAAAGCGCCAGCGCCGCAATCTCTTCCGGTTTACCCATACGGCCAATGGGCTGGGTTTTGGCCAGCTTCTCAAACATTTCCTGCTCTTTGCCGGGATAATTCTTTGCCAGAAAATTATCTACAAAAGGTGTATGTACCCGGCCTGGAGAAATACAGTTGCAGCGTATGTTGGCAGCGAGATAATCTTTTGCCACAGAAAGTGTCATACCTATTACAGCGCCTTTGCTCATGCTGTAAGCAAAACGATCGGGCAATCCCACATTACCGGCCACCGAAGCCAGGTTAATGATAGAGCCGCCGGATTTGATCATAACTGGTAATGCCGCCTGAATACAGTTATACACTCCTTTTACATTTACCTGGTAAATGCGGTCAAAATCCTCCTCTGTAGTATTGTCGGCACGGCCAATATGAGAGATGCCGGCACTGTTTACAAGTACATCAATCTGCTCTGCCACTGCAAAGGCTTCCTTCACGGCCGATTGATTCCCGACATCGCAAAGCATTGATGCCGCCTGTCCGCCTTCTTCTTTAATAGATGCCACTACTGCATCGGCCTGCTGACTGCCAATGTCGGCCACATACACAAAAGCTCCCCGGGCTGCAAAAAGTTTTGCAATAGCCCGGCCTATACCACTACCGGCACCGGTTACAATTACTTTTTTCCCCGTCATTTTAAACATATCCATCGCTTTCAAGAGTTGATGATTGGCAAATTTCTTTTACTGACCGGCAGTCTCCTGCAAATCAAATATTTTATCCATTAATACCCATTTCTCGCCGGGTCGTGCTGCCGGAATTGCCTGTTGATAATTCCACATCAGTTTTTCCCATTCCTGTACTTCGGCACTGGCGGCATCGGCAACTGCTTTTTTTTCAAAACTAAATGTATTATTCACTTCCATGATCATAAACAGGCGATTGCCGGCACGGAATATCTGCAACTGTTCAATACCCGCCTCCCGAATGCTTTGCAGAATGGCCGGCCATACCCGGCGGTGGTACGCTTCATATTCTGCAATCAGCCGGACATCATCTTTCAGATCAAGAGCAAGACAAAATCGTGTCATAACAGCAAGGTACTGATTATACAATTAGAAGCAACACGGCAAACAAGATCAGGGAGAAAGTAGCTGATTATGGACAAACGATTGCAGAAAAAAGCACGGCACCAGGCGCCGTGCTTTTTTCAATTCCATGATTCTTCTATACCATCAAACCCGAATAAAAATCGGGTGTTGGATTAAGGGTTTTATTCTTCCACTGATGCCAGTATGGATAAATGGAAGGACTGTCACTGGCAGCATCCAGCTTCTGTACCTGAGCACGGCTGAGATTCCATCCTGCAGCATCCAGGTTTTGTTTTAATTGTTCCTCATTACGTGCCCCTATGATAATGCTGGAAACAGTAGGTCGCTGCAACAGCCAGTTGAGCGCAACCTGAGCTACCGTTTTTCCTGTTTCTATCGCCACTTCATTCAATGCATCAATGATATTATAGAGCAGGTCTTCATTCACCACCATATCAGGCATAGGGCTGCCTCCCTGGGCCACGCGCCCATCCTGCGGCAGGGGTTTATTACGACCATACCGGCCTCCGAGACGACCTGCCGCCAGTGGCGACCACACCATAGCTCCTACCTGCTGATCCTGCCCCAGCGGCATCAACTCCCATTCATACTCCCGGTTAGCCAGCGAATAATATACCTGGTGGGCCACATAGCGGTTCCAGCCATATTTATCCGATACCCCCAACGACTTCATCAGATGCCATCCGGAAAAATTGGAAGCTGCTATATAACGTACTTTCCCACTTTGTACCAGGTCATCCAGTGTACGCAGCGTTTCCTCAACCGGTGTGTTACCATCAAACCCATGCATGTGATAGAGATCGATATAATCCGTTCCCAGCCGTTTCAGGCTGCCTTCAATCTGTCGCAGGATATGAAAGCGCGAAGACCCCTGATTGTTGGGGCCCGGGCCAAACGTAAACGTACTCTTGGTAGAAAGCAATAATTTATCACGTGGTATACCGCGGATGGCTTCACCCAGTATCTCCTCGGCCATACCATCTGAATAAATATCTGCAGTATCAAACAGGTTTACACCTGCATCCAGGCAAATGTTTACCAGGCGGCGGGCCTCATTTGCCTGTGTGCTGCCCCAGGCTTTAAAAAATTCGTTGCCGCCTCCAAAAGTTGCTGTCCCAAAACTAAGTACCGGCACCTGTAAACCGGAACCTCCTAAAAATCTGTATTCCATACTGAGTGATTTATATTAATAAATAATGATTGGTCTGTCTTTGTATTATAATATAGCTGCTACCCTGTCAGTTGTCCGACAGTCTGAGCAAACAGCCCCCCACAAAGAGGAAGACTGCAAATTTCCGCTATTCAGCGCGCCTGCTTTGGTATAATTCTGACTAATCCCGGTATAATGGCCGCCTGGTCAGTTTGGCTGATAACAGCGAAAGGATCCGGCGAAGGTTTTCCCTTTTTGGCCGACACTTTTACCCTGATGGGCTTATTGATCCCCGCTGCAGCCGGTTGCCTGCTTAGCTTTATTGAGCAACTATCTCCGGCACGGGTACGCCGCTTACTTTGGGCGCCCTAACCTCCAGAATGTGTTGCCCATTTATTTATTAAATAAAAAATCATGAAAAAGATTCTTATCGCCTGCTCCATGTTGCTCGGAATAAGCCTGGCAGCTTCTGCACAAACACAAACTCCCGCCGCAACTCCTGCAAAAAAACAAGTAGCCACTAAACATGCAGTTGCTGTCACGGATGCGGCTAAACAAAAAACACAGCACACAGCAGCAGTTGCAAGACAAACTGAAAAGAAAACAGAAACAGCTGCTACACAGGTCAAAGCTACAGGCCCGCTTAAAAAAGATGGCACACCCGATAAGCGGTATAAAGAAAACAAACAACTGGTGCATGTTAAGAAAGATGGTACAGCCGATAAGCGATTCAAAGAAAATAAAGCCGCCGGCAAAAAGCCCGGTGCAGGAAAATAACAGTAACTTTTAAAAAGTGCCGGAATCGCTTTCTTACATGTGAAATAATACCACATGCACCCTTTGTCTAAAAAGAAAGTCAAACGATTTTCCGCCAGTACTTACTGGCGGGAAATCCTTGCTTTACTGATGTTGCTGCTGGCTGTAGTCTTCTTCAGAAGCGAACGGAAGGAACTGCATGCCATTGGACCGCAACTCAGTCAGGCCAACAGTTTATGGCTTATTACCGGCTTCGCTATTACAGGTCTGTATATTTTTTTCCAGGCCGCCATGTACAAAAAAGCATTTGCAGCCACTGGCCTGCACCTGAAATGGAAAGATGCCACCGCACTTTTCCTGAAACGAAACTTTATCAGTGTGTTTCTGCCGGCAGGTGGTGTTAGTTCCCTGGCCTATTCACCATCGCAGATCAGGCGACAGCGCTTCAATCAGTCGCAGGTACATCAGGCAAGTGCCCTGTATGGATTTGCGGGTCTGCTCACCGTTTTTCTTGCCGGCCTCCCCGTTGTTATCTATACCGTGATCAGTCATGGTCAGTTTCGCAATGTCTGGATAGGATTGCTGATACTCGTAGCCGTAATGGTTTTCCTTTTCCTGGCAGTCAGATCCATTCAGCAGAAAAAGAGCCTGTATATATGGATCGGAAAGAAATTTCCTTCCCTGCTTCCCTCAATCGATGAATTGTTTGCTGCCAATGTACATCGCCGTCATTTTATATCCGTAATACTTTACTCACTGGGAGTAGAACTCTGTGGCATGCTGCATATCTATATTGCCATGCTGGCTCTCGGCGCCACACCTTCTATTGGGGCCGCAGCAGCGGCTTATATCATTATAGTACTGCTGATGATCGTTTCTCCTTTTCTTCGCGGACTGGGTGCGGTTGAACTATCTATGGTGTATGTACTGGAGCAATTTGGTTATAACAGCTTCCAGGCCTTATCAATCACTGTTTTATATAGAGTATTTGAGTTTTGGGTACCCCTGCTACTGGGCTTACTTGCCTTTGCCTGGAAAGGCCGCAAGTTGTTTTTCAGACTCGCTCCTGCCCTGCTTACGCTTACTTTGGGAATTATAAACATTATTTCGGTTGTAACACCTCCGATCCATCATCGAATCACCATCCTGAAAGAGTATCTCCCGCTTGGCGCTATTCATGCATCAAACCTGCTGATTTTGTTTGTAGGGCTTGGCTTACTGATTACATCGGCTTTTCTCATAAAAGGATTACGCAGCGCCTGGATTATCGCTATCGTACTTAGTGTGGTATCACTTGTAGGTCACCTAAGCAAGGCGCTTGATTACGAAGAAGCGGCTATTGCCGTCATTTCACTGATTATGCTGCTTACAACCGCTCAGCAATACCGTATACGCAGCAGCATAAAATGGATTCGCACCGGCCTTGCCACCTGCCTTACCGCTCTTATAGCAGTTTTGTTATTCGGTTTTATCAGTTTTTATTTTATAGATAAAAAACACTTTGGTATTGACTTTACATGGCAGCAATCACTACTTCATACGTTCAAAAGTTTCCTGCTGATCGAAGACAGTTCACTGCACCCCATTACGCGGTTTGGGCATGAGTTTATATGGCTGATCCGCATCATCGGCTTTCTGACCTGGGGCTTATCATTATACAGCCTGGTGCGCCCCAAACGCTTCCTTCATGACGCCGATGAAAATCACCGGGAAAAAGCCCGGTTTATACTGGAACAGTATGGAACCTCTTCTGTAGATTATTTTAAACTGTATAAAGACAAACTGTTCTTTCTGTCTGATCTGCACGATGCTTTTATTGCCTACCGTATCGCCGGCGGATTTGCGATCGTTCTGGAAGAACCCGTGTGTTCACCCGAACATAAAGTAGATGTGCTGCGGGAGTTTGATCAGCATTGTCGTAAAATGGGGCTTAAACCCGCTTATTACCGGGTCGACGAAAACAGTATGCCCTGGTTTGCGCAGCTTCGCAAAAGCAAACTTATGATCGGGCAGGAAGCAATTCTTGATGTAAAAAAGTTTAGCCTCGAAGGGAAAGACAAAAAATCGCTGCGCAACGGCCTCAACAGCCTGGAAAGAAAAGGATATAAAACCCTGATGTATGAGCCTCCTCACAGTCCGGAACTAATGAATGAACTGAAAAGGGTATCCGATAACTGGTTGCACGAATTCGAAAAAGAAGAAACTGTTTTTTCGCAGGGTATGTTTGATGAAAAAGAGCTTTCACGGCAAACGATTATCGCCGTTGGCAATGACCGGGGTGAGATGGAAGCCTTTCTCAATATCATACCAGATTACGCAGAAGACGATTGTACGTATGATCTGATCCGTAAAACAACCGATGCGCCTGGTGCCGCTATGGATGCACTGATTGTACGGCTTATTCAATATGCAAATGAGCATCAAAAGCAGTTCTTAAATCTCGGTATGGCCCCTATGACCGGCATAACCCAGCCAGACAATACGGCCGAGCAGCTGATCAGGCTGGCAACTGCAAGAATCCGGCGCTTTCAGCATTATAAAGGTCTGCGGGAGTTTAAAGAAAAATATGCCACCCTCTGGGAAAACAAATACCTCGTTTACGACAACGACTACGATCTGCTGCAATTACCTATTGCCCTCAACACCGTCATGAAACCATGAAACAATCATCATTTTATATTATCATATCTGCATTCCTGTTCCTGCCCTTTCAACTATTGGCTGGCGAATTACCGGTACAGGAATGGGCAGGAGCAACCGACAAACCACTTGTGCTATACATCAGTGGCGATGGCGGACTCAATGATTTTTCGAAAAGTCTGTGTGCAGGCATCAGTAATAATGGATACGCAATTACAGCAATCAATTCACGCTCCTACTTCTGGGACAAAAAAACGCCTGAGCAAACAGCCGCTGATATCAACAGTTATATAAACAATAAACTTAAAGGCCGTAGCAGCCAGCAGATAATACTGATTGGTTACTCTTTTGGAGCCGATGTAACGCCTTTTATCGTAAACCGGCTCGACAGCAGCCTTTCCGTAAAATTGAAGAGTGTAATACTACTCTCCCCATCTGGTTCTACAGACTTTGAAATTCACTGGAGCGATTTGCTGGGAGGAAGCAAAAAGAGAAGCAGTGATGTAATTGCAGAAATAAACAAAATGAAAGTAAGCCGGCTGGTGACTGTTTTTGGCAGCAATGAAACAGATTTCCCCGTAGGTAATATCAAAATCGGCCACTTCTATAACTACAGGCTTACCGGAGGGCATCACTACGCCGGCAATATAGATGATCTCGTAAAGCTGCTCCAAAACAACTTCGGCTAAACCGCTTCGGATATAATTGCCTGCCTGCTTTTAACAGGTTTGGTTATTAAATATTCAACCGCAGGTCAGTTTTCGGCCCCGACCATTAATACTCAAATCTGCTGATACGCGGATCCTGAAGCAAGGCATTGATCAGTTGCTGATGATTTTTTGCCGAGCCGTGCACCGTCCAGTAAAGTGTGAGTGCGTCATTTGTCTTAATCTGCCGGGTAAGTTTATACTTCAGATGTGCCTGACGGAACTGTTGCTCAATTCCATTAACTATGTCCAGCGAAAAAGAGACTGTAATAATATAGCGTTTCGTTTGATTTATCCGGTCTATACGGGTTTCTACATATGGTAAAAGAGCAAGGATAATCAGAATAAAAATACAGGCAATCGCAGCAGGAATATAGTATCCTGCACCAATGCCCATGCCCACGGCTGCTACGGCCCAGATGGTAGCAGCCGTAGTAATCCCGTTTATCTGATTCTCTCCTCTGAAAATAACCCCCGCACCCAGGAAACCAATACCCGTCACAATATTGGATGCAATCCTGTCGGGGCTGGCAGGATTGCCGATTCCCAAAGAGATCACCGTAAAAAAACAGGCACCGATAGAAATCAGGGTCATGGTACGGAAGCCTGCTGATTTGCTCCGGTATTCTCTTTCAATTCCCACAATACCTCCCCACAATGATGCGAGCAGGAAGCGCAATAAGATTTCGTATTCCATAAAAAAGATTTGATTAACCCAACCCTATAAACTTACAAATCTCTTCGCAGTTAACAAATTATAAACAAAGTGATGACGCGGTTTCTCTTTCAGCGACAGGTTTTGCCTGCCTGCCGATTGTAGCGTTACTCCGCTGTTATGCCAGACTAACTTTAATACAGTTACAAACATTAATAAAACCGAAAGTCATGAAACACACATTCAGAATTTCCCTGGCACTCGCCACACTGGCGGCGCTGACTTTCGCTGGCTGTAGTGTCACCAGCCATACGGAAACAGCAAAAGGTATTGACTTCAGCCAGTATAAGACATATGCCTGGAGCGGCACACCCGTTGACAAAAAAGATAAATGGAACAACGACATTATCGACAACAATATCAAAAATGCGGTAGCCGCCGAATTAAATAAAAAAGGCTGGAAAGAAGCCGATGGCAACCCCGATGTATTACTCGACTATAACATAGCAGTTCAGCGCGCTGTAAAACGAGAATCTGATCCGGTGTACAGCTATCCTTTTACACAATACATGTATGGCGGTCATGGCCGCATCTATCGCATCTGGAGCCCTTCGATGCTCATGGGCTATCGTAGTTACAATATTCCGTTTCGCGAAGGCCAGCCCACCATCAACATGATTGATGCACGCAATAATAAAC
>JAGODE010000025.1 GCA_017998385.1 Chitinophagaceae bacterium | reverse complement strand
CAATTACATTGTCCATCGCTTCCTGGCAAATGCGGAAAAAGTCGATCTGAACTTCTTTACTGAGTTTTGTTTCATCATAATCGGCTTCAAAGAAGCAGGCGATATTATTGAGCAGTGAAAATTCGCGGCAATGCCATTCGAGTGTGGCTCTCAGACCCAGGTCATCGATCATGTGCGGACTGATAGCAAAGGAAATACGGCGAATGGCCTGGATAAGCAAATCGGTGATAACACCGGCCTGGCCAAGCCGCTCACGCGCCTGTGCCGGCAACTCGGGGGTATAGCGGTTGATCCAGTCTACATTTATCTTGGCAGCAATTGCCAGCTGAGCCAGCTCTTCGTGTAGTTCCGTGGCCAGAAACTTACGCCCCTCTTCCAATGTTGACTTGAAGTGCGTGGCCAGGCTTTTATATTTCAAATATTCTTCTTTTACCTGCAGCTCTATCTGTTTGCGGCCGGTAATATCTTTTGCAATGGCAAATACCAGTTGCTGCTCGGCAAAAAAGATAGAGGTCCATTCCAGCCACACTTCCTCACCCGTATACGTGATATAACGGTTCTGAAAGTCCATCAGCCGGTTGCCTTTAAACAGCGAGTCGCGACGGGCACGTGTGCGCTCCAGGTCATCCGGATGAATAAAAAAATCAATAGGATGAGCTAATAACTCTTTTTCGGAATAACCCAGCTTATCTATTACCGATTGATTAACGGCTTTCCAGTAACCGTCTGTTCCCGCTATACAAACGAGGTCAGGGGTCAGGTTGAAAAAGTCAAGCAGATGAAGACTGGTGATGCGGTTTTGGTCGATGGTCATGCAGGATAGGAAAATGGTTCTTGAGGGATAAATAGGTTTAATGACCCTGAAGGTACAAAAGCCCGGTCAGATTTTCTCCCTTTAATAAGGAAAATCCCTGCTGCAAAGGTTTGCAGGAGGGCTACTTAAGATAATTACCGGGAATACCCGTATGCTTCTTTTTAAAAAAAGTACAGGGTTATCACTTAATGCCCCGTTTCGTCCGGCTCCTCCTCTGCCTGATCGGCATCCATACCCGGCAGCAGCTGTTGCGCTTCCGCAGCGGGAAGCGCCTCTACACTCTTCAATTTACGGCTGATGGCCCGGCTACGTTTGCCCAGCAGCTCATCTACTGTATCGCTGGCTGTATGCAGGTTTTTCTGCGCCTTTTCGAGTAGCCCGCCAAATTTTTCAAATTCTGTTTTTACAGCCCCCAGTACTTTCCACACTTCGCTGCTTCGTTTTTGAAGCGCGAGCGTACGGAAACCCATCTGCAGGCTATTGAGAATCGCTGCAAAAGTGGTCGGTCCGGCAATGGTGATTTTAAACTCATCCCGCAACTGATCTACCAGTGTATTACGCCTGATCACTTCGGCATAAATACTCTCGAAGGGGAGAAACAGGATAGCAAAATCCGTTGTAGCGGGCGGATCGATATATTTATCCCGGATATCGCGGGCCATTTTACGAATGGTCGCCTCCAGCGCTTTGGTGGCTGTTTCGATTTCATCGGGTACCGCCAGATCGTAGGCGGTCAGCAATTGCTCGTATACATCTTTGGGAAACTTGGCATCTACTGGCAGGTATACAATACTTTGCTCGTCTTCACTTCTGCCCGGCAGTTTAATCGCAAATTCCACGGCATCAGCACTGCCGGCTTTGGTGCGTACATTGGCTTCGTATTGCCCCGGTGCTAGCAGTTGCTCCAGCAACATCCCCAATTGCACCTCACCTACTCCGCCACGCAGCTTCACATTACTCAACACTCTTTTCAACCCACCTACATCGCTGGCTATAGTCTGCATTTCTCCCAAACCTTTCTGTACGCTTTCCAGTTGCCGCCCCACCAGTTCAAATGACTGACCCAGTCGCTCGTTCAGTGTTTTCTGTAGTTTTTCATCCACCGTAATACGCATTTCCTCGAGTCTTTTCTCGGTGCTTTCAATAAGGCGACCCTGTTTTTCCTCCAGCTGTCCGAATTTCTCCCGCTGCAGCGTATTAAATGATTCCACATTCCGGTCAAAACTGGCCTGAAATGCTTTGAATACCTGCTCCAGTTGCTGCAATGTTTGCTGCCGCAGCTCACGTTGCTCCTGTTTCAGCTCTTCCATACGGGTACGCTGATCCAGCGAAAAATCCTTTAATGCACTCGTCTGTGTTTCGCGGCTCAGGCGGTTCAGCTCATCGGTGCGGGCAAGCAGACTATCCATTTTTTCGGCAAACAAACGCGTATTCTCTTTGAGTGCGTCCTGTTGCTGATTGGTAAAATGCCTGAACATAGCACCTATTTCTTCCTGCAGGGCCCGCAGCTGCTGCCCCAGCTCAATACGGTTATCCCGGGCTGTACCCGTTGTTTCCTGGCGCAGCATACTAAAATCTTCTTTCAGCGCCTTCTCTACGCGATCCATGCCATCATTGCTTCCGACCCGGCTACGCAACATCAGCAACAAAACCAGTATAGCCACCAGAAGCAGAATAATGAGTATAAAATATATCGATTCCATTTCTCCGGTTTTAAGCTGTTAAGGTAAATGAAATAATGTGCATGCTAAAAGGGAAAACCATAACTTAGTATTCTTCATCTCCTGCACTATCCTTCGTTCATCATGTTTGATCATTTCTATAAATACACTGCTGCTTTTGTTGAGTTTACACGCGCCGAGCGTCTGCTGATAGAGAACAGTTTTACCTTCAGACAGGTACCCCGGAAATTTGTCCTCATCAGCGAAGGAAAGATTGCCCGCGAACTCTATTTCATCAACAGCGGGTTATTGCGGCTGTATTATACAAAAGATGCCAATGATATTACTGCCTTTATATTCCGTGAACATCTTTTTGCCGGCTGCCATGAAAGTTTTTTACGCCAGGCTCCCGGCAACCAGTCGCTCGAAGCCCTCGAAGATTCGGACCTGCTGGTGATCACTTATACCCAGCTACAAATGCTGTACAATAAACTGCCAAAAATGGAGCGCCTAACCCGTATGATCGCCGAGCAGCGTTTTATAAATGCCCAGGCGATCCTGTCTTCCTATATCCTCGACAGTCCCGAAGAGCGCTGGAAAAAGTTTGAAGCCGCCAATGGCGATCTCCTGCTTCGTGTACCACATCATATGATCGCTTCTTTCCTGGGTATTACACCGGTTTCGCTCAGCCGTATCCGCAAACGGATCATGAAGCGATAATCCGTTTTCTTTACAAAAGTTAATGCCTTCTGCAGGCGGGCTGTGCTAGCTTTGTGTTATTGAAATATTCAGTATGAAAAAAAGGATCAATACAGAGATCATCATCAATGCCAGCGCCGAAACTGTATGGAAGATATTAACCGACCTGGCAGCCTATCCCGAATGGAACCCTTTTATTATCAAAATCGAAGGCACACTTCAGAAAGGCAATCGGCTTCGTAATACGCTTAAGAACGGCAACAAAACAATCGTATTCAAACCCATCATCCAGGACGTAACCCCGCTGGTTTCCTTCTCCTGGCTGGGAAGCCTGTTTGTGAAAGGTTTATTCGACGGAACCCACTTCTTTAAAATCGAACCTGTTACCCCCAATCAGGTCAAACTCATTCATGGCGAAGAATTTTCGGGTTTACTCAGCACTATGATTTTGAAAAAAATTGGTGATGATACGCGGGAAAATTTTGTCAGGATGAACCAGGCGCTGAAGGAAAGAGCGGAAAGATAATGTGCTAATGTGGTTAATGTGCTGATGTGCTAATGGATTTGAAGATTTGGTGATTTGAAAATTTGAAGATGGGGAAGAAAATGTGCTAATATGGTTAATGTGCCGATGTGCTAATGTATTCGAAGATTTGGTGATCACTACTGTCCGGAGAAAATAAATGTGGGATTTGGGAAATGTAAGCCCACCCCTTATAACATTGTTGGTTCTCCACAACGGCGTGAGCACTGCTTAATCGCTATTTCCCGCCTTATCCAGATCGCGAAGAACGCATAGCAGGCTAAAGACGCAGCGGGTCATTAGCACATTGTCACATTAGCACATTAGCATATTGTTTTCTTGTGGTTCGTCAGCCTGCCCAGTGTTATGAGCGCTTTCCTTGTTTTCTCGTTCCATACCAGACCATAGTTGAGGCGAAGGCAGTTGTTGTATTGTTTTTGCAGCGTGAATATCTTACCGGGTGCGATACTGATTTTATGTCGCATGGCGCGCTCATACAACTCTACCGTATCTGCCCGCTTATTAAGTTCTACCCACAATACAAATCCACCCTGCGGACGGCTTAGCCGCGTATCTGCCGGAAAATGCTCCTGTATGCAGCGTACATAATGCAGGTAATTGGTATAAAGGGTTTGCCTTAGTTTTCGTAAATGTGATTCATAACGTCCTGTCTCCAGAAAATCGGCTACTACTTCCTGTACGATGCTGGTTGACGAAATGGAGTGATACAGTTTCATCCGAAGCAGTTTTTCCCTGAAGCGCCCGGCGTCTACCCAGCCTACACGATAGCCGGGTGCCAGGCTTTTGGACACTGATCCGCACCAGATCACCAGGCCACTTTCATCGTAGGTCTTGCACGACTTGGGGCGTTTATGCCCAAAAAAGACATCACCGTTCAAATCATTCTCAATAAGAGGCACCTGATATTTTTCGAGCAGTTGCACCAATTCCTTTTTCCGCTCATCGGGCATACAACTGCCCAATGGGTTGCTGAAATTGCTGATGAATAAACACAGCTTTATTTTCTTTTTCTGAAAATGTTTTTTCAAAACATCCAGGTCAATACCGGTTAATGGATCAGCCGGCAACTCCAGTACCTGCAGGCGCAGACTCTGCGCCACCTGCAGCATACCGAACGACACAGGACTTTCCACAGCAATGGTATCGCCAGGTTCTGTAAGAGCCATCAGCGCATAGGAAATAGCATTAAGGCAACCCGCCGTGGTAATGATATTGTCCGGATCCAATCTGGCCTCCATAGCAAATGACCAACGGGCAATTTGTTTGCGCAATCGTTCGTTGCCCAGGGGATGCTCCATGTTTACGCCACTGCCGTCGAGGCCGCGCATAGCCTTTACCAGGCTTTTATTGAGTCGTGCCAGCGGCAGCAGTTCCTGAGCGGGTACACCCAGCGATAAAGGCAGGCTACGCGCGGGTTGTCCGATATTATGATATACCCGGTCTACCAGGGCTTCGAGGCTCCCATCGCCACTGGAGGCCAGTATAGCCGATGGCTTTGACTCAGCCAGTTTGTAAACCGGAGCTGGAGATACATAATAACCCGATTGAGGCCTGGCCTCAATCAGCGCACGGCTTTCGAGATAGTGATAGGCCTGTATAGCCGTAGTCTGACTCACGCCATATTCCTGACAGATAGTACGAAGTGAAGGCACTTTATCGCCTACCTGCAATACGCGATTACGTATCTGCTGCTCAATCGCACTGGCGATGCGCATGTATAATAAAGAGGGAAGTTCTTTTGTTTTCATAACTGCTATGGTCAAAAATAATAAAACTGTATCTGTTATGGTCATTGTGTTTTATTGATTTTTGTTCACCGATGACTCACGATCAAAAACAACGGTAAAATCAGCTATGACCACGCTCTCTCCGCGAATCTATATTATTGGCGCCGGCGCCATTGGCCGCAGCCTGGCAGCGGTACTTCAGAATCAACGCAAAGAGGTGACGCTGGTAAAAGTGAGACCCCACCCGCACGGACCGCATAAGGAGGTCATTTCCCTTACCCTGCCTGACGCAAGCGAAATGACAGCGGATGTAACCGTTGCGGGAATTGACGACATAGCGGATTATACAGGCATCATACTGCTTACAACAAAATCCTATGTCAATTCGGCTATCGCCGGCTTGCTAAAAAATAAAACAGGCAATTCGCCACTTGTCATTCTCCAAAATGGACTGGGAGTTGAAAATGTGTTTCTGGAAAATAGTTTTCCGGCTGTATACCGTTGCGTCTTATTTGCCACAGCACAGGAAGCAGGCAACAATACAGTCCGTTTCAGGCCGGTAACCAGCTCGCCAATCGGCATCTGCAAGGGACAGCCTCAGGAACTTGAACAAATCATCACGCAACTCAATAACCCTGTTTTCCCTTTCCGGGAAGAGCAGGATCTGGAAAAGGTTATCTGGAAAAAAACAATCACCAATTGTGTGTTCAATTCAATTTGTCCATTGCTGGAAACAGATAATGGAATTTTTCACCGTAACCCCGACGCACTTACACTGGCTACCGAACTTATTGAAGAATGCCTGAGTATCGCACGACAGAAAAATATTTCCCTTACTCTTCCTGAAATTATTGATGGTCTCCTGCTGATCAGCCGGCAGGCCGATGGCCAGCTGATTTCCACTTACCAGGACATTCAAAACGGAAGACCAACAGAGATAGAAACATTAAATTTGGAGATAGCCCGCCAGGCAGCTGCTCTGGGACAGGAGACCGTTGTATCCCGTACCCGGTTATTAGGTGAGATGATCCGTTTAAAGTCATCTATTACCAGAGCAGATAAATAATACCTCGTATCCGTTTCTATTCCGGGTCTTCAATTGGATAAAAATAACACCATGACAAAATCAGTCCTCCTCGATCAATTTGAACAGGCACATTGGGATCTCATCAGTTATGTACAAACACTACCGGATGCCGCATATCTGTATAGTTATGCCGGCAAATGGACGGCAGGTCAGCAGATTGCCCATATCATACTTTGCCTGCAGGTAACGGGAAAGGCATTACTGCCCGCCGATGTTATTGAGCAGCGCTTTGGAAAAATTGACCGGCCCGAAATGACATTTGATGAACTGGTTGTGTATTACCAGGCCGGACTGCGTGATGGCGGTAAAGCGCCGGAACGTTTTTTACCTCCTGCAACAGGCATTGAACAAAGAATACAGCTCAATACTGAACTAACAGATTTGCTGGCTTCCATTCGCGGGCAATTGATGACATACAGCGAAGAGGAAATGAGCAGCCTGTCTTTGCCCCACCCTTTCCTGGGTAAACTCAGCATCCGTGAGCTGTTTTACCTCATGACCTATCATGCCGGGCACCATCAGCGCCAGATCATAGCCCATTTACAGCACTTCCCTGCTGTTTTCCCTGACACTTCCTCCAACTAATCACTTAATATGAGCCTCCAGAAATTTTTCCGGACAAAACCCCTTTCCGCCTACGAAGAAGATATCCGCAATAATCAGCTCAGACGCGTACTGGGCAAATGGGAGCTGACAGCCATTGGCGTGGGTGCTGTTATTGGCGGCGGCATCTTTGTACTAACCGGAGTGGCTGCCAATATTCATGCAGGCCCGGCGCTCGCTTTATCCTTTGTGCTGGCCGGCGTTGGTTGCCTGTTCGCTGCTCTTTGTTATGCTGAGTTTGCCGGCATATTACCGGTATCTGGCTCGGCTTACGCCTACTCCTATGGCACCATTGGCGAATTCTTTGCATGGTTTATTGGCTGGAACCTGATACTGGAATATATGATGGGTGCGACTACCGTAGCGGTGAGCTGGTCAAAATATTTCGTAAAACTGCTACACCTGCTGGGTATTGACAATATTCCAATCTGGCTGCTCAACGATCCTTTTTCTGCAAAGGAGGAAGCACTCAAAATGGGTTTGGAGCCCCCTGCCTTTGCCATTAATCTTCCTGCCGGCCTCATTGTATGGGGCGTGACTTATATCCTCGTTCGCGGCATACGCGAATCCGCTAAAACCAACAATATTATTGTAGCGATAAAAGTGGCTGCTGTTCTTTTTGTAATCATTGCCGGAGCTTTTTTTGTTGACAGCAGCAACTGGCATCCCTTCATTCCCGACCAGATTACCAATGCAGCTGGCGAAAAACAATATGGATTACCGGGCGTCATCACGGCTGCGGGTATCGTTTTCTTTGCCTTTATAGGTTTTGATGCGGTATCAACCCAATCGCAGGAAGCCAAACATCCCACACGCGATATTCCTTTTGCCATAATAGCTTCATTGATCATTTGTACCACATTGTATCTGCTGGTTTCGCTCGTGCTGACCGGCATGGTAAAATATACAGATATTGAACTGGGCGCACCAGTAGCATCTGCTTTCAGCAATGTGGGACTTCGTTGGGCCACCTGGCTCATTACGGTGGCAGCGGTAATAGGATTGTTTTCTGTAATGCTCGTGATGATGTTGTCGCAGACACGCATATTTCTCAATATGGCAAAAGATGGATTATTACCATCGAGGCCATTTGCTACCATTCATCCACGATTTCAGACTCCCTGGAAAAGCACAATCGTGGTTGGAGGCATTGCCTCTCTTATCGCAGCTGTTACTCCCATAGAAAAAGCCACGAAGATGACGAGTATCGGAACCCTCTTTGCATTTGCCATGATATGTGGCGCCGTGTGGCTGCTCAGGAAAAGAAAACCGGACCTGCAACGCCCTTATAAAGTAAAAGCTCTTCCGGTCGTTGCCACACTCGGCATTGGTTTCAACCTGTTTCTGATGCTAAGCCTCGACAAAGCTACCTGGCTTCGGTTCCTGATCTGGAGTGTGCTGGGTATAGCTGTGTACTTCGCCTACAGCGCCCGGCATAGCAAATTGGCGAATACTCCGCCTTCGAAGACCTAAACAGGCCGACTGTAAGATCCAGGCTTTTTTGTACCTTACCAGTCAATCAAAAGTATAGTCCATGCACCAACACTCTTTTTCCAAAGTAGCTGTATTGCTACTGGCCTCAGTATGTTTCAGCTGTGGCAACTCCTCTTCGCAAGCCAGTAATGAAACCGAAAAAAAACAGGACACCCTCACCAATGCTCCCGCAGTTGTGCAACGAGATACTACCTACGATCGCTTTGTGCCCGATACCAGTACAAAATTTGAATCCCTGGATCAACTGCGGGAGTACAAAATGAAAACTGATCAGCAATTCTTTGATTACAGTAAACAAAAACTCAAAGAAAACCCCGAAAATGCCACACTGGAATATAAGCTTGACTCGGTTAAATGGCATATCCAGGACAATTTTGCTTACCTGATCTATCAGCAATTATGGAAGTCGGAGAAGACCGACAAGAACATTATTATGGTAAGTTTTAGTTCAGGTTTCAGCAGTTATGTTACCATCGAAGACCGGATGCGGTTGTTTGCCGCCTACCCAAAATCTGTTCAGGATGGTCCGTCCGGTAAGGCCGCTCTAAAGCTAATGAAAGGCTCGATGGACGGTAGTAATATAGGTCGGGATATGAATACTTTGGGCAAGCTTACCATGCAGGATAGCAGTGGCCGCACCCTTTCGTTTGGCAAGGCCATTAATAATGATGCCGAATATACCCTATTGATTTTTACCGCTTCGTGGTGCAGTCCCTGCCGGTATGAAGCCGCCTTTCTGAATCGCGAACTCGATAAAATGGATACCGGTAAAGTAAAACTCATCAGTATTTCCATTGAAAATAAAAGAGACAAATGGCTTCGCTTTATCCGCAAAGACGCGAACCCCTGGCCACAATACTTTCATCCGGGAGAAATAGAATCGCCACTGGCGAAAACGATCGGTTTTTCAAGCATCCCACAGAATCTTCTTCTTGACCGCGATAAAAAAGTTATTGCGCAGGATGTAAACATACAGGTCATCTTAAAGAAATGGCCACAGCTGTATAAAGGCTAATCTGTCTTTAACTGACAAAAGCTTATCACGCATGCCGTGATAAGCTTTTTTATAGCCTGAAAGCTATTTATTATCTTTAAGGTATATGTCAGCCATCAGGCCAATTCATCCAGACTTTCAGCTTTTGCTTGACCTCAAGAGCCGCGCTCTCATCGATTTATTCAAAGATGCACGCGCTTTTATTCTGGAGCTTCATCCCGAAAGTATAGAACTGGTATATCATACACATGCATTAACTGCCGTCTTCTCCACTTCCGAAAAACTAGCCGATGCTTTCTGCATGTTACCCATTTACAGCAATCATTTCAACCTGGGCTTCAATAAAGGCACTCTATTGAAAGACCCGCATAAGCTACTTACCGGTACCGGCAACCTGATCCGGCATATTGATATTGCCAGTAAAACAGATTACAGAAATCCAAAGGTGAAGGCGCTGGTGAAAGAGGCTGTAACGTTTTCGCTCAAAGACAGGGAAAAGATTCCCAAACAGACGGGTATTACCATTTCTAAAATAAAAGCGGGTTAATCCCCATAAGCGGCTTCGCTATATTCAGGAGAAATCAATCCGGTCTATTAAATACGAGAAGGATTTTTTTTGAGTATTCATTCTTTTTTTCCATCCCCATCGGTTTTTGATATCAGCAATAACCGGTAACCCCGGATGACCAAATCGATTGCCCCATCCAAAATTTATGACCATTTGACTCCTGTACAAATTACTAATCGGGGCCGCGTTCCAATTACGCTTAGCGCCGTGATGAGGCACCTGAAAAACAATTGTATTTTGAAGGTTTTCCTGAATCTCTTTCGGATAATTAATATCGCTCAGGTTAATATCGCCATTCAATAAAGTCTTACCCAGACCTTTCCCCAGTTGTCCGCGACAGCGAACTTCATGCCTGTAAAACCCTATCCGTCGTCTGGTTCGCCCATATTCCCACTCCCCCCTAACTGGTCCGTGAAGAACAGTCAGTCCGGTTGAATTTAGGTTTTTAAACTTTTTCTTAAATTCTTTTTTTATAGCAGTCAGCTTATCTGCAGGCAACCGAAACAAACCACGAATTTGTGAATCATCCAATCCGGCGCTGTCAATTTCAACTGATAACTCTTTTTCCAGAAAAGCCTTAAATGATTCAATATTGAATCTGGCCATCCGCTTATTGTAGTAGAAAAACTCCCATTCGCTGTCAACTTTTATCCTTCCCATATCCCGGCATATGCGCACTCCGCTTACTTGGCTCAATAAGGTTTGTTCAGGATTTAACTGGTTTTGTGAAATACTTACAAAGTCATCCGAATATAAGCCACCATCATTCTGCCCTTCTTCTTCAGGTCGCTCCTCCAGGGGATTGTCTGCCGCAAGAGGCTCTTCACTTCCCTGAATCAGGATAATTTCCTGTACCCCCAATCCTTTTAAGTACGTTACAGGATCTTCACAAAAACTGATGTAATCATTCGTATATGCAATTTGAGGTTGTTTCAGAAAAACCATCAGACGTTCCACCAGTGACAAGTACGGTAAAATAGCTCTTTTACAATGCACACCGGAATCAAGCAGCTCTTTACACATATTTACGTGATCCGCGTCCAGATGCGACAAGGTTAAAACATCAAGCTTATACTCACTCCCCAACTGAAGCAGCTTTAAACAACGAATCTCTCCTCTGATGAATTGCCTCTCACTCAACGTCCCACAATCATATATGAAGTTAAATACATGTTGCTCGTCAACCTTAATTGTACCTGTATAAAAACATCCTTGTCCGACCTTATTGAATCTCCAATATGATTGCATGTTTACCTGTATTGTTTAGTGAAGAAATAGTGTTTAAACGAAATGGCCATTCGCCGCGGAAGCGCATTCCACAGCGAGGCACTGATCAGGAGTATCGCTCCCGTCAGCATCCATACCTGTTCGTTCCAGTACAGACGATTTAGCGTAATGGTGCATGCTCCTGCTATAGCCAGTATTAGCGGCTTGTATCCATGTTTCTTTCCGGAAAAATACAGTGCTGTAATATTTATAAACATCAATATGATAAATACAGGAAGCAGCCAGGGCTGGTAAGAAAGACCATTTATGCCAAACCCTGATAACAGTGACATGTAAGCAGCCCAGCAGAACGGACATTTGGGAAAGAATGCTATAAGTAAGGCCAGCAAAAAAGAGACATGTGTCCTGAGAGCCCTTTTCCAGGAAAATGGTTTCCCTTTTTGACTGTTCAGCAGCTCTTTTATCAATTCTGTTGAAAGAAGAGCCCAGCCATCTGCGGCTCCTTTCCAGACTGTCTGATCATTTATCATGAACGCGGGGCTTTTCATTTGCCCCGTTTCATAGTAATGCTCTTTCCAGTACACCGGTATATCCGTTTCCCTCAATGCCTGTTTCAGGCGTCTGCGCAATGGAATCAATTCAGGATCGCTGGCCAGGCAGTACAGTTCAATACAGATATCAGTCATATCAGCTGTGTTTAATAAAAACAGTTCTGCAGGCCATATTATCAAGGCTGCGGATTGTGTTCAGAATACCATTTTGATCAAAAGGTCTGTTAAACGGATAACCGAGTGGCCGCCGGTCGGGATATGAATCGGAACGAGCTGCACAAAAACTCAGTGAGCCGCAATCTCTGTCGCCGGCCACCTCGTCCAATTCTCCATCGGTTATTACAATCATTAACCTGAACTCCATTCCCTGGTTTCCTTTTTTACCTTTTGGCAGCAGCATCTGGTAGGGCCAACCGCAATCACACTCATTTGACTGTGGCAGGTTGACAGGATTGAAAGTGGTGTGATGGGTCGATGGATCAATCACAGCTGGTTTTGCTACAACAGAGGAATGAATATCCCTCCTATAGAGTACTTCTTTCGACAGCCCGTCTATATCATACAGAAACTTATCCATTTCAATCCACATTCTCCGGTCTTCTTCATAACCGGCAGGTACCATAAAAATCCGTACCGTCACCCGCTTGCGCTCCAGCGAGGTATTTTCGAGCCGGATAAAATAGGAAAATGGCGTATGCACGAGATAATCGTATGGGTACTGCTTAACAGAGGTTTCGCCGGGCAGCCTGTACCTGATAGTGCCTTTTTTTGTTGCTGTAGAAAGGGTGCGTGTTGTTGTTATGGTCCGGTTTATGCCGGCATCGGTATAGCTGTATCCGCCAGCTTCAAAATCCTTATCCCAGTTAGTTCCTCCAAACGCAAGTTTACCGATACGCTTACCTTCTTCATCATTGAGAAGGTTATCTCCCGTTACCAGTATAATATCCATGGAATAGAGCCGATCCTCATCATCTGTACTTTTCCGGAGCAATACAGGAGGTGCGTCCGTATCAAATTTGTACGGCTTGAATTTTTGCTGCAGGTTAAAATACAGATCATCGATTCCTTTGTGCCATTCCCAAAATACTACGTCGCGTACGGCAAATACTGTAGACCCCATTACGCCCTTGTTTATTTTGTGTATAGACATATGCCCGTCTCCATGATAACCGCGATAGACACGGGTTCTGTCAGTATCTGGGTGATTGTTGGGTTCCAGTGTACTTCCCAGCTTGTTTACTGTTTTTATTTCACTCTGCATAGTTGTAGCAGAGGTATCGTAATAGTTATTGGCAATATCATTATTGGCCTGTGTCAGCAATGTCACCTGCTTTGCTGCATCAGCCGTCCCGACTTTTTCCAGCGGACTCCGATCACGATAACCCGAAAAACCACCCATAGCTATCCGTTCATCCGGCCCTGACCCATAGCCTACGCTGATAGTCTTGCGAAAATCTGTGAATGCGTTAACTCTCGCCACGCCCTCCGCTATCCTTTCTATATCATAGCGGGCCAGCATTTGCTGATGCATATACAGAAACATTTCACCCTGCCGGTCAATCCCCCCATCACCATTATATACCATATGCCAGTGCGCGTGATGTTCATTAATGCAGGGTGCCTCCCTGAACCAATCTAACCTGGTTTCATTTGTATCACCGATCGCAATTGCAATCCTAATATGCCCCGGCACATTGCTTGGGGTGGCACGCTCAGGCTCTCTTACCAGTAAAGAGGGAGTCATAAATCTTTCTGTGCCTTTGTAAGTAGCCAGAAAAGACAATAATGCATACCGGAGTAAATCCGGGTTCTCTTTACCCAGCAATGATTCGTAATAATCCAATACTTTTCCCAGTTTTGCTTCATCAGAGCCGGTACCATTGAGAAAAGCCTGCATCTCCCGCCTAATAAGACGCGCACGATGCAGGTGTTCTTCTACAAAATCAGAAAAAAACAGAATAGGCTCCGCATCCGGGCCAATTCCTGCTACTGATGGTACGGCCGGGTTTTCATTAAACTGATAGCGTAGTGCCGGTGCCGGATCGGTCAGCAGTTTCCAGATTCTTTCAGCATTGGTAATAGGCATAAGACAGGTTTTATTGATTAGCTTGAATGGACAGTTCAATGTACAGGTCCTCGATGATAAGCCGGTTTTTAAAATCCTCCCATTCTTCTATTGACAGGCCCGATGGCTTATTGTCCTTGTATGAATTGGCCGGATAATCGCTATCTGCACTGAATACGAGCCGCCCCCTGGTTTTCTGTTCCAGCCGTTCTACCAGTGGCGGATGCGGTATACCCGGATAGCTGTTTTTCTTTTCGGGAATCAATGCCACCAGTTCATCAGAGATCATTAGCTCAAGCCCTTTTTCCTTCAGTGTAGCGTTATGGCTGGCATGATGGCTCACCTTGTACAGAATAGTACGATTCAACAGATCTGTGGTAGTAACCTTTCGGCTAATCCCCTGATCCGTTATGCTGAATGTAACATCGTGCCAGCTTTCCCAACTGCCCACCTGAGCATCGCCCGGAAACAGTAATACCTGCCCCGTATCAACAAACTCCATTGCCAGCGCCAGCGACGTGTTGTTGGTATCATTATCCATCTGCAAGGCAAGTACTCCGCTTATGCTCATCCAGTCTTCTTCGATCGTGCGCCATTTTTTTTCTTCAGCAAAATAGCTCTCTTTGTAAAGCTGCGTTTGGATCGCCTCGGCCTTTGTCATACAGGAAACGTAGCCGAAAGGCACTCCATCCTCCGGCAGCGCCTGCGCACCTTCCTGCAACGAGAGCAAACCATTTACGAAGCCATCCATCGATGCATCACGCAATACAAAATAGGTTTCCTTATCATTACCCTCAGAGGGCAAATCTTTATTAATCCGGGCATTCCGGGGAGGTCCAAGCACATACATTCTAATTCCCGGAAATTTTCTCCGGTCCTGTATTATTTTACCAGGTGAGAAATATTTTACATCTGCACTATCCTTTACCAGCGACTTCGCATGCCTGAGTGCCGCTTCTGTACCTTCACTGATTGTAAACTTTTTTATATCAATACCACTCTCTGTGGTAGTCACAGCTTTTGCTTCCAGGTTTGACAGACCGATTACTTCTGTCAATCGCTTATTGAAAGATTCCCGAAGGGTAAACAGATGATCGCCCTGGTACAGCTGCTGATAAAAATCCTGGTTATTCGAAAGGTTAAGCTTCATTTTTTCACCGGCAATTGCCAGTGCCCGCCTACCTTTATCCAGTCGCGTATTGATTTGGCGGGCTATCGGATCATCAGGATCTTCTGTCCACGCCATCCAGACCTGCGCTATCTGAAAATCATCAAACAATTTCCGGCTGGGTGCAAATCCTGATACATGGTCCCAATGCTCATGAGTTACTACAAGAAAATCGAGCTCAGGGTTATCTTTATCCGCAGGCGTAAGCGTTTTTCCTATATCCTTCACCACATCACTCAGCTTTGCTTTTGGCTCAGCATCCATATTTTTGAGTCCACAATCGATCACCATCGATGAGATACGATTATCGCCTTCCATAAACTGCAGTAGGAAGCAATCACCAAACCCCTGTCGGTACATCCGTATTTTTATAGTGTCAATGCTGGCCATAGATCATTAATGTGTAGATGAATGATTATGCATAAATGCAAATGGTCCGGAGAGTGCCTCAAGTGATTGTTCGTCGAAATATGCCATTGACTCGGCCCCCTCCAGCAGGTTATTGGCAAGTCTGTATTGTTGCTCCATTCTGCCGGTGTCGCGGATATCTTTCCTGATTACATATTTTAGTTTTTCGGTATCAAGATCAAAAATGAGGGTTACCCCTCCCCTGAAAATAAATCGCCCGCCTTGCGGAGGGTCGTCGGGATCTGGTATAAAATATCCATTCACCCTGAAAAGACCATTCTCGATAGTTGCATCCACCCCTCTCTTTTGCATAATGGTAATGATCACATGATTCACTATCCCCCCGTCCGGTGTTACTCGTGAAGCCAACCAGAGATTACCGATCTCAAATTTTGCGTTATTGTTATCTGCCGAAAAAGCAAGTCCGGCCTGTTCACATTGCACCTGCCCCGAAGGAAAATATAAACCTGTCAGTTTTCCGAACCTTTCGCGCGAGTCATCGTCTTCCAGCAGTTTACTGGAAAAACGTTCGTGAATATTTTTACTGGAATCAATTTCACCGGGGTTAATATAATTCCCGCCTATATACTTTTTGGTCAGCTCATATATCTTTTTCCGGTCCGACAAAAAGCTCGCTTTTTCTTTAAAGAATTTTAAAAACTCAATAAGCGACTGCTCTACGCGAGCAGGAATGGCCGGTCGATGATCTTCCGGATAACAAAGCGACTCCACAGACATACTTTTTATGTCTTTTGGAAAAATGCCTCTTTTTTGAAATGCTTCAATAAAGGCAATACGGTATGAGTGCAGGTCTTCCCGCACCATATCGATATCGGAAGTGATAATAGCCCGAAGATAGTCGCCATAATTAATATCTACCGGCGGACAATAATCAAGCGCCCTAACACAAATGGTGAGGATGCGGCTGGCTGTTTCTGAAGCGAGTTGAGCTAACGTATCTACGAGGTCGGGATGCAAATCTCCGTCAATCAGTTTGCCCGTACCTCCGGAAGCAATTCGTATAATTGAACTGGAATGCCTCCTGTACAGACTGATAAATACTTCAAAAACTGCTGCAACCAGGATTGCTCCGCGATCATGAAATTTCAATTTGGTCTGATAGTCCCTAGGGTTAGGAACATGCTGTATCCATTCACCCTTTTCATTTTTATGACCAATAGCATCTCGCAAGCCTCCATAATTGCCCAGTGCTTTTCCAAACTCCACTGCCAATTGTCCCAGCAGATTTTCCTGCGACAAATCACCTCTTGTTTTGGCAATCTGCTGCCGTAGTACAGGAGGGAAAGTAAAATGCTGAAAAAGGGCCACGATATCCGCAAATGCCTCATGAAAGGCACGTGTGTCCGGATTGGTAGGTTCTGTATACCGGCGATGCAATCCGTCAAGAATGGCATGTGTGGTCTCATGAGCAATAATGTCATGACTTAAACAGGTAAAAACTGTGCCGCCGGGCAAGTGGAGTTGCACATTGGCTGGTGCGGCAGGAAAATAGCCGAAAAGCAACGACTTCTTTTGCGGATTGTAATACGCATTTCCCTGTCGCAAGGCATGCGGATAGATCCGCAACCGTTGCACAAAGTCGGAAAATATTTTTTTCCGGCCGGTGTTAGTAAGAATATAGTTGCCGGCCTCATCCTTTTTATGATACAGGTGCTCCCCCCATTGTACTTTTCTGCCGAGCGCTCTTTCAAAATTATTGATAGTGGTCATGACCACTGCATACAGCATCTGCTGATGAAATTGCGGCGAAGACACACTGGGCTCGAGACCATCCTGTGCCAGTACATAGGTATCATTGAGATTGACCGGCGAATAAAACAAACCTGAAGCTGGATCATAATCTATGATTTCCACATATTCTCCGGAAGGTATGCATAGACCAGGTGTAACAGGATGCGGCTCCAGTTCTTCCCAGGGTATTTTGTACGTAATTAGATTGATATCAACGGTATCAAGCTGAAGGCTCAAACTGGGATCGAACGCATATCCCCTCAATTTGCGAAAGGGAGGCTTTTTGCCTGGTATTACTGTTGGACTGACCATGAACTCCTTTTTAACGGTGATTCAGGACAGGCACGGAGACTGGTTTAAACAGGGGGATGATAGATTTGAAAAGGCAATCTATTTTGTTTACTCATAAATAAAAAGCGTTTTTTCACCCTGTTTGACCACCGGCAGCAGTAATGCCGGCAGGACCTACATATCAGCAATAACCATATCATATCCAGCCTGTCAGATGAACGACCGCTGACGCTCATGGTTTGCATTACCCTGGTTACAGAAGATTAGCGCAGTACCTCTACAGGAAAAATAATTACTTCTGCAACACTCATTACCCATCAATCAGTCTGCGGTGATAATTTACCTGCCCGAGGTGATATGCCAGGTGGCTTGCCAGGTGTACCAGCATATATTCAGTTGAGGTAGGTTTGTCGAATACCAGTACTGGATATTGATCAGACCAGCGGGTCTCATCGCTTGCCTCGAGGGTTTGGGTTACTACGGTAATCGTGTCTTCGATCATTTTCAGCAGTTGCGCCCGGGGCACATCTTTTTGTGCAAACTCCTGATCGCGGTTGCGTACATAACCGGTGTTGCCCATTTCCTTTCCAATAAATGTATTCAGATTACCAACCAGGTGCAGGCAAAGATTTCCCGCAGAGTTGGCAATAGCATTCTCCGTCTTCCAGATACTGGCCTCATCTGTATATTTTTCCAGTTCTCCGTAGAGTTTGCGCAGATCGCGCTGAAACAACTGAATGAGCACATTTTTTAGCATAACCCGATTGTTTATCGTTCTTTCTCTTAATAATGTTCCCGTAAACCCTTCCCTTCTTCTTTATAGAGCCCCAAATTATTACAATTCCGGTCAATAATCCTGTTTTTAGGTAAGCGCAGGCAAAACTTTTATTACGCCGTTTCATTGTATGAAAATGTATACTGCAACGCAGCCTGGCAAAAGCCGGTAACATAAGTTGTTTGAGCGGAGATCAGCAAAAATACCGCTCCCACGGTATGCCGCTTAAGGGATAAACTGGTATTTTGGAACAATAAAAATCGTTCATCATGAAACTAACTGCGCTTTTCATTTCCCTGGTACTCCTGGCCACCACTGCTTCATCGCAACAGATATATAAAATAAAGGAATGTGTGATTGAAAAAGGGGTGTTGAAAATCGTTGAAGTCGATTATAATCCGGCCAATGGCGAACGTACCATTACTGTCAATGGTGTAACCAAAAAATTCTACGATGTTTATCCGCAGGAGGGTAAAGAATACGCCTCAAAAGCAGGCTGGTATATCAATAATGAAGAAGTGCCTTATAAAACAGCAAAGTTTGTAAAATATGGACTCCCGCGGGTGCTGGGCTATACCGAAGTAGTTCGTACCGGCGAATACGGAGGCGTGGGCATTTATACCGAGGCTGGTGTACCGGAAAATGAAGTGGAGGTGATATACATCCCCGTTCGTTCCGGTTGCGAATTTCAGCCCTATCAACGCAAACTGGATCCATGCATCAAAAAAGTAACCCTCAAGGCCAGCAAGGCCCAGGCCAAAGAAGGCGATATCATCACCTTCACCGCTACTGCAAGTGAGGCCGGCGGAACGCCCGCTTACCAATGGTATATCAGCGGCGGAAAGATTGTTGGCAGTGACAATACCCGTATTATTAAAGTATCTGCAAAAGGCTTCACAGGAAAGCTGGAAGTGCAGGTAACTGTATCGGTAAGTGGCAGGCGTTGTGAGCCGACTAATGAATATGTGGTGGTGGATGTCAAAAAGAAATAAATACCCTGCAGTTGCGTCTGCTATTTAGTGAATCAAAAATAGGGGCCGGTCTCCAGTCCGGCCCCCCAGCTATGAGAACTAATTGCTACAAACTGCTTAATGAAAGTAGCGTTCCCATGATTTTTACAACCGCGATTTTTCTTCGCTGTCGTTATTATCCAGTCTCTTTCTGGTGAATTTTTTCCCTGCATTGAATGCATAACTAAACGACAAGGCAAATGTGCGTGTGGGCCGCTTCTGGTAAAAATCGATACGCGTCTGATTAAACTCGGTCAGATCCTTTTCGCGAAACGTATTAAACACATCTGAAACAGCAAAACGAAGGCGCCCCTTGTCCTGAAAAAATTTACGTGCCAGCCCGATATCCGTATAAAACAACCAGGCTGTCTGCTGGTTGGCCTGCAATGATGCAGAAGTGTATTGTGTCACCAGGTCAATTTCCATGATCTTCTTTAGTGAAATAACCTGGATGGTCTGAAATGAAAGAGATTCGCGGCGATATTTATTCCCTTCAATATCGTTTGATAGCCGGTATACCGAAATACTGCTGCGGCTATTCCAGATCTTCGCCACGTTAAAATTGCCCTCCATAAAAACACCATAATCCGTACTGTTGGGAAAATTTTTTGACCGGTATTCAATGATATTGCTGTCTACGGCAGAAGCTGTCTGAGCAATAAAATTCTTTACGGTTTGCAGGTATACGCCGGCAGAAAACCAGCGTGATGCCACCCATGTAGTACGAAAGCTGTGTGCAAATTGGGGAAGCAGGTTGGGGTTGCCCGTCAAAACGGTAAAATCATGTACCTGCAGGCGATAGGGGTTCAGATCATTATACCCGGGGCGGCGTACGCGACGCGCGTAGTTGATATTTATCGCCGTACCCTTCTTTCCATTCAGAACATGCGAAATAAACAGCGAAGGGAACCAGCCAAAATACCTGCGGCGGATCGATTCATTCAGCGTCAATGAATAACCATTGGCAACAGTCTGCTCACCCCGCAATCCTGTCTTTATACTTGTCTTACCAACCGTTATTTCATATGCAGCATAAAACATAAAAAGTTTCTCCGTATACCGAAACCGGTCGCTCGCCGCCGTATCCTTTTCCCATTCATATACCTGTAACCGTTCGGCCAGTACTTCATTATCGCGATCGGTATGCACGAATTTAATACCGGCTTTAAGCACCGATTTTTTGTTTAGTCGCTGCGTATGATCAGCCTGTCCGCTATTGATATAAGTATCACTGGGAGTTATTGTGCGGTAAGACCGGTCTCGCGTGTTGTCGCTGTATTCAGAGATCAGTTCATTCAACTCTGTCTTTAAGCTATAAGTATGATCAAGGATAACACGAAGCCCCGAACCCAGGCTATCTGCTTTCCAGTTATAATTTAGTGTATAGCTGCCCTGCCGGGGTTTACGGCGCCAGGCAGAAACAGCCTCACCAGTTACATTGCCCGCGGAAAGACGATAAAGAAGATCGGAACGGAAATACTGGATCAGTTTGCTGCCTGTAGTGAGCGTCTGAAGGAATATCGAATGGCGTGGATGGAAATCATATACGATGCCGGCCCTGAAAAAGTAACGGCGATTATCGTTATCACGCCTGGTAAAATTATATAGACCCGTTTTGTCGGGATAAGTCACATCGGTGTAACCTGTATACATACTACGATCTGCAGAGCCATTAATGCCAGCCGTAATATAGATACGGCTTAACTTATAATCGATCGAAGTGCCAGCCCAGCTGTATCCTTTGCTGCCCTGTATCCGGTAACCGGCATTGGCTGTACCTGTAAGGCCATTCTTACGAGTCTTTTTAAGTACTATATGAATGATACCGCCCGAAGAAGCTGCTTCAAACTCGGCAGGTGGGTTGGGTATTACTTCAATGCGGCTTATATCTTCCGAGCGCAATGACCGGAGAAAATTGGTGAGATCGGCAGCCGGCATACGCTGCACTACATCGTTGATCATAACGGTTACAGTCTGTCCGCCTGTGATGCTTATATCTCCCGTGGGTGATACCCAAAGCCCGGGCGAGTGCTGCAATACCTCCAGTGCTGTACGGCCACTGGCCAGATAGCTATCTTCCACATTCACCGTATAACGGTCTGCCTGGCGTGTGACCAACGGTTTTTTCGATGTCACTACTACTTCGTGCAGGGTCTGCCGCATAGCATGCATCTGTAAACTATCCAGTGCAGGAATATCCGGAAAAGTAAATGACCTGATAAGAGATTCATACCCGATGAGTGAAAGGCGGAGGGTATAAGCAGTACCAGCAACCAGATGCGCAGTGAGTTGAAAACGGCCTCCGTTGTCACTAACGCCACCAGTCACAAATGAGCTGTCGCGCAAAAGGGAAATAGAAACAAGTGGTAGCGGCTGACCTGCCATGTCCACAACCCGGCCGCCCAATGGCTGAGCCCATAGTTTACAGGGCAGTAAACAACAGATGATCAATGATACCAGCACCATCCTCATACCGGCAAAACTACCCCGGTAATATGGGTGCCTGCATGCAAACGAGCAGTCTGCGGGTATGAACGAGTAACCTGCGGGTCCTAACGGCGTGCCTGCAGGGTCTTCAGGAGGGTTTCCTTCCGGGAGCGCGATACATCCAGTTCTGTTCCATCCATCATGAGGACAGTACCTCCTTCGCCTCGGATATATTTTTCGATGGCATTGACGTTTACCATATGCGAGTGATGGATGCGGAGAAATCCATGCTCTTCGAGCATTTCCTCTATTTCTTTGAGGGTGCGCGATACAACCAGTTTTTTCCTGTCTTTCATAACAAGCGTGGTATAGTTACTGCTGGCCATACAGTACAGGATGGAATCAATAGCGACCATCTGCAATCCCTCCTGGGCAGGAAGGGCGATCCTGCTGCTGGCCGCAGGTTCACGAAAAGACTGCAATAGCAACTGAAGCTGTTGGGTAAACAGCCTATCCGATGGCTGCTTCACTTTGGCTACAGCTGCCTGCAGCTCCTGGGGGTCTACAGGTTTGAGCAGGTAATCGAGCGCGCTGAAACGGATGGCTTTTATGGCATACTGGTCGTAGCTGGTGGTAAAGATTACCTGGAAGTCGGCAGGCATAAAATGTTCCAGCAATTCAAAGCCATTGCGATGCGGCATTTCGATATCGAGAAAAACAAGCTGAGGTTTCAGTTCAGTAATCCGCTGCTCCGCCTCCATAGCCGAATGACAGGCCGCTATCACCGATACATCCGGACAATGTTTTTTCAGCAATGTCTGCAATGCCTGCGAAGCATAGGGTTCATCATCTACTACTATGGCTCTTATCATGAAGCTAATGGAGTTTGGATAAATAAAATTACTTCGGTACCTGCAGCTTCTCCGTTGATATCAACCAGGTCATTAATCTTCATGGAAGTGCCTTTATTGTGTTCCTGGTTAAACAATGTAAGCCGCGATTCAGTCAGCCGCTGTCCCATGGAGGAATGAGGCCTCTTACTGAGTTCAGCTGCTTTTTTACGGCCAATGCCATTGTCGCGTATGATTACCCTCAGTTTTCCCTTCTTATAGTCAAGAACTACTTCCAGCCTTCCCTGCCCTTCCTTATGCAGCAGGCCATGCCAGATGGCATTTTCGCAGAAAGGCTGCAAAATAAAACAGGGTACCTGCAGTTGAGACAGGGGTAATTCTTCGCGGATATCAATGGTATAGGTAAAGGCTTGCTTAAAGCGTAGTTGTTCCATATCCAGGTAAAGCTGCAGCATATCCAGTTCCTCATCTAGTGGTATTGCATCTTTACCCGCATTCACAAGCACCATCCGTACCAGTCGCGAAAAACGCGTAAGATAATCCGATGCCTTATCGTTCTGATTGTCGAGAATAAAATGATTAATGGCACTCAGGCAATTGAAAATAAAATGTGGGTTCATTTGTGCCCGCAGCGCCTGCATCTCCAGTTCCGATGCACGCTGTTTCAAACGCAGACGGATATGCTGATAGCGAAAAATGATAACAGCTATGGCCAGTGCAGCTGCCAGGCAAACAATAATGATAGTGCGTTCAGCAATCTTCTTATCGTCACGCAATGCCTGCAGATCGGCTGCATGTGTTTTTTGCCGGAAAGCAAATAACTGCCCCTTGTATATGTCCGAATTACTGGCATCTTTCAGACTATCATACAATTTCCGGTACTGCAATGCAGCCGGTATCCGGCCCTGCTCTTCATATACTGCGGCCAGCACGCCCGATGACTCCCGGTAAGACCGGAATATGCCTTTTTGAGAAGAAAGCAAATAAGCCTCCATTGCCAGCCCTTCGGCCGTCTGCAAATCGCCCTTTTGCCGGGCAATCTTTGCAAGACCAATGCCCGCACCCGACAACATGTTTATATCCTTCTCCTGCTGCATTTCATTGTAAAGAGGCTGCAGAAAGTAATAAGCACTATCGTATTGCTCCTGCCGTATTTTCAGTTCGCCCATTCTTAGCCTTAGTAACCGGCCATTCGGGTTTCCTCTATATGACAGCCGATAATGATACGCCGCGGAATCCAACTGATTCCTGGCTACAAACAAGTTGCCCAGGTTATGCTGTAACTCCCGGTAAGGATAATCGCCTATCCGGGGATTTTTATTACCGGCAAGCTGGAAATAATATAACGCCGATTCGAGGTCACCAATATTCTGATAAAGCCTGCCCAGCTGCACAAGAGGAAGAACGGTATTATTTTCGCCTTCTCCGGCATTCATGCTTAAGGCCGTCTGCACAGCTTTAAATGCGTTCTCATATTCTCCCATATCATCATAAATATTACTGAGAATACGATACGCTCCTATGATTTCAGTTTTGTAACGGGCTGAAAAAGAACGGATGGCCAGTTCTATCGTATCAGCAGCATTCTTAAAGTCAAATGCATACCAGATAGCCTGTCCCATCCCAAATAAAGCCGAGGCATAATAATAATCACTTTTCAGTTGCTTTGCTTCCTGCACAGCAATCCCAAAATACTTCATGGATTCCGGGGCATCGAAACTTCGCAGATAATGGTACCCCCGGTCTATAGCTCTCTTCACAGGCATAAAATCACGCCTGTCCTGCGCAATCGCGTGCAGGTATATAAATAAACAAATGAATAAGAATATGCTCCGCGGTGTAGCCATAAAGGCCACTAAAATAAGATAAGATTCCTTTTCCGGGCTTTTCCGTCAGAAAGCAATAACCTGGATATATTAGTTAAACACATATCCAACCCCTGCCTGAAAACTGCCCTGTTTGATATAGCCGCTTCCATTCTTGAGAATATTCGTTGATCGGATATCGCCGGAGAGATAACATTCAAATTTGTGCGCAAACTCCCACTTGGCCATCCAGCGCGGGCCAAATTCTGTACGTTTGGCATTGGTAAATTTTGCTTTCTGGCTCGTGCCATCCTCATAACTGATTTTTCCGCTCACGGCGTAACTCAGATAAGCACCAAGTCCGAGACTAAAGCGGAAAGGCATTTCTTCGGGATAATCGAGAATATGTACCAGTGCTACCAGCGGCACTGAAGCACCCTGTACTTTAGTGTATTGCTCTTCGGGTATGGAATTGCTGTTATCTGTATACGAATACCCGCGGGTTACCTTCTGTATCCCCGTCTCCAACTCCAGCCGCCTGGCCAGTGGAAGATTAAAATGAATACCATAGTGTATACTGATTCCGCCTTCTGAAACCGGAAGGCCGGATATCTGCCAGTAATCGGATTTCTGACCGGCAAACGCTACTCCTGCATAAATTCCTGTTCTGACCTTTTGGGCATGGCTACCAACCATCAATAATAAACATACGATGGCTGCAATTACATTCTTTTTCATCGATTCATTTTGCCACAAATGAATCATTCAGTCTTCACATATAAAATCCGTACTGGACGGTATTTTGATCAGAACTTAGCCCGCTCATACTGTTTGGGCCACGCAATAGTCGCCTTCAGTTCATGTGCAGCTTTGAGCGGAAAATAAGGATCACGCAGCAACTCTCTTGCCATCATGATGAGATCGGCATCACCATTCACCAGTATAGACTCTGCCTGTACCGCATGGGTGATCATGCCAACTGTGGAGGTGAGGATACCCGTTTCCTTTTTAACGCGCGAAGCAAAGGGCAGCTGATACGCCGGTCCTGCAGTTATTTTCTGCTGAGAGACCAGGCCTCCCGAAGTCACATCCAGTACATCTACTCCTTTTTCCTTCAGCAGCTTTGCCAGCGCCACTGCATCGTTGGGGTTCCAGCCACCATCGGCCCAATCGCTGCCTGGTATGCGTACAAATAAGGGCAACTGCTCCGGCAACACTTTTTTCACCGCATCCACCATTTCGAGCAGCAAGCGCGCTCTGTTGGCAAAACTTCCGCCGTAAGCATCGGTACGGTGATTTGTAAGTGGGGAAAGAAACTGGTGCAGCAGGTAACCATGCGAAGCATGTATCTCTATCACCTCAAATCCTGCGCGAACTGCGCGCTCAGTAGCGGAGCTGAAATCGCTGATTACTTGCTGAATGCCTGCTTCATCCAGCTCTATGGGATGAGGATAACCGGGTGAATAAGCCACAGCAGAAGGTGCAACGGTCTGCCAGCCTCCTTCTTCGGGGCTCACTTTATCACGCCCCAGCCAGGGTGCTTTGGTGCTCGCTTTACGTCCGGCATGCGCCAGCTGAATCCCTGCTACTGCGCCCTGCTCTTTCAGGAAGCCGGTAATCTGTTTCAGCTTTTCGATATGCTCATCTTTCCATATACCCAGATCCTGTGGAGAAATACGTGCCTCGGGCGATACGCCGGTAGCTTCAAGTATGATCAGCGATGCCCCGCCTACAGCCCGGCTTCCCAAATGCACCAGGTGCCAGTCTGTAGCAAATCCATCGGTAGATGAATACTGGCACATGGGAGAAACTACAATACGGTTTTTGAGGGTGATGCCTTTTATAGTCAGCGGACTGAAGAGCAGTGACATAAACGATTATTTCAGTATACTACAAACAACTTTCAGGATTGTTGTCTGGCAGCTGTCAGCACGGCCGCATCTATTTCGGTGAAGTCTTACCCTGCTTTCCTTTTTTCCTGCCTCAACAACTGTTTGACAGCGGTGGCGATCCTGTTTTCGCGGGTTGAAGCGGTTTTGGCTTCAAATATCCATTTGATATAGCTGAGCTGTTCGGATTCCAATAAGGATTGAAAAAAACGGTACGCATCGGGCTCATCCTGCAGGCAAAGCGCCAGATCATCTGGTATAATCAACGGATCCTCATCCCGGCTTATTAATACTTCTACCCAATCGCCTGCCTGCTTTTTTATTTTTTGTCTGATTTCTTTTTTGACAGGCAAAAAAAGCCTGCCGTCTCCCATCGGCATCAACCGGTATTTACTGATTACCACTCCATCGATACTTCCCTTCACCATCACCCATCCAAAAGGAGATTGCTGGTTAGGTTTTATTTCCGGAATAGATGCATAGGTCCATCCCCCCTGCCAGGGAACTTCTCCAGCAAGTATCTTCCTTTTACGAAACAGCTCTCATCCGACTTACTCATACAGGAAAGATACTGGATAATGAAACGTAAAATCCGGGACAGGACCCAAAAACCGATTTTGTCTATTACACCAGATTATGCTTCGCCGCGATCTTTATTAACCCGGCCGTATTATTTACATTAAACTTGCTCAACAGGCTTTTGCGATGAGTATTGACGGTAGGAACGCTGATGAATAATTTTTCTGCTATTTCGGCATTGGTAAATCCATCGGCCACCAGCAACAACACCTCTTTTTCACGGCGTGTTATCAAAGGTATTTCGTTACCCGTTTCACGCAGGGCCTGGGCAACCTCTATGCTCAGGTAAGTCTTACCAGTCATCACGGCCTGAATAGCATCCTGCAGCTCTTCCTGCGTGGCATTCTTGAGCACATAACCCGAAGCGCCATTATCCATCATATTGCGGATAACGGGTTGCTGGTTAAATGTGCTCAGTCCCAGGACAAACACATCGGGATATAATTGCTTTACCTGTTTACAGAGGTCGATCCCACTCATATCAGGCAGGTTTACATCCATCAGTATTACATCCGGACGTTGTTGTTTAAGAAAAGCCAGGCAGGAGGCTGCATTAGTAGCATGCCCTACCCAGTCAATATCTTTTTCATACTGTAATAATGAGCGGATACCCTCTATTACCATGTAATGATCATCCACTATAAATACACTCGCTTTCACTAAATGGTTATTTCTATCAAAACAGATGTGCCCTTTCCTTTATCCGAATTTATGTCAATTTTTCCTTTCAGAAATTCAACCCGGTGCTGAATATTACTCCAGCCCATACCCGATGACTGTTTCAGCTGGGCCATATCAAGGCCTTTGCCATCATCTTCTACCGTCAGCATCAGCAATTTTTCCTGTGGCGAAATGTGTGCCTGCACCAGTACATGCTCGGCTCCTGCATGCCGGATCGCATTGTTGACCAGTTCCTGTACAATCCGGTAAACCGTGACGGCAGTGGTTTGTTCGATGGCGGCCTTATCCATATCAATCGACTGATAGGCTACACGCAGCACACCACTACGGTCAATTTCACCGCAAAACTCCCGGAGTGCGGCATCCAGGCCATATTTTACCAGTATCTCTGGCATCATATTATGCGCCACACGACGCATTTCCCTGATAGAACTGTCGAGCATATCAATGTTACGTTCAAAGGTGTGCATATTTTCAGGCGTCATTACCAGGTTTGCCTTCATACTGCTAAACGAATACTTGATACCGCTGAGCATACCTCCCAATCCATCATGAAGGTCCTTGGCCAGCCTGGTTCGCTCCTGCTCTTCCCCTTTCAACACAGCTTCGGTAGCAGTAAGCTGTTTCTCCGTTTCCAGTTCCGCTATTCGCAACTGTTGCAGTTTTTGCCTGTTGCGGTAGTTACGGTAGCTAAGCAAAAATATCAGCAGCAAGGCAGCCGAACCGGCAATCAGAAAATAGTTAAGGTTGCGTCTTTGCCGGAGTTCCGTCTGCTGCAGTTGTATCCGTGCTTCTTTCTTCTCCGTCTCATACTTCGTTTCCAGATCACGTGTATACAGATTCAGGTCCGCAAGATTCCGTTCGCTTACCACAGAATCCCGTTTGTAAGTGTACAGTTCCGCCTCCTTTATATTCCCCTGCAAATAACAGACAGTCGCTGAAACATTATACAAATTTTCCAGAGAAATGACATTATTCGTTGCATTTGCCGTTTCAATCCCTTTCCTCAACTCTACTCGCGCCTCATCATATCTTTTCCGGCCAATAAAATCGAGTGCAACAGCCACATTGGCTTCTGCCGCAAGTTGTTTATCAGTAATCTCTCCTATATGCTGTCTTAGTTCTCCGGCATATTTTTCAACGGCCTTTGTATCACCATTTCTGAAATTGTTATAACAAAGATTGATGAGTGCATAGTTGACATACACCACACTTTGATAATCTTTTGCCAATTGCAACTGTTCTTTATTTACCTCTACAGCGCTATCCAGCTTATTCAATTGAGAATAAAATACAGAAAGGTTATTGAGACCGTTCATGACCGAACCCGCGTCGTTATATTTTTTTCCGTATTCAATACCTTTTCGCGCAAATAGCACGGCCTTATCAAACTGTCTCAGATTGCCGTAGGTTTCCGATGCCGTAATATTAAAGCTGGCAAAATCCGTACTGTCTTTTTCCGTTGCCTTCTCGATAATATCGAGGCACTTGAGGGTGTATTCGATGGCACTTTTGGGCCGGTTGAAGTGGTTATGAATGCCTGCAATGTTGTTGTACATTCTTGCAAGCAATATCATATCATTCTCCTTTTCGGCCACTTCCCTGGCCTTCAACGCATAGTCAATCGCCTTGTCATAATCATTGTTGAAGTAATAATAAATGGAAAACTTGTTGTTGATCGCATACCCAAACTTATCCGATTTCAGCTTTTGGGCCAGGTTATTGGCCAGATTCAGATAATAAAAAGAACTGTCAAAATTGCTCTGGGAATAGAGTTTCTGAATAATCAGTAAAAGCCTGATTTTAGCGGTATCGTCTTTTGCTGTTGCGAGCCTTTGCAGCAAACTGTCTTTATCCGATGATGCCTGTGCTGAAACCTGGGTAATTAAGCTTAAAAATCCGGCTAAACAAACTACTAGTTTCCTCATATAAGGGGTATTGAATGG
>JAGODE010000024.1 GCA_017998385.1 Chitinophagaceae bacterium | reverse complement strand
GTCGTAAATCACGCCGCCGCCTACATTCGGTCAGATGCACCGGATCTGTCGTGGGTTTATCTGGAGTTTACAGACGACATGGGGCACCGCCATGGCGACAGCAAAGAATACTATGATGCTATTGGTAAAATGGATGATCAGATGCGCCGCCTGTGGGAAGCTATTCAATACAGGCAAAAACAATTTGGTGAAGAATGGCAGATTTATATTACTACCGATCATGGGCGCGACTCTGCCACAGGTCGTGGTCATGGCGGTCAGTCTGCCCGCGAAAAAAGCGGTTGGATCGTAACCAATGCCAAAGGCCTGAATGATCAGTTTAAAAAAGGATATGCCTCCATTGCTGACATTATGCCCAGCCTGGCGCGCTTTATGAATATCTCTATCCCCAATGCACAGGCCTATGAAGTAGACGGCACTCCGCTTACCGGCACTATTGATGCAGTGCAGGCGCAGGCCAGTTTGCAAACTAATCAAATCGAGATCAGCTGGAAGCCATTAAGAAAAAAGGGAAATGCGCGTATCTGGCTCGCGACGGGCAACCAGGTCAAAACAGGCGGAAAGGATGACTACCAATTAGTAAAAACAGCAAAACTAAAATCAGGCAAAGTGAGCATTCCGCTATCAGGGCCCGTGCAGCCGCTGTATAAAATCGTTATTGAAACACCACATAACCTGCTCACACGCTGGGTGGTAAGCGCAACCAAACCATAATTATAATTGTACTTATCATAAGATATCAAACGTTTGCCTGAAATAAAATAACACAATCGTTTGTCGCTTGGCAGAATATCATAATTAGATAACTTTAGTAAAGAGGTTATCCCAATAACTTTGATTCATTGAATCATTTCCTGATAATCTCCTGAGCAATGAAAACAGCTGCTGAACTGACAGAACGATTGCGCCACGGAAACCAGGAAGCCCTCTTCTCCCTGATGGGTTTGTATTATAATGACCTCTACCGGTATGGCATGAAATTCACAGCCGACAGAGATCTTACGAAAGATATTATTGGCCAGTTTTTTCTCCACATATGGGATCACCGTCAGCGTATCAGCACAGCTGAAAATATCCAGGCATACCTGCTTGTTTCATTCCGTCATTTTATCATTCAGCATCTGCGCCGCATTGTACGCCAGCTGGATATTGTGGAAAATGAAAATGAGGCACTTGAGTATTCATATGAGGACTATCTCATTGCAGCGCAGGAAAATGAGGCAGTACGGCAGGTACTGCAGGAAGCTATCGCCTCACTGCCTGCCCGGCAGAAACAACTGATTCAACTCCGGTTCTACGATCAGCTGAGCTGTGAAGAAATTGCTATACGCACTTCCCTCTCCATTCGCACTGTTTATAATAAACTGCATGAAGCTGTCAAAAATCTTCGCTCACATGCGCGGGTAGAAACACTACGCAATCGACTGTTGGGTTTCCTCCTGCCGCTTATACTGCCACTTGCCGATTATTTTTTTGCATCTGTCTGAAAAAAATCTCATTCCGGCGGGTAAATAAACTGCTCCTCCGCTTCATTTAAGAAAAGGTTTTTGGGAATGAAGCTGAATTATACAGTAGAAGAACTGCTGCTGGATGAGTCTTTTGTTGATTACTGCCTGCATGAAGATTCTGCACACAAAAGTAAATGGGAACAGGTAAGACTGGCATATCCCGGTATTGTACCCGTAATGGATGAAGCACGAAACTGGTTGCTGTTATTAACACCCGGATTGCCGCCCGGCGAGGTGAAGACAGAAATAAACAAACTGCAACAGCTGCTGCAGCAGCGCGCTGCCTTGCAACAAACAACAATGCCGGTAGAAAATGAATCAGCAGTGCCTGTTCGCCGCATGCCAAATCGCCGGCTATGGCTGGCTGTAGCTTCTGTTGCATTGTTGCTACTCGCTGGTGCCTGGTGGTGGTCAGGTCAATCAACACAAAGCTATGATGCAAATTTTGCTGCCACTGAGATCTGGGAAAGTCCTGCCGGCCAGCGCAGGCAGGTAGTACTGCCCGATGGGTCTGAAGTAATTCTGAATGCCAACAGTCGTCTTGAAGCAGGCACAGATTTCAATAAGAAGAACCGCCTGCTACGTTTGCGGGGTCAGGCTTTTTTCAAAGTCGCTCACAACGCAAGTCTGCCCTTTGTTGTGCATAGCGGTGAATTTTCTGCCACGGCACTGGGTACAGCATTTTATGTAAATGCTCGAAATCTGCAGCAGGGCTATACAGTAAACCTGCTCGAAGGAAAAGTAAAACTGCAAACAGCCACAGGTGCGAGTGATCTGTTGCTGCCGGGGCAGCAGGGAGCATGGAGAAAAACAGCGAAACAATTTGAAAAAAACAGTTTCGACACCAGCTACCTGCATCAATGGGTTAGTGGTGTACTGGCTTTTCAGCAAATAGAATCAGGTCAGGCATTTGCACTGCTGGAGCAATGGTATGGACTGCAGATTGTTGACAGGCGCGCCCATCCACGCCACGTAATTATTACTGGCGACTATACGGGGCAGCCATTGCAGGACATTTTGAAAGCCATTTGTTTTTCACTCACCTGCCGTTTCAAACAGGAAAACGATACCATCATTATAGAATAATTATCATTAGCCAAACCCTCATTTATGTATAAAAAACAAACCAAACTGCTGTTGCACTATGGCCTGGTCACAATGGCCTTCTGGTTGCTTTGCTCTTTCAGTGCCATCGCCGGCACCGAAAAAGCCGTTATCGGTTTCAACAAAGCACCCATACAAAAAGTGCTGGAAACGATTGGTGACGTCTACAAAGTAGCTTTCACCTACGATCCTCAGGAATTAAAAGGATCACAAACCATTAATCTTGACCGTAAAGAACGCAGCCTTACTGAGGTGCTGAAACAGGTTGGTGATATTGCCGGCCTGCGTTTTATGCAGGTAGGGCGCGTAATTGGCGTACAGAAAATCGGCGGCCAGCTAAGCAGTGCCGCTCCCCGCAAGCATCGGGAAGAGGTCCTTATCAGCGGGCGTGTACTGGATGCCGCCGGTCAGCCAATGAGCGGTGTTTCTGTTGCTGTAAAAGGCAGTTCACGCGGTACTACTACAAATGCCAATGGTGAATTTTCTATCACTGTTCAGAAAGGCGAAGTGCTGGTATTCTCTTCTGTGGATTTCGCTTCGCAGGAAATAGTAGCGGAGAAAACAACCACTGTAACCATTACACTGCAGCCAAACGAAAAGGCATTGCAGGAAGTGGTCGTGACCGCCCTGGGTGTGAAAAAGGAAAAAGCAAAAGTGGCTTATGCCATCCAGGATGTAAAAGGAGAGTTGCTGCAAAAAGCACCGGAAACAAACGTTGCCAACAATCTGGTAGGTAAAGTAGCGGGGCTTTCCATTTATACCAAATCAACACTGTACGAAAATCCGGAAATCTATATCCGCGGACAAAGCACGCTGGTTGTAATTGATGGTGTGCCTACACAAACTGATTTCTGGAACATCAACCCCAACGATATCGAAAGTGTAAACGTATTGAAAGGTACGGCTGCGGCGGCCCTCTATGGATCACTGGGTATCAACGGAGCTATCATGATCACTACCAAAAAGGGGAAAGCCGGTGGCAATGGTGTTGAGGTTTCTTACAATACTACTACACAGTTTCAGGCCGGTTTTCTGCGGGTTCCAAAAACCCAGAAAGAATATGGTATGGGCTGGAACGGATACTATGCCTTTATTGATGGCAAAGGTGGTGGTGGCTGGTACGATGACTATGGCTATGTATGGGGACCCAAACTCAACCAGCCTGACCCCAGTACTGCCAGCGGCTTTATGGAAGTACCGCAATACAATAGCCCGTATGACCCCAATCAGCTGTTTGAATTTCAGCAAAACGGATATACTGACTACAGCCATTACAAACCCATTCCCTGGATCACACGGGGGCAGAATAACCTGAAGAACTTTCTGCAAAATGAACTGTCGACCACACACAACATAAGTGTAGCCGGTAAAACCGACAGGAGCGACTACCGCATTTCCGTTTCGCATACTTATCAGAAAGGACAGGTGCCGAATACACACCTCAACTCTACCAACCTGAGCCTGGCAGGCAGCCTGAAGGTGACCGATAAGCTGCGTGTGGAGTCGAGCATTGGCTACAACAAACAATACACCCCCAACTATCCGGAGACGGGATACGGCCCCAACAATTTCTTCTACAACATTCTCCTGTGGATGGGGCCTGATGTAGACATCCGCGATCTGCGCAATTACTGGCAGCCCTCCGGCGGCCGCTCAACAAGCAGTGGCAGTTTCATTCCCTATGGTGTGAAAGATATTCAGCAGATGAACTACAACTATAGCTGGTACAACAATCCGTATTATCTGGCTTATGAATTTCAGAAAGGATATACCAACGATGTGATTGTAGCACAGCTGAATGCTACATATGATTTTACCAAAGACCTGCAGCTGCTGGTACGTACCGGTCTTACCGGCAGCAATGCCACTTCTGAGATCAAGACTCCGTACAGCTATATCAACTATGGCACAAGCGCTGCTCCCAAAGGCAACTACCGGGTGAGCAATGCCAGCAACCTGCTGTTGGTGTCGGACGTACTGCTTACTTATAAGAAAACCTTCCTGCGCGATTTCAGTGCCACGGTTTCTGCGGGTGCCAGCAATCGCTTTACACAGGCCAAATCAGATTTTGCGCAAACCAATGGCGGCCTCACCGTACCACTTGCCTATAACCTGAGAAGTTCTATCAACCCATTGAGTGTGGGCGGCAGCAATCCCGATGCCGGCAACAGCCGCGTGGAAAGCCAGGTAGGAAGTGTATTTGGTTATACCGACCTGGGATATAAGAATATGGTATACCTCAACTTTTCTGCCCGCAACGACTGGACCTCCACGCTTCAGAAACCGTATAATTCTTTCTTCTATCCGTCAGTATCGCTTAGCGTAATCGGGTCAGAGATCATTCAGATGCCTTCTTTCATCAGCTACTTTAAGCTGAGAGGCTCTTATGCCAATATCTCTTCCGATGTATCGGCTTACTATACGATTCCGGTTTATAATTCCGGTACAAGCTGGAATGGCACCCCTTCGCTCAATCTGCCGGGTACTATTATCAGCCCCAACATCAAACCACGCAAAACCATTTCGCAGGAGTACGGTACAGAGCTCCGCTTTCTCAAAAACCGTATTGGTCTCGATGTTACTTACTTTAAATACCTCGAGAAAAATTTCCCCAAAGATGTTCCCATCTCTCAGGCTTCCGGCTTCAATTCCATTCGTCTGAATGCGGATGAAATTTATCGCAAAGGACTGGAAATAATCCTCTCCGGTTCTCCTATACGTACCAAAGATCTGCGTTGGGATATAACGCTCAACTATAGCCGTCTGCGCAGAACGGTGAAATCTTACTATGGCGGCGAAGACATCAGAGATGGTGTAAAAGTGGGTCAGCGTACAGATGTATACCGCACCTGGGCCTGGGAACGCTCTCCTGACGGACAAATCGTATATGGCAGCAATGGTTTTCCCAAATACATAGATCATGTGGTAAATCTTGGTTACTATAATCCTGACTGGGAATTCGGGGCACTCAACACAATTGCCTATAAAAATTTTGCACTCAGCTTCTCTTTCGATGGACGCATTGGTGGGCTGCTTTACAATGGTGTGGAACAAAAACTCTACGAAGGAGGCATGCACCCTGCTACATCTAACCAGTATCGTGATGACAGCTATGCCGGCAATGCAACCTATGTGGGCCAGGGTGTAGTGGTCACCAGTGGCGATGTACAATACGATGTGCAGGGCAATATCGTGAGCGATACCCGCAAGTTTGCACCCAATACACAGGCTGTAAAATATATTGACTGGGTATTTGCCACTTATGTAAACGGTATCCCTGATGCCAACATGTACAAACGCACTTTTGTGAAACTGCGTGAGGTGACACTGACTTACAATGCGCCGCAATCGCTTATGAAAAAGACGCCTTTCAAGGGTGCCAGCTTCTCCATTACCGGCCGTAACCTGGCGCTATGGAGTGATGCTCCTTTCATGGATCCTGATGGCTATGAAGGCACATCGCTGGCCGACCCCTCCTATCGCAATATTGGCTTTAATCTTAACCTCAAATTCTGATCCGGTAACACCTTATTTCATTAAATCATGCAGATTATGAAAAAGCATATTTTAAATAAATGTCTGGCCGGATTGCTGCTGATTGTTGTGCTGGCTCCTGCCTGTCGCAAACACGATTATTACCAGGAGAATCCCAATCAGCCCTCAGCGGCCACACCGGCTTTGTTGCTGACAGATATCTGTGTCAGCATATTTAACTACGACCCGCAGGCATCTGCCTATGCGTCCCGTCATCTTACTTATTACGAACGCGGCAACTCTGCAGTCGACTATAGCTGGACGAGCAGCAGTTTTGGCAATTTTGACAAACTGCGCCAGGTAAAAAAGATGGATGAACTTGCACAACAGTCAGGTGAAGAAAACTATCGTGGCCTGGCTAAATTCTTCCGCGCCATCCTTTTTGCACAGATGACCGAAACCTTCGGTGATATTCCCTATTCTGAATCATTAGGCGCACTCGAAGGCAATACCAAGCCCAAATACGACTCGCAGGAAGATGTGTATGCGGGCATATTGCAGGAACTGGATGAGGCCAACAGCCTCCTGAGCGATAGCAAGGGAAATATCGGCGGCGACATCATCTATGCCGGTAAAGCATCGCAATGGAAAAAACTGGTTAATGCCTATCGCCTGCGTCTGCTGATTCACCTCAGCAAAAAAGAAAGCAATACACGGCTGAATATAAAGCAGCAGTTTCAGAGCATTATCAGCAATGCAGCAACCTATCCGCTTATGACCGGCCGGCAGGACAATGGTCAGATCGTATATAATTCTTCTGCTACTTCCAATTACTATCCCACTGCTGGCAGTCTTTCGCTGGGTACCGCTGTATCGCTGGAAGAAGGCATGGCCAATATTCTCAAAAACAGGAATGATCCGCGGTTGTTTTCATTTGCTGAACCGATCACCGGTCTCCCGCCCAATGTATATGCCAACTATGCCGGTGTAAATGCCGGTCTTACCGTAGCCGATCAGCAAAGCGCATCGGCCAATGCCTCGCGTGTAAGCCGCCGGTTTTCAGATATTACCAATCCCGCCAATGAGCCTATGATCCTGCTGGGTTATCCCGAGCAGGAGTTTCTGATTGCAGAAGCCATTACCCGCGGCTGGATTACAGGTGCCGGTACAGCAGAGGAGCATTACAATAACGGCATCCGTGCTTCCATGGAGTTTTATGGCATCGGAAGCGCTGCTATCAACACCTACCTGGCTGGCCCCAATGTAGTATTCAATCCCGCTAATGCGCTGCAGATGATCATTACTCAGAAATATATTGCGCTATTTATGCAATCTGGCTGGGAGGCATTTTTTGAGCAGCGCCGTACCGGTATTCCTACCCTGAATGTGGGACCCGGCACCTACAACAACCGCCAGGTTCCGAAACGCTGGCTTTATCCGCAAAGTGAATATGACTATAATAAAGACAATGTGGAAGCAGCCGTTGCAAGACAGTATAGTGGTAATGATAACGTAAACGGAGTGATGTGGTTATTGCAGTAAATTAAGCAGTACATATACCAACGACCGTAGGGCTGCCAGCTGGCGGCCCTACTTTTTTTCTGAATTTAAAAAGTATACCCTGTTATTGTTGACAAAATGCTTTCTCATGCTCTTGAATTGTGTTACCTTTCTGGTTGATCCATCTCATTATGAGCTTACGATTAGTCGCTTGCCTGTTTTCACTGATCGCACTGGTAGGGCTTGGCCTTTCCTGTATGGGAGATGCTGCTGCTGCCGATCAGGAAAAGCTGCCTGAAAAAGTCAGCTACAACTTCCACATCAGACCGATTCTTTCGGATAAATGTTTTAAATGTCATGGCCCTGACGGCGGACATCGTGAAGCCGGTCTTCGCCTCGACATTGCAGATAGTGCATATGCCCCGCTGAAAGAAACAAAAGGAGGCTTTGCCATTGTGCCGGGCAAACCAGACGCTTCCGAATTGTATAAACGGATTACCAGTGCTGATACCAGCTATGTGATGCCCACGCCCGAATCTCATCTCGGCTCACTCACTGCATTTGAACAACGTCTTTTCAAAAAATGGATTGAGCAGGGCGCACGTTACGAATCGCACTGGGCTTTTACAGCGCCCGTAAAAAGCAAGCCGCCTGCCGTATCGGATACGAAATGGCCACGCAATGAAATTGATTATTTCGTACTGGCCCGGATGGAGGAAAAAGGATTAAGCCCCAACGAAGAAGCAGATAAAGAACGTCTGCTGAAACGTATTTCACTCGACATTACCGGCCTGCCGCCCACTGTAGAAATGATGGACCGTTTCCTGGCCGATAACAGTGAGCAGGCTTATGAAAAGATGGTGGACGAGTTGCTTCAAAAACCGCAATATGGTGAACGCATGGCTGTGCACTGGATGGATGTGGCCCGCTATGCAGACAGCTATGGTTACCAGGACGACAATATCCGCACTCAATGGCCCTGGCGCGATTGGGTAATACATGCTTTCAACAACAACCTCCCCTACGATCAGTTTATCACCTGGCAACTGGCCGGCGATATGCTGCCGGATGCAGATAAAGAAAAAATACTCGCTACCGGTTTTCTGCGCAATCACAAATACACAGAAGAAGGTGGTGTGGTGCCTGAAGAATACCGCATAGAATACCTGCTTGATAAGACCAAGACCTATTCAAAAGGCATAATGGGTATTACCATGGAGTGCGCACAGTGTCATGATCATAAATATGATCCTTTTTCACAGAAAGATTATTTCTCCCTGCTGGCCTTTTTCAACAATACCAAAGAAGCAGGATACGAAGGTGATGTGAGTGTGTCAAAGCCTGCTAAAAATCCGCTGCTCAGTATTACTAACGATGAGCGGGAAAAAATGCTGCAGTTTATTCAGGCCCGCGATACCGGTATGCTTACCGTATCTGTAATGGGTGAGCTGGAAAAACCACGCAAAACATTTGTCCTTAACCGCGGCGTATATGATCAGCCCGGCGAAGAAGTACAACCCGCTGCTGTACGTGCTGTAATGAAGTTTGATACTACCCATTATGAACGCAACAGGCTGGGACTTGCCCGATGGACGGTGGCTAAAGAAAATCCATTGACAGCCCGGGTATTTGTAAATCAGCTATGGCAGGAAATATTTGGACGTGGATTGGTAAAGACCTCTGGCGACTTTGGTATGCAGGGCGAACTGCCTTCACATCCCGAACTGCTCGACTGGCTGGCTGTTGATTTCATGGAAAACGGATGGAATATAAAACGTCTGTTCAAGCAGATTCTTTTATCCGCCACTTACCGGCAATCGGCCAAAGCAACAGACAAAAAGATACGGATCGATCCTGAAAATATTTATATCTCCCACGGGCCGCGCACCAGACTGGCGGCAGAGTTTATTCGCGACATGTATCTCGCCAGTAGCGGATTGCTGGCACCTGAGATCGGTGGCCCCAGCGTGAAACCCTATCAACCCAAAGGCATCTGGGAAGCTACCACTTCCGGGCGGGGAGTACTGGCTGTTTACCGCCAGGATCATGGCGATGATTTGTATCGGCGGGGTCTCTATACATTTATTAAACTCACTGTGCCGCCCCCCGGCATGATCATGTTTGATGCAAGCAATCGCGATCAGTGTGAAGTAAAACGACTGAAGACCAATACTCCGCTGCAGGCGCTCATTATGATGAATGAACCTGGCGTACTGGAAGCATCGCGTGTGCTGGCACAACGTCTGCTGCACGATCAGAAGGATGCTGCTGCAAGTATCCGTACCGCATTCAGACGTATCATCTGCCGCAAGCCTACAGCTAATGAAGAAAAAATATTACTCGAATATTACCAGGAACAGATAGCACTTTTTGACGCAAAAAAACTGGATGCAGCTAAAACAATAAAGGCCGGGGAATACCCCGTTGACGCTACGCTTGATATAAAACAGCTGGCTGCACTCATGAAAACTATCAGTACTATTTATAACCTCGAAGAAGCCATTACCAAAACCTGATACACGAAGTGGCTCAATTCTTTTATAACTGAATGACCTTTGTATGGAAAAAGAACATCTGGAATCGCACCTCAATATTAACCGGCGTCGCTTTCTGACTTCGCTGGGTATGGGGCTTGGCGGTGTGGCACTGGGTTCATTGCTGGTGCCCGATATGTTTAGTGGTGGTGTAGACGAAGAAACCGTGATGGCTGGTTTACCTCATTTTGCACCAAGGGCTAAGCGTATTATTTATCTTTTCCAAAATGGTGCTCCGTCTCAGCTGGATCTTTTCGACTACAAGCCCATGCTCGAAACCATGCATGGACAGGATCTGCCGGCTTCCATCCGCATGGGGCAGCGTCTGACAGGCATGACTGCCAACCAGGCGCGTTTTCCGCTTGCCGGCTCCTATTTCAAATTCAATCAATATGGCCAGGCAAGAGCATGGATCAGCGAGCTGATGCCGCATACTGCACGTGTGGTTGACGATCTCTGTTTTGTAAAAAGTATGTACACAGAAGCCATCAATCACGATCCGGCGCTCACCTTTTTCCAGACAGGCGCACAGGTAGGCAACCGGCCCAGCATGGGAGCATGGCTCAGCTATGGCCTCGGCAGTGAGAATAAAAATCTTCCTGCATTCTGTGTATTACTTTCGAAAGGCAAAGGAAATGGGCAGGGCGTTTATTCCAAACTCTGGACCAACGGTTTTCTTGATAGCGTACACCAGGGCGTACAATTCAGCAGCGGCGACAACCCCGTTCTGTATCTCAACAATCCGGAAGCTATCGATAAAGCAGACCGCCGGCGTATGCTCGATAAATTAGCGGCACTCAACCACGAATCGTATAAAGAATTTGGCGATCCGGAGATTGCTGCGAAAATTCAGCAATACGAAATGGCGTACCGCATGCAGACAGCAGTACCTGAAGTAACCGACCTGAGCCGTGAACCGGAAGATATAGTGAAAATGTATGGCCCCGACTGCCTTACACCCGGTACGTATGCAGCCAATTGTCTGCTGGCACGCAAGCTGTCTGAAAATGGAGTACGCTTTGTACAACTCTATCACCAGGGATGGGATGGTCATGATAGTTTGCCCGGACAAATCAAAGGTCAGTGCCTGGATACCGATCAGGCCTCAGCCGCTCTTATCACCGACCTGAAGCAACGTGGTCTGCTCGATGAAACACTTGTAATATGGGGTGGCGAATTTGGCCGTACCAATTATTGCCAGGGTGTACTCACCCGCGATAACTATGGTCGTGACCATCATCCCCGCTGCTTTACTATCTGGATGGCAGGCGGAGGTATTAAGCCGGGTGTATACGGCGAAACCGATGATTTTGGTTACAACATCGTCAACAATCCCGTGCATGTGCACGATTTTCATGCTACAGTACTTCATCTGATGGGATTGAATCACGAGCAACTTACCTATAAACATCTTGGCCGCCGTTACCGGCTTACCGATGTAGCCGGCAATGTGGTCAAAGACCTGATAGCCTGATCATTTTTTGGGAGCATACTACATGAACAGAAAACAATTCATTCAACAAAGCAGTTTCGCCGGCAGTGCACTGTTTATTCCCGGCCTGCTGCGTGGCCTGTCGCCGGCAGAAACTATCCTGGGGCACGGACAGAAACGTTATACCATTGATACTCGATGGAGCAAGGCCGATGCAGTCGAGCATCCAGTCAAAGACTGTCACGAAATGGTGCAGGACAGTAAGGGGCGCATTCTGCTGCTTACAAACGACACGCACAACAATGTGCTTATTTATGATAAATCGGGGAAGTTATTAGATAGCTGGGGCAAAGAATATCCCGGTGCACACGGCCTTACCCTTTTCAATGAAAACGGCACCGACGTCTTATTTATTTGCGATAATGACCGGCACCAGGTAATCAAAACCACAACCAGCGGAAAGGTGTTATTAACACTCGACTATCCGCGCGAAACCGGTCAGTATAAAGAAGCAAAGGAATATATACCCACCGAAACCTGCATTGCGCCAAACGGAGATATTTATGTGGTGGATGGATATGGTAAAGACTTTGTAATACAATACAATCATAAAGGAGAATATATCCGGCATTTTGCCGGCCGTGGCGAAGGAGATTCCTTTGTGATCAATGCACATGGTATCTGTATCGACACCCGCCAGGCACAACCCTGCCTGATTGTTACCTCGCGGGTACAAAACGCTTTCAAGCGGTATACACTTGAAGGAAAATACATTGATACCATTCCCTTGCCTGGAGCATGGGTCTGCCGGCCTGTCATTAAGGGCAATTATCTCTATGCCGCCGTACTGCAGACCAATAAGCGGCTAGATGAAAAATCGGGTTTTATTCTTATTCTCGATAAAAATTATAAAGTCGTATCAAACCTGGGTGGTAATCTGCCCGTCTATGCAAACGGTATTCCTGAAGAAATGTATCAGACCCTTCGGGTATTTCAATATCCCCACGACGTATGTATTGATGATGATGAAAACATGTATGTGGCTCAATGGAATTCAGGTCATGTATATCCTTATAAACTGAAACCGGTATGAGGATACGACTGATCTGTTCTTTTCTGCTTTTCTCCTTTTGTGTGCAGGCACAGGATCATTATCAATTGGCGCCGCCGCTCATCAGTTATTCCTCTGCTTTTTTCAAAGACAGTATGACAGTACAGCTCCATTTTAATCAGCCTGGCGCCGAAGTACGTTATACACTTGACGGAAAGGAACCGGGCAAAAGATCGCGACTGTATAAATCACCTGTCGTCATAAGGCAACCAGCCACCTTAAAAATAAAAAGTATGGGCAAAGGTTTCATCGCCTCTGAAACCATTAGCACCAGCTTTGAAAAAACGGGTCTGCCGGTTAAAGCAATTAGCTATAGCCGGCCCAACGATTACTATGCCTCGCTGCCTGCAAACGTATTGTTTGATGGCGTGGGTGGCAACAGCAACTTCAGATCAGGCAACTGGCTGGGTTATGACTCAGACACAGTAACCATCCGCATAGAACTCGAAAAAGCTTCGCGGGTAAGTGATGTTTTACTCAACCTGCTGCAGGACGAAAACAGCTGGATCTTTTTACCGGAGCAAATACTGGCTTATTACCAGGACAGTGTTACCGGAAAGTTTTTGCCGTTTGCAAAAGAAATATTTCAACACGAGGGGCCGGCTATGAAGACCTGTTCATTGAGGCATCTCGAAGCATCTGCCCCGGTCGTAACCGGACAGATATTGCTGGAAATACAGGTATTAAAAAAAATGCCCGACTGGCATACCTCAAAAGGAAGTCACGCCTGGCTATTTATGGATGAAATCATTGTACGCTAACAAATTACTATAAACGAAAAGCAGCTCATTACTCATGCCGCGCTGGAAGTCATTTTTATTCAATATTACCATTACACTGAATGTACTGCTGGTATTTCTTTTATTTTTTGAAAGCCGCATTGCCATTCCCGCCTGGCTGCAGGTTGCAGGACGTATGCATCCTATGATTCTGCATTTTCCGCTGGTACTGGTAGTATTGTATGCCACATTCAGTCTGCGTACAAATAAAAAAGAAGCGGGTGCAAATGATCAGCTGCTGTTATTACTTGCAGCTTTCTCTGCCGCGCTGGCAGCTGCTATGGGTTTCTTCCTCTCGCGCGAGGAAGGTTATGAAGCAGATGCACTTGCCTGGCACAAATGGCCCGGGCTGATTCTTTCCTGGTTTTTATTGATCTGGTATATACTAAGCCCGCGCATAAATGCTTCGGGTGTGGCTCGCTGGAGTGTTTCAATTGCAAGCCTCCTCCTTATTTTTATTACCGGCCATGAAGGCGCAGGACTTACACATGGCAGCGATTATCTGCTGGCCCCTATTCGTCCCCAACAAAGTATTCCTGCCGTTTCGGAAGAAGAAGCAGTTGTATATACACATCTCGTACAACCCATTCTGCAAAGCAAATGCATCTCCTGCCACAACAGCAGCAAGGCAAAAGGTGAGTTGATTATGGAAACCGAAGCGCAGCTACGAAAAGGTGGTAAGAGCGGCGCCCTGTGGGACAGTACTGCAACCGATCATGGTTTATTATTGCGCCGTATACATCTGCCACTGGAAGATAAAAAGCATATGGCGCCAAAAGGTAAGACTCAGCTTACCGATGAAGAGATTGCAATCCTTCAGCAATGGATCCGCAAAGGCGCTGACTTCAACCTGCGTGTGGCCAGTCTTGACCCTTCCGATACGCTACGCATGCTGGCACGTACGCGATTGGGTGGTCAGCAAAATGAAGCCTATACTTTTGCTGCTGCCGATCCTTCGGTAATAAAAGAGCTCAATACAGTGAACCGTGTTGTGACAGAAGAAGCACTTTTTTCTCCTGCCCTTTCGGTCAGCTTTTTTAATAGTCAGTTGTACAAACCGGAACAGTTAAAAGATCTCTCCAAAATAAAAGAGCAGATCGTGTCACTTGATCTGGCTCATATGCCTGTTACCGATCGGGACCTGAACACCATTAGCGAGCTCAGCAACCTGCGCAAACTCAACCTCAGCTTCACCACTATTACCGGACAATCACTGGCCGAACTGAAGAAACTGAAACACCTGCAGAATCTTTCTCTTTCCGGCACACAGGTAAAAGCCGATCAATTAAATACGCTGCAAGGTTTTCCCAAACTACAGACAGTTTATATCTGGAGTACGCCTGCCGCAGGTTCGCCTGTGTCATTAAAAAATATTCGTGTTGAAACCGGCTTCCGGGACGACACCACGCGTCTCAAATTGTCGCTGCCCGTATTACTCAATGAAGAAACAGTAATTACCAGTGCCACCACCCTGCAACTGAAACATTATATAAAAGGTGTAAGCATCCGGTATACGCTGGATGGTACAGAACCGGATAGCATCAGCTCGCCTGAGTATAAGGGCAATGAGGTGATCAATGGGACTGTGCTGCTGCGTGCCAGAGCTTACAAAGCCGGATGGATAAGCAGCGATCTGCTACAGGCCAGTTTTTACAAAAGCGGTTACCGGCCAGATACGGTCATCTTTCAGCAATTGCCCGATCCCAGTTATCCCCCCAATCCAACACTGCTGACAGACCTGATAAAAGGTGAAACAAACTTCAAAAACGGTAACTGGCTGGGCTGGCGAACCACTGAAGCAGACCTGCTGCTTCCCTTGCAAAAACCTTCACTCATCAGTTCTGTAACCCTCAGCACACTTATAGACCTGGGGAGTTACATTTTTCCTCCGGGCGTACTACAGGTATGGGGTGGTGATGAACCTGGCAAACTGCGGTTATTAGGCGAAATAAAACCTGAGCAACCTAAAGAGCTACAGCCAGTATACCTTCGTGGGTATACCTGCAGCTTCAGCCCGGTTACCGTTAAATATTTGCGGGTAAAAGCCATTCCCGTCAGCAAACTACCTGCCTGGCATCCCGGCAAAGGAGATAAAGGGTGGATATTTGCAGACGAGATACTGATTAACTGAGTTTAAACCCAAATCAATCAGTCATGATCGACTCATGACTGATTATGCATCATGAAATCAATTAAGCTAATTACCCTTTGTATTGCATGGGGGCAACTGGTACATGCACAGGAACCTCTGCCGTATAAGAACGCTCAACTGCCTGTCGAAACGCGTGTGCAGGATCTGCTGAAACGTATGACTCCTGAGGAAAAGTTCTGGCAGCTTTTTATGATCCCCGGCGACCTGGGAGCAAACCCGGATAATTATCAGCATGGTATTTTTGGCTTTCAGGTAAACACAACGCAACAGCAGTCGGGTGTAGCTGCGCAAATGCTGCAATACGAGGCCGGGGCTTCTGCGCGCGAAACGCTGGATAAGATCAATGCCATTCAACGTTATTTTGTAGAAAAGACCAGGCTGGGTATTCCTATCATTGCGTTTGATGAGTCATTGCACGGCCTCATCAGGCAGGGAGCCACTGCTTTTCCCCAGGCAATAGCGCTGGCTGCTACCTGGGATACCTTGCTGATGCAAAAAGTAGCCACGGCTATTGCTATTGAAACAAAAGCAAGAGGCATTCGTCATATCCTCTCTCCGGTAGTCAACCTCGCTACAGATGTGCGTTGGGGTCGCGTGGAAGAGACCTATGGCGAAGACCCTTATCTCACTACACAGATGGGCCTGGCCTTTGTGCGCGCATTCGAACAACGCGGTGTTGTTACAACCCCCAAACACTTTGCCGTAAACCATGGAGAAGGCGGACGCGACAGCTATCCCATTCATTATAACGAACGCCTGCTCGAAGAAACCTATCTCGCCCCCTTTAAAGCCCTGGTGCAACACGGCGGTGCCCGCAGTTTGATGACCGCTTATAACTCACTGGATGGTTCTCCCTGCAGTGCAAATGACTGGCTGCTCAATAAAAAACTGCGCCAGGAATGGGGCTTTCGCGGATTCACCTTATCCGATGCAGGTGCCACGGGAGGAGCCAATGTACTTCATTTTACAGCCGCCAACTATGCACAGGCAGGCAAGCAGTCTGTTGAAAACGGACAGGATGTGATGTTTCAGACAGCATACGAACATCATTCACTCTTTATGCCTCCTTACCTGGACGGAAGCATTTCTTCGCAGGCCATTGACAGTGCTGTATCAAGAGTACTGCGGGTAAAATTTGAGCTCGGCCTCTTCGAACAGCCGTATATGAGCGATGAACTGTTACGTGGTCTTAATCTCAATGATCATCGCATACTGGCCCGCGAAGCTGCTGCACGCTCCATTGTTTTATTAAAAAATGAAAAAAATATACTCCCGCTCACAACCACGTCATCGCGTATTGCAGTAATTGGCACCGATGCGGCCGAAGCACGGCTGGGTGGATATAGCGGTCCGGGTAATGATAAGATATCCATACTGGATGGATTAAGAAAAATTGCCGGCAATACATCCCGCGTGCAGTATGCACCCGGTCCCGGCAGGCATCACCAACCCTGGACATTTGTTCCTTCCGGTGCCTTATACACTACCATTGCCGGAGAAAAGAAGCAGGGTTTACTGGGAGAATATTACAATAATGCTTCGCTAACCGGTAAGCCGGCACTTACAAGAGTAGATGCGGATATTCGTTTTCAATGGACATTATTTTCGCCGGACCCAGAAAAAATTAATTACGATTTCTTCTCTGCACGCTGGTCAGGTAAGATAACCGCACCACAGACCGGCCGTTTTAATATTGGCATAGATGGCAACGATGGTTATCGCCTGTATATCAATAACCGCCTGCTGATCGATAACTGGCAGAAACAATCTTATCATACACGCCTTGTACCTTTTTATTTTGAAAAAGGAAAAGCGTATGACATACGTGTTGAATATTATGAGCCCAGTGGCAATGCATGGTTCCGGCTCATCTGGGATGTTAATGTAAAAGACAGCAGCAAACAGAAGATTGCGGAAGCGGTAGCACTGTCACGACGCAGCGATATCGCCATAGTAGTGGCAGGCATTGAAGAAGGGGAATTTAATGACCGGGCTTCCCTGCAACTGCCCGGCAAGCAGGAGCAACTGATCCGGGCGGTTGCCGCTACCGGCAAACCGGTCATCGTAGTTCTCGTTGGCGGTAGCGCCATTACCATGACCAACTGGATTGACGATGTGGATGCCATACTTGATGTATGGTACCCCGGTGAAACCGGAGGCGATGCTGTAGCCGGCATCATCAGCGGAAAATATAACCCTGCCGGGCGATTGCCTGTCACTTTCCCCCTGGCTGAAGCTCAATTGCCACTTGTATACAACCACAAACCTACCGGCCGGGGCGATGATTATACCAATCTAACCGGACAGCCGCTTTTCCCGTTCGGATTTGGCCTTAGCTATACCACCTTTTCATACACCAATCTTCGCTTCAATGCCACCTCTCTCGACAGTAATGGTACATTACTCGTAAGCTGCGATATAACCAATACCGGCCACCGGCCCGGTGATGAAGTAGTACAGTTGTATACACGCGATGAGCTGGCTTCTGTAGCAAGACCTGTAAAGGAACTAAAGGCATTTGAACGTATTATGCTGGCACCTGGCGAAACAAAGACCGTACAGTTTACATTGCCCGCTGCCAGTTTTCGCCTGCTCAATAAAGAAATGAATTGGGTCTGGGAACCCGGTGCCATCCGCATTATGATTGGTGCTTCCAGTGCCGACATCCGGCTGCGCGATCATATTCATTTAAAATGACAGATTTGCCCGCTGACTCATTTACGAACTGTACCTGTATCAAAAGCGAACAATTAACTGTGTACAGGTAATACAAATAAGATTGATAGCCAGTGTATTGGGTTTATGGTATTGTTTTCGTTAAACAGATTATGACCGTTTAACCAATTCATTACCACTAACACCATCCGCATGCTCACCAACTATTTCCGAATTGCCTGGCGAAATATTGTACGCGACAAACTGTATGCTTTTCTTTCTATCAGTGGTCTGGCAATAGGACTGGCTGTTTTTATTACCGTATTGGTTTTTGTAAACCATGAAAGAAGTTATGATCGCTGGGATGCATCGCTCAGCCAGGTATACCGGGTAGGTATCAGCAAAACGGATGATGGTGAAAAAAGTGAACTTTTCTGGACCCCCTATTCACTGGGTACCGAAATAAACCAGGAATTAAGCAACGTTGAAGGAGTGACCCGCATTGTGGAACAGGGAGAACAGCTGGTAGAAACGGGTGGCAGTCGTTTTTATGAAAAAAAAATCATCTTAGCCGATAGCGGTTTTTTTGCCGTTTTTCCGTATTCCTTTAGATGGGGGCATGCGGGCAGTGCACTTAACAAACCTCTGCAGGCGGCTATCAGTACCGACGTCAGTCAAAAATATTTCGGGAAACAAAATCCTGTGGGGAAAACGATTAGTATCAGTACCGGCTACCAGGAGCCGCGTACCTATACGATTACGGGTGTTTTCAGCAAGACCGGTCCCTCACATCTCAATTTCGATATCTGCCTGTCATTTTTCAACAGTGATCCGCAGCGCTGGGGCCGCAGAATATTCCAGACCTATGTAAAAACGAAAGCAGGCGCCCCGGTAAAAGCTATTGAGCAAAAAGCGGGTCAGCTATTCCTTGAGCGTGAAGCGGCTTACCAGTTTTCGAACCGAAGTGGTAACAACAAAAACATTCCGGCTCCCGGCAAAGACATTGCGGGCTGGCTCAATCAGTATGCAGGGGTATCAAATACAGCTGTTTTCCTTGAGCCTGTTGCTTCTATTCATCTCGATCCCCGTGCCAGTGGCTGGCGCGATGATGCGGCTAACCATCCGGTATATGATGCTAAAAAAGGTAACGATAAACCTCTTTATTATTTTTCACTGGCTGCCGGTCTTATCCTGATACTTGCAGCCATCAACTATACGAATTTCTGTGTAGCCCGTGCAGGCAGAAGAGCAAAAGAAACAGGTGTGCGTAAAGTGATGGGGGCCACACGGCGGCAACTTATCATTCAGTTTATGGCCGAAGCTACAGTGCAAACACTGGCAGCTCTTTTGCTGGCTATTGGACTTTGCTCCTGGTTGCTTCTGGTTATCAATACCCAGTTTGCGATGGATCTGCAGCTCTGGAATCTGCAAAACAATAAAGCCAGCCAGGCATTGCTCTGGCAAATACCCCTGATTGTACTGGCTGTTACGCTTATAGCAGGTATCTATCCCGCGTTTATACTTTCTTCTTTCCAGCCTGCTTCTGTGCTGAAGGGCAATATCACACGTACTATAAAAGGAAAATTGCTTCGTCATGCGCTTCTGGTTGTTCAGTTTACCATCTCTGCTGCGTTTATGACCATACTGGCTGTAGTGACCCTGCAACTTCGTTTTATGCAGCAGCATGACCGTGGCTTCGATGGTAACCAGGTACTGGTGCTTACTCCTGCCAATAAAGAAATGCTCAGCATCGGAGAACCGGGGTATCGCTGGCCGGAATTAAAAAAACAATTACTACAGGTGCCGGGTGTGGAGAAAGTTACTGCCACAGTGTTTTATCCAGGTCAGCCTTCGGTTGCTGAGCAGGAAGCGAACTTTATGGGCCGAGAGTTATCGTGGTTCTTTGACTATGTTCATTTTGATTATTTCGAAACATTGGGGATGAAACTGGTATCCGGCCGCAGTTTTTCCGATCAATATGGTCTGGATACTGTAAATGCTGCTGTGATCAACGAAACCGCTGCCCGGCAGTTGGGTGCTGTAAACCCTATAGGTCAGCGGGTCAATTATCTGATGCGTGATTATACCGTTATAGGTGTTGTGAAAGACAATTTTTCCGCAGGCTATACCCGCACCGTATCACCGGGTATCTTCATAGCAGGTGCCGAAGAAGGTATGTTGCGGGGTTATGATCATATACTGGTAAAAGTAAAAGCCGCCGGTGCCGCCCAGACCGTAGAGCAGTTAAATGCTTTATGGAAAAAAACAGAACCGGCATTTCCTCTGCGCTACAAATGGCTCGACGAAGAATTTGGCCGTATGCTGATCCAGTATAAACGGTTTGGGGCTATCACACTGTGCCTCGCCATTATCTCCACCCTCATTGCATTGCTGGGTATTTATGCGCTCAGTGCCTTTGCTGCCGCGCAGCGCACACGCGAAGTAGGCATTCGCAAAGTATTTGGCGCGTCCGTAATACGTATCACCACCATGCTATCGAAAGACTTTGCGTGGATGCTGCTGATATCACTTCTCATTGGTATGCCGGTAGCATATATGGGCAGCAGCCGCTGGCTCACAGATTTTGCGTACCGCATACCATTGCACTGGAGTATCTTCTTCCTGTCGGGTATGGCTGTCACGATCATTGCCCTCTTTACGGTAAGCATTCAGGCAATACGTACGGCACGCAAAAATCCCGTGACCAATATCAGAACAGAATAGGGAATTGTTTAGCTCAATTTGGCAGCAACCCGTTGCAGCAGGGCCTTGGTGGCGCGGATGCCTGCCTCCTCACCCAGTTTGCTGCCTTCATACTCAATGCCCACATAACCCCTGAAACCACTATCCTTTACTATTTTAAGGATTTTCATATAATCGGTTTCAATACAATTGCCGGCTTCATCAAAGTTGTATGATTTGGCACTTACACCTTTGGCATAAGGCATTAATTCTTTTGTGCCCTGGTAGCGGTCATAACTTTCAATGCAGTTTTCCCAGTTGCCCGGCTCACGTTTTAGACAGAAATTGCCAAAATCGGGCAGGGTACCAACATTCTTTTTATTTACCTGCTTCATTACCCCCGACAGCCATCCGCCATCAGAAGAGTAACCTCCATGGTTCTCCACGATCACATTGATACCGGCTTTTTCGCCATATTCGCCCAGACGGCTTAATCCATCTGCTGCGGCGGCGGCCACTTCTTCGCGGGTACCGTTGCCTGCAGCATTCACGCGGATGGTGGCACAGCCCAGGTGATGCGCTGCATCAACCCACTGGTAGTGGTTCTCGACCGCTTTATTACGAGCTGCTTTATCTGTAGATCCAAGGTCGCCCTCTCCATCAATCATAATAAGATGATTGCGCACTCCATTGTCCTTGCAGCGTTTCAGCAGTTCGTTGAGGTATGCAGTATCCTTTGCTTTGTCCTTGAAAAACTGGTTTACATACTCCACTACTGAAATATCAAAATCCTTGCGGGCCTTTGCCGGAAAATCGAGGTTGTCGAGTGTTTTTGCAAACAGGGCTTTATGCAATGACCATTGTGCCAGCGATATTTCAAAAAATGGTTTGGCTGCCGGCGTGCCTGCCATGGCTGATGTACCGAAAGCGGAAAGACCGGCCGCTCCTATTGCAAGACCTGATAACTGTTGAAGAAACTCACGACGATTACTGTTCATGTACAAAAGATATTTAGACGTTCAAGATAATTAAATATGCCACACTTGTACGGGTTATTATTTGCAGGATCATGAAAATCATTATTCGCTTCGCAAGCCATATTATAGAATAAAATATAAACGTCTAGCCGTCTATTTTTTAATTGTATATACATAAGCGTGAAACATATTCTAATGATCACTTTTTGATTTGAACGGTTGAATTCGCAGTAGTTTTTTGATTGTTGTTTTTATTTATAAAAGATATATAATTGTCTATCAAATAATTAAGCGCCATTTATTAAATAAGATCAAATACTTGATCTTATTTAATAAATTCGTGAAACAAAACCTTTTTAATGAAAATTCCTTTTTCCGCAGATCAGATACTGGAAAGAATGCGATTTGAAAACCCCTGGTGGGAAACCGGAGAAATCGAAGAGTATTATTCGCAGTTAACCCGAAGAGCTTATTATCTCCGGTTATTCTCATTAATGTGCGATAGAAGTGTTCATCGAGCTGTTGTTCTTATGGGACCCAGGCGGGTAGGAAAAACGGTTTTACTTTTTCACTGTATTCAGGGTCTTATTGAGCAGGGCATAAATCCTCAGAAAATTTGCTATTTATCTGTAGAAACGCCTATCTACAATGGTATAAGCCTCGAAGAATTACTACAGTTTTACCTGAAGGCTTCCGGTAACTCCGCCGATAGTGAGCTTTTTGTGATTTTTGATGAAATTCAATATTTGAAAAACTGGGAACTTCATCTTAAATCATTGGTTGACTCATATAAGAAGATAAAATTTATTGTTTCCGGTTCAGCTGCTGCCGCATTAAAACTAAAAAGTACAGAATCTGGTGCAGGTCGTTTTACTGATTTCATTTTACCTCCGTTGACCTTTCAGGAGTATCTGCAGCTTAAACAGATTGATATCAGCATTACTGAAGATACTGAACGTAGCTCAGGATATGAGGAACAGCTGTTTTACACAACAAACGACATAAAAACGCTAAACGAACATTTCATTGACTATATAAATTTTGGCGGTTATCCGGAAGTTTCACTATCCACAACTATTCAGTCAGATCCCGGGCGCTATATAAGAAATGACATCATTGATAAAGTGTTGTTGCGGGATTTGCCTCTTCTTTATGGCATTGAAGACATCCAGGAACTTAATTCCCTATTTACTTATATCGCTTACAATACAGGTTGTGAAATGTCTCTGGAATCGATCGCCAGTTCATCAGGGGTTTCGAAAAATACAATTAAAAAATATATCAGTTATTTGGAAGCGGCATTCCTGATTACAATTGTAAACAGGGTTGACCAAAACGGCAAAAAGTTTAAGCGCGCTAACTTTTTTAAAATATATCTCACAAACCCATCGCTCAGGTGCGCTTTATTCTCCCCTATTAAAGATGGGGACCCATTGATGGGAAACCTCGTTGAAACAGCAATTTTCTCTCAGTGGCAACACTCCATTTACCCTCTTTATTATGCCAGATGGCAAAATGGGGAAGTAGACATTGTGTTTTTAGATAACGAACAGAAACCAAAATGGGTCGTTGAAATAAAATGGAGCAACAAAAGCTTATCAGATCACAATCAGTTAAGAAATCTCATTCATTTCAGTCATATTCACGATATGAAATCGGCTACTATTACAACAGTCGATACCTCTGTCCGCAATGAAATCAGCGGTTTGTTATTTGACTTTATTCCTTCCAGTATCTACTGTTATACGGTTGGCAAAAACCTGACTCTGTATAAAAATCCTCCTGGAAAATAAATAAAACCCATGTAGTTTTTATACATTATTTCGACGGCTTTTCCAATACAAACCAGGTATAGCTATTGGCAGGCAACTGTACCGTAAGGTCGATTTCATACTGGCGGTTTAACCGCATCTCTCTGAATACACCTTCTTTTTCCCGGATACGAACCCTGTCTGTAAGACCTGTATAATAAAGTGGCACTTTAATAGTACGTGTAATGGGCGTAGATAGCGGATTGTACAGCATCATTAATCCTTTTTGCTGACCGGCCGCATCCACATGCAAAATTCCATCCCAGTCACGCCCATCGGCACGGCGCAGATGGATAATATCTGCATTCAGGATTGTGCGGTATTTTTTATACCAGTTGATTACTCCCCGTACGGCTTCTTTTGTTTTCTCTGAATCGTAGAGGCGGGGTCCGCGATAACAGGCCTGTACACCCGCTCCATAGTATTGCATCATCAGCTGCACATAATCGGCCAGGTGATCCTGCAGCGGCTCGAGGATGGCTTCGGGGCCGCCACCCTGGTAACGGGTAAGTGGTACAAAACCCCAGCCCATTGACGGAGTTTTTTCCCAGGTGCCATCATATATATTTTGACGGTTGAGTATTTTTTGATTTTCCCGCGGCAGCGAAAAATTCACTTCGCGGTAGCCAATAGCGATCTTATGCGTACCATCAAGGAAATACCAGTCCGGTGCATTGATGTATACGCCTCGCTCATTGAGCCAGCGATACAGCTCTTTCTGAATTTCCATCTGCCTCCATTGCGAATCATCCAAACCTTTGTGTCCCGGGTGTTGCGCAGAAGCACATAGGTCGCCGGGATACGGACCATCATTCTCCCATATATCAAATCCGGTACTCGTAAAAAAATGCTTGATCTTATCGCGAAAACCCAGCCCCCAGTGGCTGCCAAAGCAGGGCGCATTTCCAAAAAATGCACCACCGGGTTTACCTGTTAACGGGCTAATCACATCGTCGGCATCACTGATACGTCTTGAACTGAACAGCGCATAACCACCTATTTTTATCCCTTTGCCATGTGCATAGCCGGCCAGTTGTTTCCAGCGCTGCAGATTTGCGGCTGCAGTATCTTCCATGTTGCAATGGCTGCCAAAACTCAGAATCAATGCTTCATACCCCGTAGCGGCACATTGATCAATAGCGGTCCGCACTTCCTCATCATTTTTACTTACCAGATGCATAAAAACCGGATTAGCCAGTATCCATGGCGCTACCATTCTATACATTTTGCGTACTGCCAGTCCTCTCCGCTCACGGTCATAACTATCAATCAGCAATTCATAACTGCGTACAGAAGTAAATGTTTCACCGGATTGCAACCATATGCCTGGCGCTTTATCAGGATATACTTCCAGTATGCAAGGTGTTTCATAATTGTAGTTGACCTGCGAAGTATAAGATGAGTCGGTAAACCAGTGTGTAGTCTGATCGCTGATGCTGTAGCGCATAGCATTGTTGAAAGCATAATTTGTTTCAACATATATGCCCTGCGTTTTTTTCATTTGAGCCGGGCTGCCCACTACTGCACTTTCCTCTTCCACCAGCGCAAGAATCTCATTCTTTACCCGATCTAGTTTAACCGGCTCTCCGGTACCATTTACCAGGCTCACCCATTTGCACAGCAGAGGTATGCCTTCATAGATAGCATAATGTACGTTTACCTGCAAAGCTTTCCATTGCGGCAATGAACTTTTAAATACAAATTTTACTTCGATGCCCTTTGCAGGCAGCGCCGGCGGCATCCACCAACCCTGCTGTTTCCACTGTACTGTATGAGTGATGGGAGCAGTCTCTGTTTTTTCGTATACAAAATCTGTGGCCCCTTTTTGCAACGAGTCTACCCACTGCGGCAGCAGATAAGCCTTCTCCCTCTGGCCTCGCAAGCCTCCTACTGCATAAGACTGACCATTGATGATCAATTCTGCCTCGGGCGATACTGCACGCAATAATTGTTGCCCGTTCCGCATATTGCGGTACTCTGTGCAGACAAGATTCTGACGCAGCGAAAACTTTCGTTTCAGCAAACCATTGTACAGTATCAGTTCATCGCCGGCTGTATTGGTATACACAGCAGCCTTGGTTGCTACCGGCTGTACCAGCCAGTCGCTGTACTGCAACAGATCAGCGCTAACCGGTGCCACCGGCAACTGCGCCTGTGCAATCGCGGTTGCCTGCAGCAAAAAAAATATCCCTGCTGATTTTATTGTTTTATACAACATCATTGCCTTATTGGGTGAAACGCTCAGCGCAACTCCAGTGCTATTACCGTATCTGGTCCGGTAAGGGTCAGATTTCCGGTTTCTATCAATACCCCTTCTTTGGTAAGTTTGGATTTAACCACAGTATCCCCGCCCAGTACACGTACCTGTTTAACCTTGAGTTTGCTGCCGGGTATGAGTACGGTGCCTTCTGCGGGTTGTTTAAAAAGATGAATGTAGATAAACTGTCCTTTTTGTGTTGTTACTCCCCATGACTGCGGAGTAAGTGGCCCCCCGCGGGTGCCATAGATACTTTCGCCGTATTTTTCGAGCCATTTGCCTGCGGCAGCGAGTGTGTCTATAAACTCGGTCTGTATCACACCACTGGCCATTGGGCCTACGTTGAGCAGCAGGTTGGCATTGCGACCGGCTGCTCCCGCCAGCAGTTGCACCACCTGTGTTACCGTTTTATAGTTACGGTCTGTGATATTATATCCCCAGGAGCCATTGATGGTTTCACATGTTTCCAGAGGCAGTTCATCAGAAGCTGTCTGGAAGCTGAGACCCGACTTATTTTCTCCGGGAAGATCGCGTTCAAACATCTGAAAATCTTCGCCGGCAAAAGGAGTAAGGTGATGGTTGTTGCCAATCATACACTGCGGCTGCAGCTTATGGATCAGCGAATATATTTCGTCGTACTTCCAGTCTATACGGGAGTTGCGGTCGGCATGTCCTTCGGGATTGGTCTGATCCCAATGGCCGTCAAACCAGATCGACATGATATCGCCGTAGTTGGTAAGCAGTTCTGTAAGCTGATTCTTCATGAACTGCAAATAAGATGCATAATTACTTTTCTGTGTACGGCCGGTGCCCTTACCGGTACGTCCGGTTTCGTACGGATAATCGCTCCGGAACCAGTCGAGTGTGGAATAATAAAGTCCCAGTTTTATTCCCTGTTTTTTGCACTCATCGGCCAGCATTTTCAATACGTCTTTTCCGTAATGCGTATTGGTGATCTTCCAGTCAGACTGTTTGGTATCCCAGTTGGAAAACCCATCGTGGTGCCGGGTAATGAATACGATATATTTCATGCCCGCAGCTTTTGCAGCACTCACCCATTTGGCCGCATCAAAATCTACGGGGTTAAATACGTTGAGCAGGCGTTTATAATCTTCAACTTTAATGTTGCGGTTGTTCATCACCCACTCGCCATCGCCCAGCGTACTCGATAGCCCCCAGTGAATAAACATGCCATATTTCATATCCTGAAACTGGCGACGGGCTTCCACATTAGAAGGTGCCGGAGTATAGGTTTGCGCCTGGCTGCTAATAATCAGCTGCGTCAGCATCAGGCACAGGAAGAATTTTTTATTCATGCGTTGAAGATTTGTCGGTTACAGTATCTGAGGCGTTATTTTTTATTGTTAATAATCGTTATACCCGGTGCAATGGGGTGCCTGGCGCTGTATGTATAGCTCAGCAAACCAGCCATGGTTTGTGCAAGCTGTTGCTGATACAATGGTGCGCCGCCTTTCATTTCTCCTGTTGTGGTCATACCAGGTGCCAGCACAGCAAACCATATCTGCGATGCGCCCGCAATAGTGCTGCCGTGGCTGGTCCACTGTGTTTTAATACTGTCGCCACGTCCATGATCAGTAGTAATGAAGATAGCTGTTTTGTCTTTGTAGTGGGGATCGGATTGAATATAATTCCAGATATCTCCGATCCATTTATCCACCTGGTGGGCAGCATCGAGGTAAGAACGATAACGTCCGGCATGTGCCCATTCATCTGTTTCACCGTATGCTATATAAAGCAGCCGTGGTTTACGGGTATGCAGATATTCCTGTGCACCATAGTGGGTAAACACATCGAAGCATTCATGATCGTGCCAGGGCTTATAGGCATCCTGGTGCATCCGGTTGAGCAGCAGCTCTGCATTTGTCGGTTGTTTACCTCCAAACGTATCGAGGGCACTTGCTACGGGAATGCCACTTCTTTCTTCATTAATGATGCGGTCAAAAGCCTGCCAGGCACCGAAGGCAGCCACCTTACCTTCCCAGCCTTTTTGCTGGTTAAAAAACTCAAGCAAGGTCACATGGGGATTGGCCGGATAGTCATTGCTATTGATTGCAGTATCGGCATAACCAGTGAGCAGTTCACTATACCCCGGGTAGGAAAACCAGTATGGATTGGCATTATCAACTGTGCTGCCGAGCCAGCGGTTGCCATACAACTGACCCTTGCTGGCTATGGTTGACCAGAGAAAAGGCATCAGGCGCTGGCGACGCTCTGCTGCTGTTGCTCCTCCATATTTATTCATGATGTAACTGCTGTCACCTTCGTTGAACCGGTTATTGGCAGTAAGATCCGAATCCACGCCTCCAAACACCTCCTGCCAGCGCAATCCATCAGTAGTGATCAGGATGAGGTTTTCGATGGCACCGGCAGGCGGGTCATTTTTGGGCGATGCGCCGCAACCAGCCAGCAACACCAGCATGATAAGGCTGATAATTATCTTCATACGGCAGTCATTTTTACCTGTTAAAAATAAGTCATGAGGCGCGCCGGGCATGATATCGGTCCAAAATCAGGCAAACGATTGCAATCTGCAGGTCATTCCTTCTGTGTAAACCACGAAAGGGGCAATTGCTGTACCTTTGCCCCGCCAATTTATTTATTCATCCTTCTGTCAACCCTTCCATATGGATTTCAGAATTGAAAAAGACACCATGGGCGAAGTAAAAGTGCCCGCCGATGCTTATTATGGTGCCCAGACCCAGCGTAGTATCGAAAACTTCCAGATTGCCCAGGACATTAATAAAATGCCGAAAGAGATCATTCGTGCATTTGCCTATCTTAAAAAAGCCGCTGCGCTTACCAACCAGGATGCAGGTGTACTGCCTGCTGAGAAGGCAGCCCTTATCGGACAGGTCTGTGATGAAATACTGGAGGGCAAGCTGGATGCTTATTTCCCTCTTGTAGTTTGGCAAACCGGTAGCGGTACCCAAAGCAATATGAACGTCAATGAAGTAGTAGCTTATCGTGGTCATGTGTTAAAAGGCGGCCAGCTTACTGACAAGGAAAAATTCCTGCATCCCAACGACGATGTAAACAAGTCGCAGTCATCAAATGATACGTTCCCCACGGCCATGCACATTGCGGCTTATAAAATACTGATTGAAACAACCATTCCCGGTATTGAGAAGCTGCGTGATACACTGGCTGCCAAGAGCAAACAATTCATGAATGTGGTGAAGATCGGACGCACCCATTTTATGGATGCCACTCCGCTCACGCTGGGTCAGGAATTCAGCGGCTATGTATCACAACTGGATCATGGACTGAAAGCCATCCGTAATACGCTGCCGCATCTGAGCGAACTGGCACTCGGCGGTACAGCTGTTGGTACCGGCATCAACACTCCCGAAGGGTATTCCGAGAATGTAGCTGCTCATATTGCCCGTCTTACCGGACTTCCTTTTGTAACGGCCGAAAACAAATTTGAGGCCCTCGCTGCACACGATGCGATTGTGGAAGCGCATGGGGCGCTCAAAACAGTCGCCGTAAGCCTCATGAAAATTGCCAACGACATTCGTATGCTTTCGAGCGGTCCCCGCAGTGGTATCGGCGAAATCTTTATTCCCGACAACGAGCCCGGTTCGTCTATCATGCCAGGCAAGGTAAACCCCACCCAATGTGAAGCGCTCACCATGATTGCGGCACAGGTGATGGGAAATGATGTGGCTATCGGCATTGGTGGAGCCAACGGACACTTTGAGCTCAATGTATTCAAGCCGGTAATGATCTACAACTTCCTGCACAGTGCACGCCTCATTGGCGATGGCTGTGTGTCCTTTACAGAGCGTTGTGCTGCAG
>JAGODE010000245.1 GCA_017998385.1 Chitinophagaceae bacterium | reverse complement strand
TCGCTATCCTGATTCAACTGGTCAAGCCTGAGCTGGTGATTCTAAGTGGACGTGGGGCATTGGCGGGTCGGGTATGGCAGGCGCCGATACAGCAGGCGCTCAACAAACACTGTATTCCGCGCCTGGCAGCCAATACCACCGTGGAGATATCCACGCTGGGGTATCAGGCGGAGTTGATTGGCTCAGCGGCACTGGTGATGGAGAATATGGTGAAAGAGCGGAAAAAACAGGCCAGCCGGCTGCCTGAAAAATGGTCGGCATAATGAATTCGGTTATTTACGGAAAATAACATAAGCGCTTAAACGGAAAACGCTTTTATCTAAACTTTAAAAATCAACTGCAATGAAGAGAACAGAACGATTCTTATTGGTACTGTTTGCCCTGCTATTGAGCAATAGTTTGCTCTTTGCACAGGTGAAACGTACTATTACCGGTGTTGTCACAGACAATACCGGCAAGCCGGTGCCATCGGCAACAGTGTCGGTCGCTGGTACTACCTCGGCTGCCACAACAGACGAAAACGGGCGCTACTCCATCAGCGTCGACAAAGCAAATGCCGTGCTGGTATTTTCCTCTATTAGTTTCGGTACCAAAGAAGTGGCAGTAGGTTCAGGCAACACGCTTGATGTAAGCCTTGATCTTGCTGCTACCGACCTGGGTGAGGTAGTTGTAACAACCGCCCTGGGTATTAAACGTCAGAAAAAATCACTGGGCTATGCCGTTCAGGAAATACGCGGTGGTGTGATTTCTGATGCCAAGGAAACCAATATGGTGAATGCGCTTTCCGGTAAAGTAGCTGGTCTGCAGGTAGTGCGTTCCAGCAACGGTGCCGGTGGCTCTTCCAAAATTGTGCTGCGTGGTAATACCTCGCTCACCGGTTCAAACCAGCCCCTGATTGTGGTGGATGGTATTCCTATCGACAACTTTACGGGTACTACTGAAAACGGTTACTGGGGTGCAGGCTTCGACCGCGGTAATGGTTTGGGAGATATCAGCCCCGATGATATTGAAAGTATGCAGGTACTGAAAGGCCCTGCTGCTGCTGCCCTCTATGGCGCCCGCGCCGGTAATGGTGTTATCCAGATTACGACTAAATCAGGCCGCAAACAGGCTGGTCTAGGTATTACAGCTTCCGCTACTTACGGTGTGGAAAGCATTTTTATTCAACCCGATCTGCAGAATACATATGGTCAGGGTCTGAATGGTATTTTTGATAACCGCGCTACTACAAGCTGGGGGCCTAAAGCTGATGGTCAGACAGTAACCAAATGGGATGGTAGTTCAGCTCCCCTCCGTATTCAGGACAACGTGTCTAACTTCCTGCGCAACGGTACTACACAGAATTATAACCTGTCGTTTCAGCAACAGGTAGGCGCTACTTCTGTATATAGCTCATTCAGCCGTTGGGATGATAAGAGCATCCTGCCGGGTAACCGCCTGGAGCGTACCAACCTGATGACACGTGCCATCAGCCGTTTTGGTACCAACAACAAATGGACAACCGACGTGAAAGTGCAGTATAATAATACTTCAGGTTTCAACCGTCCTATCAACGGCCGCGATAACAGCAGCGCCTTTGTGATGTATATGCTTCCCCGCTCACTGGATATCCGTGATTTTTCTGCGGCAGCTGATGCAGACGGAAATATGATCTGGTTTGGCGGCAGCAATGCTGTGAACCCTTACTGGAGAGCCAAATATGATAGAAATACAGACAAACGCGATCGTTTCATCATGACCGGTTCTGTGAAATATAATTTCACTGACTGGCTCGATGCAGAAGTTCGTGCAGGGGGTGATTTTTATACAACAAGCACTGAGCGCAAAATATATGCGGGCAGTCCTTCTCCCCGTACCGGCCGTTATGAGCAGGGTAAACAAACCTTTAATGAGCGCAACTTCAGTTTCCTCGTGTCTGCCCGTGAAGAAAACCTGTTTGGCAAACTGGGCGGTAACGTAAGTGTGGGTGGCAACGTAATGCGTCAGCGCTGGAGCATGCTTAATGCAAACTCTGGTGAACTGGTTGTGCCCAACTTCTTCAGCCTTAACAATGGTATTAGCAATCCTACCATCAGCGAAGGACTTACTGAACGTGCTATGAACTCATTGTTCGGAACCTTTGGTCTGAATTATGACGGATATATCTATCTCGATATCACCGGTCGTAATGACTGGTCTTCTACACTTAGCAAAAGCAATCGCAGCTTCTTCTACCCCTCATTCAACCTGGCTGTAGTTCTTACAGACATGCTGGAGAAAAATGGTACACGCGTTCCTGCCTGGTGGAGCTACGGTAAACTGCGCGCCTCACATGCTTCAGTAGGTAATGACCTTTCTCCTTACCAGTTGTATAATGTATACCGCATCGGTAAAGATCCCAATGGTAACACAACCGCTAACCGCGATAATGTGCTGCGTGATGAGAACCTGCGTTCAGAGCTGATCAAATCACTGGAATTTGGTGCGGAACTGCGTTTCTTCAACAGCCGTCTGGGGATCGACTTCAGCTGGTATAAATCAAATGCTACACGTCAGCTGATCAGCCTGCCCATGGATCCGACAAGTGGTTACAACAGCCGCCTGATCAATGCCGGCGATATTGAAAATAAGGGTATCGAGTTGATGGTGGATGCCAAAGTACTGGCTAATACCAATGGTCTTAACTGGTCAATCATTGCCAACTATTCTCGCAACCGCAATAAAATCAATGAGCTTTCTGATGCACTCAATGTAAAAGAATATACACTGGGTGGATTTGATGATGTATTTATCCGCGCCAACACGGGAAGCCTGTATGGCGATATATATGGTACACGCTATCTGCGCGTAACTGATCAGAGCAGTCCCTTCTACGGTCAGCTGCTGCTGAGCTCTCAAGGTCTGCCTCAGCGTGATCCGGCAATCGTTAAACTGGGCAACCAGCAGGCTAAAGGACTGGTTGGTGTCACCAACTCATTCAGCTACAAAAACCTGAGCTTCTCTTTCCTGGTTGATGCACGTATTGGCGGAGAAATTTTCTCTGCTACGCATGTGGCACTGCAGTCAAGCGGTGCAGCCGCAGCAACTGCTCCCGGTGGTCAGCGTAACGATATCGTGGTTGATGGTGCTGTACTGGATGGTAGTGGTACTCCGACCAAAAACACTCAGTCTGTAAGCCAGCAACTCTACTGGTCGGCTATTTCTACTGCCAACAACCTCGGTATTGGCGAAGCTTACCTGTACGATGCCAGCAATATCCGTCTGCGTAATGTGCAGCTGGGTTATGAACTGCCCCGTAAAGTGCTGGGCAAGTCTCCGATTCAGCGTGCTCGTGTAACGCTGTCATGTAATAACGTATGGATGATCAAGAGCCATATGGATGGTATTGATCCCGAGTCTGTATTTGCCACCGGCTCCAATGCTGTTGGTTTCGAAAACGGTGCTCCTCCCACTATGCGTTCATTCCTGTTTAGCTTAACCCTTGGCTTCTAAATCAACTACCAAAATCATTATGACGATGAAAAAGATAACCAAGATTTTTTACGCGGCCGCTGTCAGCTCAGTATTGCTGGGTTCGTGTAAAAAATTCGACGAAATGAATAATGACCCCCTGGCTGCCAATGCAGATCAGGTACAGGTCGAATACTTTATTAATGGCTCCATTATAGGCGCCCAGATGGATCCCCATATTGCAGAACGTGTTTTTGTTTTGTACTGGCTTACAGCTGGTGGCATGCAGCAAAGTGGTGGTATTTCTTCAGGTGGCTACAACGATGGCTGGAGCAGTGATTACTATGGTGGCAGCTATATGAGTGGCTGGCTCAACCAGATTAATACCGCTATCCAGGTGGCTGAGCAGAAAATTGCTGCCGGTACTGCCAAATCGTATACTTCAAACCTGATGCAGGTAGCCCGTATCTGGCGTGCTTACCTCATGAGTGAACTGGCCGATACATTTGGTCCCATCCCTGTAGATGGCTTCCAGGGTAAGAATCCCGCATTCAGCGATCTGAAAACGGTGTATTATTTCCTGCTGAGCGAGCTGAAAAATGCCGTTGCATCACTGGATCTTGCTGTTGCAGTTCCCCAGGATGTAGCCAAACACGATCCGGCTTATTCCTACAACTTCACCAAATGGGTGAAATATGGCAACTCGCTGCGGATGCGTCTTGCTATGCGTTTGTCTGAAGTGGATGCAGCTAAAGCCAAATCAGAATTTGAAGAAGCCGCTACCAATATCAATAACCTGCTCACATCGGCCGATGATATTTTTCAAGTAGCAGAGCGGCCAGGTTGGGATGCCCTTACCGGTGTTATGACCCGTGAGTGGAATGCCCTCTTCATGCCCGCTGCGTTCAATAACGTAGTACTGGGACTGGGTGGCATTAAGTCAGAAGATCAGCTGGCAACTTCTTATCATTCTTATATCAAGCCGGATGGATATATCGGTCAGCGCTTTACGGATCATTTCACTACAATGACCAATGATCCTTCTGCAGGTTACTGGCTGGATGGTCTGCCTTACTCTATCGATCCACGGGCTTATCAGGCATTTATCATCCCCGGCGATTTCAATAATCCCAATTTCAACGCTTATCCAAGCTGGGCAAATGATGCAAAAGTTACGCAGCGTGACCTGCTGAATGCTTCTGGTGGCGTGCAGAAAACAATTGATGCCGCCTTTACCTGGAATGCAACCAGCAATGGTGACTGGGGCGTGAAAGGTTCACGTAACCAACTGCGCAACTTCTCAGGTACCATTCCCCGTCTGTCGCATAAATTCCGCGCCAGCGCCAGCAAACGTATATTCTTCGCTCCCTGGGAAACTTACTTCCTGCTGGCTGAAGCTGCTGAACGCAACTGGACAGTACCTATCGGTGGACAGGTTGCTTATGAAAATGGTATCAAAGCCAGCTTCGACTGGTGGGGCGTTTCTGCTCACCTGGCAAGTTATCTGACCAGCACAGCTTATAACCGCACAGGAACTTCTGTAAGCTGGAACCATACTACTGAGCCTGGTGCAACCCATACCATGTCGTATGTAGATGGTTATACCAATACACCTGGTACAGCCAATATTGCTTACCCGGTTAACAATCTCTACAAAAATGGTACAGTAAGAAATGATCGTCTGGCTAAGATCATTACACAAAAATATATCGCTCAAACACCCTGGTTGCCCCTGGAAACATGGAGTGATCACCGTCGCCTGGGTCTTCCTTTCTTCGAAAACCCGGCTATCGAAAATCCGCTGGTTAATATGCCCAATCTTACGGCCAGCAACTATATGACCAGTCAGGTTAAATTCTTCCCGCAGCGCGTGAAGTATCCTTCTACTATCACCTCCAGTAACCCTGAAGGTTACCAGCAGGCCGTCGGCTTCCTGGGTGCAGAAGATGCTGTGCTCACACCGCTGTGGTGGGCTAAAAAGCCTTAACAACATAGTGTAGCAGTTTAGATAGCATATCAATTCTCGTTAAGCAGTCAGGTTAGGGTTCACAGGCCGGTTGTTAATTCAGCCGGCCTTTTTTTTGTGTATAGTTGACAGTTAACAGTGGACAGTTGTTTTAAAAAGAGCTTTTGCCTTCTTCCTTTTTCCTTCCGCCTTTTCTTCCCATCCATCAAACCCTTTTATCCGTACATATGTTAAACACGCATGCATCGACTGAGCCAAAACCTATTAATCTGCAGCCTACTGGCGATCCTGCTTGCCTGTGCCAAACAGCCGGTATCAGATGTCAGGACCACACCTATACCACCACCACCACCTGTTCCTCCGGTGAGTGACGGTCAGGGACAAAATTACCTGGCGCTGGGCGATTCTTATACTATCGGACAGGGGGTGACAGAGGCAGAGCGTTACCCCAATCAGACCCGGGTGTTGTTGCAGGGAGAAGGAATTGATTTCCGCGCACCACACATCATTGCCGTTACGGGGTGGACAACTGCACAGTTGCAATCTGCTATCGATGCCCAACAACTCGCCGATACATTCGATATTGTTACCCTGCTCATTGGTGTAAATGACCAGTATCAGCACCTGAGTATAGATGGATACAGGCAACGTTTTCAGGCACTGCTTACAAAAGCTATTTCCCTTGCGGGCAATCGCAGTTCACGCGTTATCGTCCTGTCTATTCCCGATTACAGTGTTACGCCCTTTGCGCAGTATAGCGACCGCGATCGTATACGCCGTGAAATAGATGCCTTCAATCTGGTCAACCGTGAAATAACCCTCGCACGTGGTGCACAATACCTCGACATTACTGCTTCTACCCGCGAAGCTGCCAGTGACCGCAGTTTGCTGGCGGCAGATGGTCTCCATCCTTCCGGGAAGGAATACGCCAAATGGGCGCAACGACTGGCTCATCTGATAAAAGCGGTTTTATGATTTTTAAGCATTAATTATGTTGATTACCAGTAATGTAGGGGTAGTTTTTGCTACAGATAAGTAACCGGTGATCCTGGGCGATAGAAGGTTGTTCTATCACTTTAAACCCTTTATACTTTTAAACTTTTATACCTTTCTACTGAGCACTAACCACCATACACCGTCCGCCGAATTGACCTACCTTTGCAACCCCCATTTCAAATGAGGGATGGATCTATGAAACTTTTTCCTGAATCGGCCGTACAGCAACTGGAGTTTGATAAAGTACGGTCACTATTAATTAATTATTGTCAGTCTGAATATGCCCGCATGCGGGCAGCAGATCTGCGTATCCATACCCGAAAAGAATTTATTGATCTGGCCCTGCGTCAGAGTCATGAGTATCACCAGTTGCTGGTTAATGGTATTTATTTTCCAAACGATTTTGTACTCAACCTGGCACGTGAGCTGAAGCTGCTGGGTATACCCGGCGCATTGCTGGTAGGTGAGGAGTTTCTGGAGATTCGCAAGCTGGCCTGGAGTATGGAAAAAATCTTTCGCTGGTTTGACGCCGAACGTAAGGGAAGCAATGGGGCCATGTACCAGGTTATTGCAGGCACCCGGTATGAAAAGGCGATTATCGCGCTCATTGATGAAGTGCTGG
>JAGODE010000244.1 GCA_017998385.1 Chitinophagaceae bacterium | reverse complement strand
GAATATATCTGTGAAATCTGGGCAATCAGTTCAATACCATCCCAGCTGCTATCATCAATACGACCGATAAAAGGTGAAACATAGGTAGCACCGGCTTTGGCTGCCAGGATTGCCTGACCTGCAGAAAATACCAGTGTACAGTTGGTGCGTATACCGTTTTCTGTAAACCAGCGGAGTGCTTTTACCCCGTCTTTGATCATGGGGACCTTTACAACGATATTGGGATGAATGGCCGCGAGTTTTTTACCTTCTTCAATGATGCCATCAAAATCAGTGGAGATTACTTCGGCGCTTACATCGCCGCCATCTACCAGTTCGCAAATGGCCTTATAATGATTCTGCACGGCATCTGTTCCTTTAATACCTTCTTTGGCCATCAGCGATGGGTTGGTAGTTACGCCATCAAGGATTCCTAACTCATGAGCTTCCCTGATCTGTGCCAGGTTAGCTGTATCAATAAAAAATTTCATACGAATTATTTTTTCTAAAAGTAGGGCGATCGGTATCGCCAATCTCAAAAATAAGCAAAACCGGTGGCTTGGTACAAAATAAGAAGGCCTGTTTGGGTAGATAAAGGAATAAAAAAAGCCGGCAAGCGGCAGAAAAGAAAAGAAAAAAATGGCAGGCTACTCACATCGCACCGCTACAACCATCTATCCTTGCTGCCTTCCGGCCCTGGGGAGGTTCGACAGGAGCTGGTCGTGTAAGACCTGCCGGCGCAAAGATACAGGCTGACAGGCATTTTTCCTCAAAAAAATGCCTGCTACACAAAAGAAAATCTGGTTATTAACGCAGTGCCAGCGAGTTGACCTGTGCATAGCCGATCAGCTCATCGGCCCTTGCTCCAAAAGGCCGGTAATAAATCAGCACCATATAGGAATTTTCGGTAGCATTAAAATTGCCCTCTGTATTCGAAAACGAAAACCGGTTATTGGGATCGGCTCGATAATCCTGGGTTACATAGGAGTAGTTGTAGTAGCCCTGTTTCAAAAACATAGCCTTTTCATATACGCCTTTATCTGCATTGAACGTCATCTTCGAATTTTCATCGGGCCGGTAATTGGTCAAATCACCATACAGGTAAATGTCCTTGCCGGGATAAGCCTGGTTATTGGGCGGAACAAACGTAAAATGAGTCCATGCATAATCACTCTGCCAGTAGGGATTATTACCATCTGTATTTTCTATGGTGTATAATCCATTCAGATCACGATAATAGATATACACCTGCGAGCGGCGCTCGGCATCGGGTTTAACATACACCTGCACCTGCCTTGCACTATCGGCCATACGCGCCATACGGTCGCTCATAAGACGCAGGCTGCGTAAGTCGATCCAGCGCCACTCTCTTCCCGCCTGGAAAGTGGTGGCATCGTCATTGTATTCAAAATAATTTCCTCTGAAAATAGTCGGCTTATCCACGCGGGCTGCATTCTGCCAGGAATAATTCTGCAGCACTACCAGTTTGATATCCTGGGGAGATAATATATTGATCCGGGCATTGGCGGTATTTAGGATTACATGCACGCGCTGGTCTGACTGAAACAGGCGGCTGTCAAATGGCTGACGCACCTGTGCTCCTACCGATACTTTGTTTTCGATTACAAGAAAACGGCGGGTAAAGTACAGGTCGGAAGTATCATTATTGCGGAATACTTTCAGCAGATAGTTGCCGGATCGTGTGGGCGTGCCATTACGATCGGGAAAACTGGCCTGGTAATGTGTATAGCGATTGATCGAGATAGATGAATTACGGTAATTGGTGATACGCGTGCTCTGAAAACCGCGCACATAGTCGAAAGGAAGCAGGTTGGATACGGTCCAGTCCGCATTACAAAGCTGGAAGCTGAAGTAATAATTTTTAATATCGGCATCCATATCATCAAAATGCAACTCCAGCTGCTCATTGCTGTTGAGCGTAAGGATGGGATAGCTATATATATCACCGGCTTTGTAAAGACGTACCGAGCGGATATTCTCTTTATATACCTGGTCGGGCTGTTGGGCATGATTAAATACAGTGACCAGGGCAAGCAAACAGGTAAATAAAAACTTCATTCCAGTGGTTTAGTGGTGCTCAATATTATGAAAAACAGTTAAATAATCCGTTTAATCTGCTGATCCGCTTATTTTTGTTGACCGGTCAGCCCAGTCAGGATACTGGCTCTGCAAAAACCAGACCCGGATTTCAGTGTGAAGGTTGCAACATTCATAGCAAACAGGATCGCTTTTAATCAGCAGCGGTCATTTTCCCGGTTTATTATCCGGCTCAGTACGGTGGCCACTATCATCAGTGTAGCGGTAATGATCATTGCACTGGCTTTCGCCAATGGTTTTCAGTCGGAGGTCAGCAAAAAGGTTTTTAGTTTCATGGGGCATATCCGCATTATGGAGCGACAGCCCATGAAAGCGCTGATTGCCGAAGAAACACCGCTTATTGAAAATGACACCCTGGTGGCCGATATCCGTAAGAATCCGGCTGTGCAACAAATTCATCCATATGCCACCAAGTACGGTATTCTGAAAACCAAAGATGAAATAGAGGGTGTACTGGTAAAAGGATATGACAGCACCTATCAATTCGATTTCTTTAAGCGTTTTATCAGGGAGGGACGCCCTCTCCGGTTTGTACCTGGTACGTATAGCCGCGAGATCATGATCTCTGAATATACGGCTAAACAACTGGGCCTGCGGCTTAATGACCGGATAATGATCTATTTTATCAGACCCGATGGTCAGCCCAGGCCCGATAAACTTACTATTGCAGGTATTTACAAAACAGGCATCGAAGAATACGATAAAACATTTGCCATCGGCGATCTGCGTCTTATTCAGCGCCTCAATGACTGGGATCCGATGCAGGCAGGTGGCTACGAGGTATTTTTGCGCGACTATAAGCAAGCCGACCAGGTAGCCGAAGCCATCTTTGATATGGATAAATTTCCGCTCAGCTGGGAAGCAGTGAATGTGCGGGATGTTTCGCCCAACATCTTTGACTGGCTCAACATGCAGGATGTGACCCGCAATGTGCTGATCGGTATTATGATCTTTGTAGCTCTTATCAACCTGGTCAGCTGTCTGATCATCCTGGTGCTTGAGCGGGTGCGCATGATCGGTGTACTGAAGGCGCTGGGCGCCAATAACTGGACAATACAAAATATATTTCTGCGGCACGCTATAATCATTACACTTACCGGCATAATAGTGGGTACCCTCCTGGCCCTGGGACTGTTGTGGCTACAGAAAAAAACGGGATTTATCAAGCTGCAGGAAGAAGCTTATTATATCAGAGAGGCGGCGGTGCAGATAAGTGCACTGGAAATATTTACGATTGCCGGCTGTACGCTACTGATCAGTGCGCTGGTATTAATGATCCCAACCCTGCTGATCAGGAAGATTCAGCCGGTACAGGCCATCCGTTTTCAGTAAACTATCCGGAATATCAGGTCAGCTTCGAGAGCAGGATGCCGGTTGCCACTGCCGCATTGAGCGACTCTGCTTTGCCTTTGCGGGGAATAGTGATCCGTACATTCACCTTTGTCATAACCTCTCCGCTGATACCTTTTGATTCGTTGCCAATTACCAGCACGCCCGATTGGAGTACGCCCATTTTCCCTGCATCCTGGCCTTCGAGTGCAGCAGCATATACCCGGCAACCGGGCTGGCTTTCTATCCATTCTACGAGGTCTGCATATAATATCCTGACCCTGGCAAGGCTCCCCATGGTCGACTGTACCACTTTAGGGTTGTAGATATCCGCACATTCACGGCTGCATACAATGGCGTTTATTCCAAACCAGTCGGCAATACGGATAATAGTACCCAGGTTGCCGGGGTCCTGGATGGTATCGAGGGCCAGTACCAGTGAGGAGTTGGCCGTTAATGCAGCAGGCGGCTCCTGCTGATGTACCACAGCCAGCACCTGATTGGGGGTTTGCAACTGTGAAATCTTTGCCAATTCATCGTCTGTCACTTCCTGCACAGGTATCGTTAGCTGGCCATGCTGCGCTATCCATTGCTGCGTGGCATAAATAGTTTGCAGGCGCAAACCAGGCTCCTGTAACCATTCTCCCACTATCTTTGGCCCTTCGGCCAGAAAGAGCTTTTCCGCATCGCGGTGTTTTTTATGGCCTAAACTTTGAATATATTTGATCTGCGATTTGGTCAGCATTGTTGATGTTTCAAATTTTCTATGTCAGCCGGCAAATCTACGCCCCATACCGTCTACCTGAAAGCCATTGTTGCCGGAATCTGGATTGCCCTCCTGGGCTCCTGTACCATCGTCAAGCAAAGCCCTGCCGATAAAAACTTCGTCTATAAAACAAATATCAAGTTAATAGGCAACTTTTCAAAAGAAGAAAAAGAGGATCTGCTGAGCGGTCTGGAAGGTCAGCTCGACGATAGCCTGAAGGTACGGAGTATTGAAAAGCTGGCCTGGCAGGTAATGAAAAAACCACCGGTTTATGACAGTGTCAATGCGGATAACTCTATCGTGTATATGCGGGCCCTGCTCAAGTCTAAGGGGTATTTTCATGATTCCATTTATTATTAAAGTCACCTGAAACCGCCCCGCAGCCTTTTTCCAAAAGAATATCACCATCACCGGATGGTCATCGACTTTTACGTGCGGCCGGGCAAGCAGGTAATGCTTGACTCCATCAGTTACAGTATGCGTCATCCGGAATTGCAGCAACTGGCCGATTCGTCACGCAAAGACGCGCTAATCCGCAAAGGCACTCCTTTTGCCAAAGCTCCTATCAGCGCCGAGCTGGATCGGCTTACAGAGCTTTATCGCAACAACGGATACCTGCGCTTCAGCCGAGATGAAATGATGGGACTCTGGGATACGCTCGATGTAGCCCTGTTGCAACCGGGACTTGATCCTTTTGAACAGCTTGAATTACTGGAACGCCTGCAGGAGCGCCGCGAAAATCCAAAAGCCAACCTCGATATCCGCCTCCGGTCTTACGACAGCCTGCGTCTAACCAAATTTTATAACGGTCATGTTACGATCTATCCCGATTACCGTATAGATACCGCCGGCCTGGTCAAAAATATTGACAGTGTAAAAAATATGCGGATTGTGCAATACCAGCGAAAGTACAAGATCAACATCTTTCCGCTGCTGGTCAATATTCCGCAAGACAGCATCTACCGGTTGCGTCGTTATACCCGTACATTGAATAACTTCAACAGTCTCGGTACCTGGCGCATGGCCAGCATTGATATGGTACCCCGTCCCAATTCAGATACGGTCGATTATATTATTCGCTTAAGTCCTGCCAGCAAATATTCCTTCAATACAAACCTGGAAAGCAGCATCAACCAAAGTGCTATCTCGGGCAACCTGTTTGGTATTGGTATAAACGTAGGTGTGCAAAACCGGAATTTTGCCCGGGCTGCCAATACGGCCAGCACCAACGTACGCTATGGTGTGGAGCTGGGCGCCAACGGCAGCAGCCAGTTCATACAGACCCAGCAGGTCAGCTTCAGTCATACCATTATTTTCCCCAGGTTTACACCAGCCATTAAGTGGATTCCCGAAAACAGGCGTGATAACTTCCGTACACAATTTGCTTTCAATGCTGCCAATACGGAAAGACGCCTGTTGTATAATCTAACCAGCATCAACGGATCCTGGGGTTACGAATATCAATGGCGCAATCGGGCTCAAAGTGCCAATAAGCTTTTAACCGTTAAGCTGCCTAATATTGAATACTCCCGGCTTATTCAGCGCGACAGCCTGAAGACACTTATCAGCAATAACCCTTCACTGCGCAGCATTTTCACCGATGGTTTTATTGCATCCATCATCACCAACCTTACCATCAGCGGCGGAAAGGGAAATAAGCTTAATCTATTTCGCGCCAACGTTGAAGAATCGGGCGCTCTTACCGGTTTGATCCGCAACAGTTTTCTGGATAAACAACTGTATCGTTTTATAAAAGCGGATGTGGAATTTGCCCATCTCATACGGCGCCCCAAATCATCTATTGCACTCCGTTTGTTTGCAGGACTGGGTTATGAATTCAATTCCACACGCGATCCGCTGAAACGCAATAACCTGCCTTTCTTCAAACAATATTTCAGCGGCGGTCCCAACAGTATGCGGGCATGGGCATTGCGCCGCCTGGGCCCCGGATCTACCGTCAAAGAGTTTAACGGATCACTGGGTACGCCTGACCGGTATGGCGATGTGCAACTCGAGGCCAATGCCGAATACCGGTTTCCTATCGGTACTCCGTTTGGCATAAAGGTAAACGGTGCCTTCTTTACCGATATCGGTAATGTCTGGTTCCTTAAAAAAGCAGATAACCGGCCTGCAGAAGAAGTATTCAAACTCAGCCGGCTGGGACAGGATATCGCGATTGGCATGGGTGGCGGTCTGCGGATAGATTTCAACTTCTTTGTAATCCGCTTCGACTATGGTTATAAAGTAAAAGATCCCAGTCCTTCCGTTACAGATGCGCAATACCAGAACCGTTGGTTCAGCTATCCCTTTTTCAAAGGCAGCCAGTTTCAACTGGGTATCAACTATCCCTTTATATTCTGATTTATTTCGCGTTCCTGCAGCACATCGGCTTCAAACCGGGAGATGCTGGTTGACTGCTCCAGTGTAAACTCACCGATCCGGGTTCTGCACAGGCTGCTCAGATAGGCTCCGCAGCCGAGAAGGGCGCCAAAATCATTGGCAAGGCTGCGGATATACGTGCCGGTAGTACATACAACGCGGAAAGAAATTACCGGCAATTCAATTTTAGTAAGTTCAAAAACGCTGATGGTTACAGGGCGTGGCTCCAGCTTTACTTCTTTACCTTTTCGGGCCAGTTCATATACCCGTTTGCCACCCACCTTTATTGCCGAATGTGCCGGCGGCACCTGCATAATAGTTCCTGTAAGCTGTGCAGCTGCGTCCTGCATTTGTTGTACAGTGATATGATCGAAGGGTTTAAAATCCTGCGGCTCACTTTCCAGGTCATAGGTAGGAGTAATGGCTCCTATAGTGATGGTACC
>JAGODE010000243.1 GCA_017998385.1 Chitinophagaceae bacterium | reverse complement strand
ATATAATTCTGGATCACAAACTGCAGAACAAGGGTTACAATATTGGAAACCGTATAATACCAGGTAAGTGCCGAAGGCAGCCTGTTAAAGATGAATAACAGAAATACAGGGAAAATATAAGGCATGTATTTCAGCACCGGATTACTCTGATCCGGCGACATATTCATACTGTAAACAGAAATCGCCAGACTGGTGAGTACTGCTGTGAGCGTAAAGATGCTCAGGTGATTGCCCAGCAAGGGAATATTTACACCAAACTTGATCACATCATCAAACGCAGAAAGATCATTTGCCCATAAAAAGTCGGCTCCGCGCAAATCCACATTCGAGTTGAAGAAACTATAAAGGGCAAAGAAGATCGGAATCTGCAGGAGGGCAGGGATACAACCTCCGAGCGGATTTACACCGGCTTCACGAAACAGTTTCATCTGTTCCATACTCATGGCCTGCTGATCGCCGCCAAACTTTTCTTTGAGCTGTGCAATCTCCGGACGCAATGCTTTCATTTTTGCGCTGCTCAGGTAACTTTTATAACTGAGCGGAGAAATCAACAAACGGATAAACAAAGTAAGGAAAGCAATAACCCATCCAAAATTACCTACAAAGCCTTTGATAAAATCCCATACGGGCAATACCACATATTTGTTGAGCGGACGTACAAAAGCATAGATACCCTGACCCAGGTTGATCAGCTTATCCATATCCTGATCATATTTGCGCAGCAGGTGATAATCTGCCGGGCCATAGAATAGCTGAAAAGCCGCGCTACCACCTTCCAGTTGCAGCTTCATCGTATTGGTAAAATCTGCAACAGTTTTCTTTTCATTATCGGGGATGATCCACTCCATTTTACCGGAGTTGAATTTATTCTTTGCAATCAGGAAGCTGTTAAAGAAACGCTGACGCACGCCAATCCAGCTTACAGGTTTGGAAAACTCCACACTGCTACGGCGGCCGATTGTATGATAATCAAATTCACCACCCTCTACATAACCGATCTGGGTATTTTGTTTTTCAAAATCCAGGTCAGACTCCTGTTGGGCAGCATGATAATCCCAGGTAAGATTGAGCTGGCCTTTGGGCAGCATGCGGGAAACATCATTCAACTGCACGCCAAAGTCAATCATATAATCGTTGGGACGGATAGTATAACTGTGCACGATAGCTGCGCCTGAACCGGCCGAATCGGTTGAAAGCAAAGAGAAACGAATCGTCTTGCTGCCATCTGCGTTGGTAGCAGAGTCTACACCTGTAAAGAGCAGGTCGTTGGTCTCCATAGTTTTACCTTCGGCTGTAAACACAGGGTAGCTCAATTGATCAAAAGTGGAATTGGCCAGTTTCACATGACCACTATCCATATTTTTGAAATGTTTCAGTTCAATCCAGCGGGGTTGTCCACCTTTGGTACTGAAGGCAACACGCATCAGTCCATTTTCCGTAATGACCAGTTTTTCTTCGCCGGTAATAGCCGGTGTGAAATTGCCTGCACGAGCCTGCTTATCGGCTGAATCAGCCTGAGCGGCCTGTTGTTTCTGTGCAAGGGTATCGGGTTTGGGACGGCTTGCATTGGCAATAGAATCCTTACGGGCTTGCTCCCGCAGATAATTCGCTTTTTCTTTACTATTAAAATAAAAGAAACCAAAAAGCATAATAGCCAGTAATCCAAAACCTATGACGGTATTCCGATCAAACTTCATCAGGGAGTGTTTTTTAAAGACGGCAAAGATAGGAGATATTGACCAGCCACCCACGGCCAAACAGCAGCCATCCGGCAGGAAGTAACACTTTCCTGCCGGATGGCGATTTGTATCGGTAAATGCCAGATAATCAGATGGCTGAATGCCTCAAAAGCGGCATCAAATCATTTCCCCCTGCAGCAGCGGACTTTTTACATCCGCTTTCTTCTCTGCATAGGCTTTGGCCGCCTTAATAAAATGAACAAATACAGGCTGTGGATTTTCGACGGTACTCTTCAGTTCGGGGTGATACTGTACCCCGATAAAGAATGGATGCGCAGGCAGTTCCACTATTTCAACCAGGCCAGTAGCGGGGTTTTTACCACTGGCTACCATACCGGCCTGCTCAAAGCGCTCGAGATATGTGTTATTAAATTCCCAACGATGGCGATGACGCTCGTTGACCAGTGGCTGACCATAAATACTGTAAGCCAGTGTACCGGGTTTTATTTCGCAGGGATAAGTACCCAGGCGCATAGTACCGCCTTTGGCCGTAATCTGCTTCTGCTCTTCCATCAGGTCTATCACCGGATCGGGCGTTTGCGGATCCATCTCTGTAGAATGCGCCGTTTTAAGACCAAGCACATGACGGGCATATTCAATAACGGCCATCTGCATACCGAGGCAAATACCGAAGAAAGGCAGTCCTTTTTCACGGGCATACCGTACCGCTTCAATCTTTCCTTCCACCCCGCGCTGACCGAAACCGGGCGCTACCAGCAGTCCGTCAAGGCCTGCCAGTTTTTCGGATACATTGCTGTCAGTAATATATTCACTGTGCACATTTTGTATTTGTACCTGGCATTCATTCATAGCGCCTGCATGTACAAATGCTTCGAGAATGGATTTATAAGCATCCTGCAGCTCAAGGTATTTACCAATCAGACCTATCGTAACCTTGCTTTTGGGATATTTCAATTTATCCAGAAACTCTTTCCATTTACCCAGTTCCGGTTCACTATACTGGGTAATGTTCATCTTTTTGAGACAGATAAGATCGAGTTTTTCGCGCATCATGGTAAGCGGCACCTCATAGATTGTAGGCGCATCTGCCGCTTCTATTACAGCTTCAGATTTTACATTGCAGAAGAGTGCAATTTTACGGCGCAGTTCAGGTGTGAGCGGGCGTTCTGTACGGCATACAATGATATCGGGATGCACCCCTTCCTGGCTCAGCATACGTACACTGTGCTGAGTAGGCTTTGTCTTTAATTCTTTTGCGGCTTTCAGGTAAGGGATGAGCGTAAGATGTACCACCACAGAATCTTCTTCCGGCAATTCCCATTGCAACTGACGAACGGCTTCCACAAAAGGAAGACTCTCAATATCGCCCACTGTACCACCTATTTCAGTGATTACAATATCATATTTATTATCCTGACCCAGCACCAACATGCGGCGTTTGATCTCGTCGGTGATATGCGGTACTACCTGCACCGTTTTGCCCAGGTAGGCGCCTTCACGTTCTTTGTTGATCACTGTCTGATAGATACGGCCGGTGGTCACGTTATTGGCCTGTGAAGTGTAGATATTCAGGAAACGCTCGTAGTGCCCCAGGTCAAGATCGGTTTCTGCACCATCTTCGGTCACATAACACTCCCCGTGCTCGTAGGGGTTGAGGGTACCGGGATCCACATTGATATAAGGATCAAATTTCTGAATAGTCACCCGCAGTCCGCGGGCCTGCAGCAATTTGGCCAGCGAGGCCGCAATAATGCCTTTACCTAATGAAGAAGTAACACCACCCGTAACAAAAATATACTTAGCCATAACTGGTCATTTTATTTTCAACAAAAAGAAGGCGCCGGCAAAAACATTTGCTCAAAAAAAAATGTACTGTCCAAAACCAGTACCAGTCTGTAAATAAGGTAAGAGAGAAATGTAGCCCACCCAACGTGACCATCGGATATTTCAGCCAATCCAACGAATGAGTGAATAGGAGATTTCCGGGAGGTCATGCAAAGCTACATGAAATTTGAATGGTACAAAAATCAAGCTGGGGGGATGTGGAAAAAACCGGGTAAATTGGTGAGCAAAATACGCGTAAAAAATGAAGCCGGTAATCGCCTTTTTACTTTGCTGCCTGCTTGCAGATCAATTAACTGCGCAGCGAACTCAAATCTGGTGCGGAACACTTATAGACGGCGTCTCCGCTAGCGCCCGCAAAGAAGTGACTATCATCCTGGAAAAGAACCACATTATAGCAGTCGAAAACGGTTATCGCAAAGCCGCAACAGGCGAAAAAACCATCGACCTGCGCACGGCGACAGTAATGCCCGGCTGGATCGATACGCATGTGCATCTGGAGTCGGAGACCAATTCCAATCAATACCTGCAGCGGTTTACCCAAAACCCCGCCGATATCGCTTTCCGGTCGGTCCGTTTTGCCGACACCACTCTTATGACCGGTTTCACTACCGTTAGAGACCTGGGTGGTACCGGGGTAAATATTTCTCTCCGCAATGCGATCAATGCGGGCCTGCTCCGGGGGCCACGCATATATACTGCCGGCAAATCGATTGCCACTACCGGCGGACATGCAGATCCTACCAACGGCTACCGGCAGGACCTGATGGGCGACCCGGGTCCGGCAGATGGCGTGGTCAACGGACCCGAAGACTGCCGCAAAGCGGTTCGGCAACGATATAAAGACGGCGCCGACCTTATAAAGGTCACCGCTACCGGCGGTGTACTCAGTGTGGCAAAAAGCGGCAAAAATCCCCAGTTTTTTGACGACGAACTGGCGGCCATTGTACAAACGGCCAAAGATTATGGATTTAAAGTAGCTGTACATGCGCATGGCGCCGAAGGCATGAAAAGAGCAATAAAAGCCGGAGTAAATTCCATCGAGCACGGCACTTTTATGGACGACGAAGCCATGGCCCTAATGAAACAATATGGCACCTGGTATGTGCCCACCCTTACAGCAGGCAGATCAGTTGCCGATTCGGCATTAAAACCAGGCTACTACCCCGCCCTGGTGCAACCCAAAGCGCTTGAAGTGGGACCACAGTTGCAGTATACATTTGCCAAAGCCTATAAAGCCGGCGTTTCCATTGCATTTGGTACAGATGCGGGCGTTTACAAACACGGGCTCAACTGGCTGGAGTTTACGTATATGATCGACGGAGGCATGCCACCTATGGAAGCCATCAGGGCAGCTACGATTCATGCCGCCACCTTACTGGGTGAAGCCGATAAACTCGGAAGTATAGAAGCAGGCAAGCTGGCTGATATCGTAGCCGTCAACGGCGATCCGCTCACCGACAAGAACGCATTTGGGAAAGTGGTGTTTGTTATGAAAGATGGTACAGTCTATAAGCAACGGTAAAAAGTATAAAGTTTAAAGGCATAAAGGAAGGCTCAATAAAGACTACACCTTTATACCTTTAAACTTTTATACTCTTATACTTTCATTACACAGTGAAGTTAGTCACGGGCTATTTTCTTATAGCTGGCCACTACACCCCTGATCAGTGATGAGCTGAAACCCTGGTGTTCCATCTCATTGAGGCCGGCAATCGTGCAGCCCTTGGGGGTAGTCACTTTATCAATTTCCTGCTCGGGGTGTGTGCCTTTTTGCAAGAGCAGTTCAGCTGCGCCCTTTACTGTCTGAGCTGCTATGAGCGAAGCGGTAGCTGCATCAAACCCGATTTCGATACCGCCCTGTATATTGGCCCTGATATAACGCATGGCATAGGCTGTACCACAGGCTGCCAGCACTGTTGATGCTTCCATCAGTTTCTCATCTATCTGCGCTACTTTCCCCAATTGTCCAAACAACTCATGCACGTAGGCGCTGGTTTGCGCGTCAGCATTTTTGCTGCAGATACAGGTCATACTTTCCCGTATGGCAATAGCCGTATTGGGCATGGCCCGGAAACAGGCAACCGGCCTGGCTACCAACTCCTCCATCTCGGTAATCAGCACACCGGTAACTACTGAGATCAGTGTTTTTTTGGAGGTAATATCTTTCTTAACGGCACGCAGCACCTCGGCTACCTGGTAGGGTTTTACGGCCAGTATGATCACTTCGCTTTTTTTCACCGCCGCATTGTTATCGGCCGTCACGGACACCCCTTTTTCACGCAAACTTTTTAATGTACTGATATTACGTTTGGTAATGGTAATATCGCCCGGCTTACTGAATGCACTCACCAGTAAACCTTCGGCAATGGCCGTACCCAGGTTGCCGCCGCCAATAATGGCTATCTTTTTTCCCATTTCTATTTCCTTTTGCGATAAAGATACGGCCTGCCCTCCGGCATTTTATCAACAGGTTATTAACGCTGTATAAATCTGGAAACATTTTTGTTTCGTATGTGCCAAGGCAAGCATGCCTTGCCGGTAATGCCCGTTTCTTATTCAATGGCAGACGGTAGCTGCAGCTGACCTGTTGAAACACCGGCAGCATACAAGGTCGCCATGATTACTTCGTACTTACATGAAAAAGGGAGCAAACGTATGTTTGCTCCCTTGCTTTTATTTCTTTGTTGTTACGGATCAGATAGAACTAAGGGCTGAGCCGGCTTCTTCTTTGGCCAGTTGATTGCCGATAGCATTGTCATAACGATCCTGCCAGCTTTCGATATTTCCCCAAAACTCTCCATCTACCACCACATCGCCACTGGTTACCACACCTATTTTTTCTGCCGGGAAACCATGGAGGGCTTTTTCAAAAGCAGCCACTTTATCCAGCGCCACACTTACCACTACACGGCTCTGGCCTTCGCCAAAATAGAAGGCATCTTTGCGGATACCATCTTTGGAAGCTACAGAAAAACCAAGGCCATCGGTAAAGGCACTTTCGCAGAGCGATACAAACAAACCGCCTTCGGCCACGTCATGCGCAGAGCGTACCAGTTTTGCGCCGATCAGTTCACTTACCTTTTGCTGCAGTGCATACTCATCTTCGAGATCGAAATGCGGAGCCGGAGAATATTTCACACCGAGCACCTGATACAGGTATTCAGATGAATGAATGTCGTTGGTGATATTACCCAGCACATACAGCAGATCCCCCTCGCCTTTGAAGTTAAGCGTCATACGGCTGCTGATGTCTTCAAGCAGTCCTACCATGCCAATAGTTGGCGTTGGATATACGGGACCATCGGGGTTCTGATTATAAAAGCTCACGTTACCACCGGTAACAGGAGTATCAAACTTGCGGCAGGCCTCGCCCATGCCTTTAATCGCATTTACAAACTGATAATATACTTCAGGATCGTAGGGATTACCAAAGTTGAGACAGTTTGTAATACCCAGTGGCTGACCGCCGCTGCACACGATATTACGTGCCGCTTCACTTACGG
>JAGODE010000242.1 GCA_017998385.1 Chitinophagaceae bacterium | reverse complement strand
CTTCTGTATGGCCGAGTCCTGTATAAAAACTCCGGCCTCCATCAAAAGACCGATACCAGGCCATCGGATGAAAGTCACCATTGCCACCACCCTTGATGGTTTTTTCATCGAGCGTAAGAAGCACATTTACTTTATCCCAGTGTGTGTCTTTGTAGTTATACCATTCATCCCAACGGCTCCATTCGCGCGGCAAATGAGCTGTGGCCGGAAACTTGCTATCTTTTACATGCAGCAGAGCCTGCTGCTGTGCGGGGTGATCTTTAAAGTAAGCTCCCACCAGCTGATTGTACCAGGGCCAGTCAAATTCTGTATCGGCAGCTGCATGTACCCCTACATAGCCTCCTCCTGACTGTATGTATCGTTCAAATTCTTTTTGTTCCTGAAACCCCAATACATCGCCGGTTGTATTCAGAAAGACAACCGCATCATATTGTTTCAGTGTTTTGTACCGGAACTTCAGCGAATCGCTGGTGGTATCGCAACGGATTGAATTCTCTTCACCCAGTTTCTGAATCGCCTTAATACCGGCAGGAATGCTGCTGTGCTTAAATCCATTTGTTTTATAAAACACCAGGATCTTAGGGGCCTTTCTTTCGGTAAAGGAATAGAGGAAAACCACCATACTACTTATCAACGCGAGCAACAGCCCAAAACGAAAACCGGTTTTCATGATGACAATTTTAGGTGGAATAAAAGTATTGAAAAAAGTGATCAGTTGTTAGTGACCGGCGGTCGGTGTGAATTACAAACACGTTCAAAACAGTATTTATGAACGGAGAAATTAGTTGAACCATTTACCAGCCACCGGTCACTGAGCACCAGCCACTGTCCACTTTCTTCTTATATTCATACTCAAACTGAGCTGTATGAAATACTTTCTGTCGTTTCTTTTGTTGTCGATGGCAGTGACCACACTTGCACAGCAGATACGTGAAGTAACCTCGCCGGATGGCTCCATCCGGTTAAACATATACGACGGAACGGCATTGAGCTATATGGTAACGGTTGATAACAAGTTACTCATTGAGCCATCTCCTATCGATCTCCTGCTTGACAATGAAATTCATTTTGGCGGGAAACCAGTGATCAAAAAAACAAAGCTTACCCGGCACAATGATATTATCACATCGCCGGTACCGGAAAAAAGACGAATCATCCCGGACAGGTATAATCAGCTAACGCTGCAACTGGCCCAACCGTTTTCGGTGATTTTCCGGGTATATGATGATGGCGTAGCCTATCGTATTCAAACGCATTTCACCGACAGTATTACCATACGCGCAGAAAAAGCAGTCTTCCGTTTTCATGGCAACTATCCGGTATATTTCACCCAGGTTGTAAAGCGCGGAGACCTGGATATTTTTCATACCAGTTTTGAAGAACCTTATGAGTTCAAATCACTGGATAGCATTGGTCCGCAGCAGGCCATTTTTACCCCCACTCTTGTTGCACCGGATGAGGGGCCCAAAATATTAATTACAGAGTCCGATCTGGAAGATTACCCCGGAATGTTTCTCAAAGGCAATAACGACCGCTCGCTTGAAGGAAGCTTTGCCTCTTATCCGATCCGGGAAGACACTGCAGCCGGGGAATTTCCACAGCTGGTGGTAAAAAAACGCGCTGATTATATTGCCCGTACGGCAGGATCCAGGAAGCTACCCTGGCGGGTGATGCTGATAGCACGTACAGACCGTGAATTACCAGCCAACGACCTCGTCTACCGTCTGGCTTCGCCCAGTCGCGTGGCAGATGCTTCGTGGATCAGGCCAGGAAAAGGTACGGATGAATGGATCATAGGCGTAAACCTTTTTAATGTTCCCTTCAAATCGGGTGTGAATACGGCTACCTACAAATACTATATTGATTTTGCCAAACGCTTCGGATTTCAGCGCATTATGATGGATGCCGGGTGGAGTGACTATAAAGACCTTTTCAAAATCAACCCGGCTATCAACATGGACAGCATTGCTGCTTATGCCCGGGAAAAGGGGATTGGACTTAGCCTCTGGACACTGGCACTTACCCTCGATCGTCAACTGGAACCTGCGCTGAAACAGTTCAGGAAATGGGGAGTAGATTTTATTATGACCGATTTCATGGACCGCGACGATCAGAAAATGGTTCGTTTTTATCATCGGGTGGCAGAAGCCTGCGCCCGGCAGCGCATTATGATCATGTACCACGGCGCCTTCAAACCAGCCGGCATCAACCGCACCTGGCCCAATGCAGTGACCAGAGAGGGTGTACTGGGCTCTGAATACAATATCTGGAGCGATAAGGCTTCGCCATCGCATAACCTGCTTCTGCCTTTTATCCGTATGACAGCCGGACCGATGGATTATGAACCTGGACTGCTTGACAATGCAACAGCCCGCACCTTTCGTTCCATAGGTGAAAAGGTAATGTCGTTGGGAACAAGATGCCAGCAAGCGGCCATGTTTGTCATCTATGAAAGCCCAGTTCAGCTATTTTCTGGTAATCCTTCGCAAGGGTTGCTTGAGCCTGATTTTATGGAGCTGATCGGCAGTGTGCCTACTGTCTGGGATACCACTGTGATTGCTGACGGACAGGTAGGAGAATATATTGTGACTGCCCGGCGCAGCGGCGATGATTGGTTTGTAGCCGGTATGACCAACTGGACAGCACGTGACTATGAGTTGGATTTCAGTTTTCTTAACGGGGACAGTTATGCAGCTACAATCTGTGTTGACGGAGTAAATGCAGATCGCTATGCTTCTGATTATACACTTATCAATCAGGATGTTTCGCGCTCTCAGCGGGTACGTTTGCACATGGCACCAGGAGGAGGTTTTCTAATACGCTTGAAAAAGAAATGACTACTATTTACGGGATGATTCAGTAAGCGACACCTTCAATTCAAAGTTTCCGTTAAATGGACCTGACGCCATCCTGTTGGGGGAAATCACCAACTGATATGTACCAGGTTGGCTAAGGGAATAAATAAGGTCTCTGCCAAAAGGACCATCGGTAGTCTTATCGGGGAATATTAATTGAGAAAACCGGATATTCAGCTCATCGGTGGCCGGAATTAATCTTGCCCGGATGGTTTGCTTCTTTTTGACAAACAGAAAGCAATAAACCTGGTTTTTGCTTTTACTGATTGCACCCTTGGCTGTAGCAGTCTGTACAGAATCAAGCGACAAATGAATGACCGTATCTATCTGCACATTGTAAGGAATAGTGTCCGGATGGTGCACTACGCCGTCAAATGTCACAGGTTCCGGCTCAACAGTTTGGGCTGCCGTCTCTTTCTCTCCGGGGGAATGACAGGCCATTAGTAGCAATAATACCCAGCAGCTCTTCTTTCGCATACCAGCGTTTTCAAACATCCTGCAAATTGCTTGCCGCAGCATATTAAAGATGGCTGCCGGCATTAATTGTTTTCCACAATAGCCTGGTCCGGATACGCACGGCGCTCTCCTATCTGTTGCCGCCACATGGCATAATACAACCCCTGCTTATCCACCAGTTCCTGGTGAGAACCCTGTTCCACAATCTGCCCTTTTTCCAGTACATAGATCACATCTGCATACAGGATGGTAGACAGCCGGTGAGCAATGAGGATAGTAATAGGGTCGCGCATGCGGGCAATATCGCGTACGGTTTCGGTAATAGCTTCTTCTGTCAGCGAATCCAGCGCGGAAGTCGCTTCATCGAATATCAGCAGGCGTGGATGACGCAACAGCGCCCGGGCTATGGCAATACGTTGCTTTTCGCCACCCGACAATCGCATTCCCCCTTCTCCAAGTACCGTATCCAATCCCTTACCTGAGCGCTCGAGCAATCTGTCGCAGGATGCTTTATGCAAGGCATCCAGCATTTCTGCCTCGGTAGCATCTGGCTTTACAAATAACAGATTGTCGCGGATGGTACCAAAAAAAAGCTGGGTTTCCTGTGTTACAAACCCTATCTGACGACGCATTTCATTGTACCGGATCTGTGTAGCAGAGATATCGTTGAAGTAAATATCGCCCTGTACGGGCCGGTACAGACCTACCAGCAGTTTTACCAGCGTTGACTTTCCCGAGCCTGATGGCCCTACAAAAGCGATGGTTTGACCAGCTGCCACTTCAAAGGACAAGTCATCGATAGCATTGTAATTTGCGGTAGCATGGCGAAATATGACTTTATCGAACCGAAGGCTGCGAACCGGACCCAGTTCTACAGGCTCCTCCGGCCTTGTCTCCACCGGTTTTTTCATAAGACGGTCAAAGCTGAGAATAGAGGCTTCTGCCTCTCTGTAAGCGAGGATAATACTACCCAGATCCTGCAACGGACCAAAAATTGTGGTAGAGATAAACTGCATACTGATCAGCTCGCCGGTACTCAGGACATTTCTGAAAATAAGCCAGAGCAGGATAAAGAGAATGGATTGACGCAGCAGAGTGAGCGCAGAACTCTGCAGAAAAGAAAGCGTACGCACTTTACGTACTTTCATCATCTCCAGATCATAGATACGCTGTGTCTGTACACGCAACCGGCGTATTTCCGGATAAGTAAGCCCCAGGCTTTTGACCAGCTCTATATTGCGCAACGATTTTGTGATCGCACCAGACATCTGGTTGGTTTCCCTGTTAATAGAACGCTGAAGCGTTTTAATCTTTTTACTTAAAAGACCGGTTAATCCACCGAGCAATAAAACCCCTATTACAAAAACCGGAATTAACATCCAGTGCGTGGTAACGGCATACCAGATCAGAAAGCCTATGCCTATAACAGATGAAAAAAGTACGTTTATAAATGAGTTAATAAACCGTTCGGTATCAGTGCGTACCTTCTGAAGAGTGGACAGGGTCTCTCCGCTACGCTGCAGCTCAAATTCAGGAAAAGACAGGCGTAATGTCTGCTTTAGCCCGTCATTGAATATCTGCATGCCAAAACGCTGGACCGCCAGCCGCATTACATATTCCTGGAACGATTTGATAAGCCGGGCCAGCAGTGCAATAGCCACGGCTGCAACCAGCCAGAAGATAGCGCCCTCTACACGCTCCTGCTCTGTCAGTCCTTTTTTATTACCCGCATAGTCATCAATAATCTTTCCGAATATGAGCGGATCGACGAGTGTGAGCAATTGTGCCACACCAGCCAGTGAGAGCGAGAGTACAATCCACCAGCGTTGCGGTTGTAAATAGGTCCACAGAATACGCATACTGAGAAAAGGGTTGTAGTTTAAAGATACATCCATTCTGTCATCATTGTCCAACTACAAAAAGGGCCGGATCTGAATCCGGCCCTGTAAGCTATTTTATTGAAATGAGTCTTTAGTCACGGCGACCGCCGCCCCTGTTGTCGCGGCCACCACCATTTCCCTGGCCACCACCACGAAACTCGCGGGAGCGGTTTTCAGCAGGACGGTTTTCCACGCGTCTGTTTTCAAACGAACGCTGCTCCCGTACCTGGCCACCGCCTGAAGGCGCTCTTTCAACGCGTTGTCTTTCCATACGACGGTCATTACCGGGCTGAGGTGTGCGTACACGTTCTGTTCTGTCTCCGCCTCCAAACTCACGGGGAGGAGTGTTACGCACACGATCAGGTACATTCTGACGGTTATCGTTGATACGCGTATCTCTGTCGGGTCTGTCAAAGCGATTGTTACGATTGTCGGTTATACGATCATTGCGGCGATCATTGCCACGATTATCGTTGACGCGTGTATCGGGAACAGGACGATCAATCCGGTTATTACGGTTATCGCTTACCCGGTCATTACGACGATCGCTGTTACGATTGTCGGTAATACGCGTATCACGTTCCGGACGATCTATACGATTATTGTTGCGGTTGTCCATTATCCGGTCGTTGCGGCGATCGTTACCCCGATTATCATTAATACGGGTATTGGCATTGTTACGGTCATAACGCTCACTCTGGCGGGGTGCAAAACTGCGGTTATTATCGCGGTTTATCTGAGGCCTGTACACAGAAACCTCATTGTTGCGGAAGCGAGTACGGCCGGGTTCATTTACCTCACGGAAACGCACTGTCCTGATACGACCGGTATAACGTTCGGCTTCTGCACGGCGCGGACCAGCCACCCAACGATTATCTCCACGGCGACCATAATTGTTGATGATCGTTGTGTTGTTGATGATTGTGATGTTTTGCCGGCGGGGAGCACAGTAGTTGTACAGACTGCGTGAAGTGATGTAACGGCGGGGAGCAAAACACCAGTAATCAATCGGAGGATTATAACTACCGATAGAAAAGTTGATGCTAAGCTGAATGCCGGGGCGCAGCGGTGCCCATCCATAATAATCACCTCCGTCGCGCCAGGCTACCCAGGCTGGTCCCCACTCATAACCAGGTACCCACATCCATCCATAATAAGGATCCTGAAACCAGCGGCCATAGTGAAAAGGCGCCCAGCCCCAGCTGTAGTTGGATACCCACATCCATTCATAATCGTCAGACCATACCCAGTAACCATTGGTGCTGTAGGGCTGAAAATCGGCAACACCCGATGGACGCCATACATAACCATAGTCCGGATAATCGATCCACTCTCCGTAAGGACTTAACTCATCATAAAAATTCTGATAAGTAATTGATACCCCCACACCAGGCTGGGCTACGGCCTTCTGATTGAAGGCAGCGCCCACAATCAGTGCAAGAGCAAGAGCTGTGCAGGTAAAAAAGCGGTTCATGTTAATCAATTTAATTGTTAGGAATGCCGGTAAACAACGTTCATTCGTTCATTAAATATGAGCTATTATTATGCCCGAAGGTTGCAGCCTGATTCCTTTTATAGCTTTGTTAGCAAAACATTATCTAAATTTTAGATAATATGCTGATTAACGGGTACCTGAAGGAGGCCAAAGAATGACCAGGCTGATATGCAAACGCAACCCTTCGGTTAGTGCCGCCTTACCACTTACGATTTCTGTATTAAGAAAAGGATCACCCAGGCAATTGAGACAGTCAAATACGATGCCGGTACCGCTAAAATCTACCTTCCCTGTAGTACCGGGTTTCAGCATGAGGTAATAGGGAGAACGGCGGCCATAAAACTGAATATCTTCTTCGTTTGTATG
>JAGODE010000241.1 GCA_017998385.1 Chitinophagaceae bacterium | reverse complement strand
TTCCCAACTCTTGTCTGAGTTGGCCATTACTTCGATTACTTTAAGAATTGCCATTGTTTTAGCGTTTAAGGTTAAATGATCAGAAAATGAAGGTACTGAGCGATGATTAAGCCAAAAGATGACTATTGTTATGAAACCGGGTAATTGTAATCAGGCCGGTAGCAGCCCTGGCCTTGAGGTATACAGGCAAGTGCCATGGCCCATTCCGGCAAATACAATGATTTACAATGAAATACTCTTGCCGGATGGAATCTCAGCACAACTGAATGTATGAGTGTGGCCACAATAACGGTGCCATGTAAGACGGAGCAGGCAGACCGCATTATTCCATTTATTTTATTCGCTGGTGTTGCAGCATGGCTGCTGTACGAAATGAGTTCGATCAGCGGTTTTGCTGATGGCTATCATTTATAAGCCCAGGTGCTGCAGAATATATTTGTGAAGTCCGGATACCTGCAGGTAAATGATGTACTGTTTTAACTATACGGGTTATTGCGTAGTGGTAGCCGGGATCAGTAAACCTATTTAATCATATTAAATTTCAGATTATGAAAAGCGATGTTCAGATTCAGAAAGATGTGATGGAGGAGTTGAAGTGGGAGCCATTTCTTAATTCGGCAGAGATCGGGGTGGCCGTTAAGAATGGTATTGTTACCCTGTCGGGTCTTGTAGACAGTTATCCCAAAAAGCTGGCCGCGGAAAGGGCTGCGAAAAAAATAGCGGGTGTAAAAGCAATAGCAGAAGATATACAGATTGGTGTATCTCCTTCGTTTCGGAAAAGAGACGACGAGATTGCAGAGGCGGTTCTTAATGCCCTGAAATGGCATGCAGGTATTCGCGAAGAGCTGATCAAAGTAAAAGTAGAAAATGGGGTAGTGCAGTTGAGTGGCCAGGTAGACTGGGAGTATGAACGTAGCGGTGCGGCGACTGCTATTGAAAACCTGGGCGGAGTGAAATCCGTGATTAACCTTATTACGATCAGGCCGATGGTTACGGCACTTGATGTACATAAAAAGATTGATGCGGCTCTTCAGCGGAGCGCCACTATCGATGCAGGGCGGATCATTGTAGATGCTGTTGGCAGTAAGGTGATTCTTAGTGGTCATGTTCGCTCAATTGCCGAAAAGGAAGATGCCGAAAGTGCTGCCTGGAATGCTCCGGGGGTGACGAAGGTGGAAAGCAAACTGCTTATAGAAAACCCTGAATACGCCTTTGAAGACTAATATAATCTGCTTTAAGACCGGGTAAGGGTATAATAAAAGCTGTCTCCTGCGGGTAAGACAGCTTTTATTATGTTCAGTATTACCCAGGATGGTTAGCTAAATAGTCTTAATTCGGAAAGATGGTTCTTAGCTTCTGCCTGAGTTCGTCCGGGGGCCAGGCCCCGGATATCATCAATCGTTTCAGGGTGAATAATGAATCTGCAGGACTCGTTTTCCCGGTAAGTTGAAAGGCAGCTCTGAAGTGCCGGGCTTTTAACTGGCTGATAGCTGAATCGGTCCAGATGCCGTAAGGGTAGGCGAAGTAATAAACCGGTTGACCGGTAATTTTTTCGAGCTGTTGCCTGCAGGAGTCAAACTGTTTACCCCAGTCCATCTTAGCAGAAGCAACACTGGGATGGTCATAGGTATGGCAGCCGATCGTGTGTCCGCTGTCTGCCAGTATTCTTATCTCTTTTTCGGTGAGGTAATACTTTTTCCCAATAAAGGCGGTTGGAATAAAAAATGCAGCTTTAAACCCATATTTGCTTAATAAAGGAGCAACCAGCGAAAAGTGTTGTGCATGGCCGTCATCAAAGGTAATGGTCACAGCCTTCTGCGGCAGGGGCATACCGCTGGTGAAATGCTGGTAAATATCCTCCGGCAGCACAGTTGAATAGCCGCTATCACGCAACATTTTAAGTTGCAGCTCAAGGTGAGCAAGGCTTATCCAAAGCTGATCTTCCTGCGGCGGATTCACATAAATGTTATGGTAACAGAGAATCGGTATTTGGCGATTACCCTTAGGCAATGATGAAATTTTTATTTCTTTGCTTTCCGTCATTGCCCCGTAGTTGTAAACAGCAAACAGGAGATAAAGCAGTAGTCCTCCCGTTATTGATTTGAGTAGTAGCATGATCGTTCATTTTCTGCTGGAGCAGGGCTGGCCGCAGGGCTGGCCGTCTGTAGTAAACATATTTCGTTTAGAAAATTACAGGCAGGCAAAAGACGCAGCGCCCCAGAGAGCTGTGTCAGGATTGAGTATAATACTAACCGGTATGCGATTGAGCAGGTAATCCATTCGGCCTCCCTGGCAAAAGGAGGTATTGAAGGAATACTCTTTCAATAATGGAATGATACGGGGTACAATGCCACCGCCAATATAGATACCACTTCCGGCATTGAATTTAAGAGCCAGGTTGGCAGACTCGCGGGCAAGGTATTTTGTGAAAAGCTGCATGGTTTGCCCGCAGATATCGGCTTCTCCGGCATGCTGACTTATTACAGCAGCCATGTCGGCATTTATCAGCTTTTCCTTTAACCATCCTGGTTCCGGCAGGTTCTGTTTATCCCGTAGAAAGCGGTAAATATTCTGTATGCCCGGGCCGGATACCAAACGCTCCCAGCTTACATGCGAAAACTGTTCTTTTAATGAGCGCAATAACTGGTAATCCATTTCGTCATGCGGGGCAAAGTCGCAATGCCCTCCTTCGGTTGCAAAGGGGTGATATTTTTCACCGTCCCAGTAAAGACCTGCTTCGCCAAGTCCGGTACCGGGCGCAATAATTGCCGCATTGCCGGCAAAGCCAGGGGCTGCATGCAGGCGCTCTTTTTCATGATCTGCGAGCAGCTGCAGTCCATACGCTGTTGCTTCAAGATCGTTGATGATATATACTTCACGGGCACTGAACTGCTGTAGTAATTCCCGGCTGTCAATTTTCCACTTTATGTTTGAAAGCGTGGCTACGCCGTTTACAACAGGGCCCGCCACACCCAGACTGATGATGTGCGGACTGGTATAAGGTTCCAGAAATTTTCGGATTATATCTGTAAGCGCGGGGTAGCCGGCAGAAAGGTATCGGCCGGTACCAATAATTAAAGAAGATTCATGATCGAGTTGTATTAATACCAGCCTGGTATAAGTGCCTCCTGCATCACCGGCAAGTACAATATCTCCCTGCCGGTGATTTTTTCCCTGTCCGTCTATCAGGTGTAGTAGCATAGTGCATCAGGTGGTTATGATCGTTACAGGGTTTTATTTACGGCATAGGTTGAGGCTCTTGCACTAAAGGCGTCGAATGCATTTACTAGAGGTTTGAGTTCTTCCGGGCTTACTCCATCAAGATCTGCATTCATGGCTTTTCTTTTGCCGGGGTCTTTTAATCTCATTCCTGCCATTTTCATCATTAGCCTGTCAGTAAACGAAAGCTGGCTATGTATGAGCCGCCCTTTCAGGAAATATATTTCTGACTGGAGCAGCAGACTTTGTGGGATGCTGGCCTTTACAGATTTATTTCTTTCCCTGTCCTCTGCATTGGATGTTCCACCCACCACAAAGAAGAGCATCTTTTTGTGAAGCAGGTTATGTTCATTTTTTTTCAACCACTTCGCCAGTCGGAATTTTCCATAGTAAACCGGGGTGCCAAGCAAAAGAAGGTCTGCCTTTTCAATCATAGCGGGCGTGACTTCTTTTGATTTAATAACCGGTGTGCGGAGTGCTATACTTAACCATTCGGCATACTGCCGGGTGGCTCCGTACTTGCTGTCGTAAATGATAAGGGCGGTCATAGTTGTTAAGTTTGGTTTGATTTTGCAGTGGACTGCCATCTTTTTAAATGCGGCAGCCGGTTTATGGCAGCTTCCAGGATGTCGGGCGGCAGTTTGTCTGCATCCATTCGTGAAGTCATACGGGTTTTCATTTCTTCGAGCGTAAGACCGGGATTGGTAAATGCACCATCCTGGTAGCAGAATTTGCAGTAGTCGCTGTTTTTACTTCCGTCTTTTTCTGTTCCCCGGAGTTCAGGACCATCGAGCGGCATACTGCAGCTCTGGCAATAGCTGGTGTTGTCCATTAGTGTTTTTTTTAAGTGTATCTAAAATGCCAGCGGTTTCTTTTCGCCGGTTTGTGCCGCAATGACTTTTGCTTTCATCATATCATTGATGATCATTTTACCATAACTATCTACCAGGCTGCTGCCGGGCGGGTCAAATGACTGGCTCTGGGCAGAGTATAGTAATTGCGTAGTGGTATTTATTTTATAGAGATTGCTTTCCCAGAAATATTTTGTGTCTGTAACGTAGTAGCCTGGCGCGTACACACGGTCATACATAGTGGAGTAATATCCCCAGAAACGGTTATGATAGACAGAATAAGGAGAATAGTAAACCCTGCCCGGAACATAGTATCGCTCTTTTGTCTTATCGAGTAACACTATCGTTAATACCGCATCTATGCCACTATTAGTAAGTTTGGTAAGGGCTTCCTGTTCTGTCATCTGCTGAAAGGCTTTTGGGCCAAACTCATCGCAGGAGCAGACTGCAGTATATCCAAGCGCGGTTAGCCGTGATACAAGGTTTGCCTCCATATTTTCCCTGATTGTTCTGTCAGGCTCGTTGATCAATCCCAGTACGAGTACTTTTTTGAATCTTTCCGGGGTCACATTGTCTGCTTTCCAGGAACTGGTGATCCGGGGAGCGGTACAGGTGGTGAAAAGGGCGAGTGAAAAAATCAGTATGAAATGAACAGGTTTCATAATAATAAATTTGTTTGAAAGGTATGCCAGGTATATACCCGCAACGAATGACCTGGGTCATTCGTCATCCGGATTATAGTCACTATTCTATGCTTAGCTTCCAGGTTATTTGTGTGCGATAAAGATGGGGCTGTTATGTTCTTTTATTACACTGGTCACAAAACTTCTATGCAGCAGGCGCGACAGTCCTGATCGCCCAAAGGCTCCGCTTACAAGAATACCCGCTTTGTTTTCGGTTAGCCAGGTCGAAAAAAACTTTTTGGGGTCAGGGCCAAAGTGCAGTAGGGTAAGATCAGGATAATGACGTGCTGCCATTTCCTGCATATTCAGTTCATTGGGCATCGGCTCGCTGATTTCCTCGTTGGCATGTATCAGTATAGTTGGATTGCCGGCCAGTTCCGGCAAAAGATAGGCGAATTGTTTAATGGCAAATACGGAGGCTTCACTGCCATCATAGGCAAGAATATTACGCTGAGGAAATTCAACATTGTCGGGTACCAGTAGTACCGGGCATTCGATTCCATGAAGAATTTCCTTTAAATAGGCATTGGGTTCTTCTCCCACGCCGGCATAAAAGGAATTACTGCTGATGATAAGCAGGTCCGCAAACCGGGTTTCATTCTTTAATTCAGGAATGGCAAAGTCAAAATAATCTTTATGTACCCGGTACTCAATACCATGATCAATGCAATAGTTTTCGAATTGACGGATATTTTTCTTAATGATTTCTGCACTATCCTGCTCTACCAGGGGAATAAAATCATTTTCAGGTAATCCGCCGGCATAACTCCATAAATGAGAAATAGTGGTTTGCGGCATAAAAGCGCCCACAATAAGAACCGGATTTTTTTCATTGAGGCGATTCGCAAATTCAAGCGCTGCGCCCGAATAGCTGGTGCCGTCAAAGGCGATCAGTATCTTTCTCATGATGTGATTATTTTATCTGCGAATCTATGCGTTGACAAAGCCCGGGTGGCTGACCGCACGCAGTTAAGTTGCTGATACCTGTCAAGTACGTGAGATATGGACACCCGGAACTGAAAAACTTAAGTAATTCATTGTGTGATGATGACTGCAATCAAAATTTCTCATGACCGCTGTCAGTAACCCGCTGGCAGCAGGCATATAGATTTGATCCCCTCTTGAAAGGGAAACAGGTATACTTATCCGCCCGGGCTGATGTAACAAAGACGTATGGCAATTACTGGTTATGACAATAAATAGCGGAAAGAAGCGCATACCTGGTACAACTTATCGGTCCGGAATGGCGGGACCTCGGTTGTTTTTTTACTTAACTGACTGAGAGTTAGTTTCTAATTATGAACTACTCTCAGTATTGACGCGGATATGGTCATATTTCAGTAACTTGTTAGGCTTTCCCTCCCCGTCACTCTCACTTAAATAGATACCGGTATGCCGATTCCCAGTCATGCTGTAGATATTTCAAAAAATGATTTTTTGATAGAGTTATGCAGTTGCATAAAAGAGGGGATGGTTGTAGTAGAAAAAGCTACCGGAAAAGTTATTTTCTGTAACGAAGTCTGGCTCAGAATGTTTGAGCTTTCAGAATCTTCAGAAATGGATATATCACTGTTCAGAACATTCAGGAAAGTGAAACTTTCTGAGGCTGATATAACGATGCGCCAGCGAGTTATTGACGGGAGAGGAGTTTTCGATGAGCAGGCTGAATATATATCCAGAAACGGGCGCATTTTCTGGGGGGCCTTGACTATCAGACAGTTCATGAGAGAGGGGGCGGCCTATTACCTGGCAGTGATCACCAGAATCGATAACGTAAAAAAGAGCGAACTGCGGGCGGCGCAGTACAAACAGCGCTTCGGGGTTCTGGTAGATCATGCAAGTATGGGTATTATTGAAACAGACAGCCAGGCCCGGATCATCAATATAAACCGGTTTGCCTTAAATCTTTTTGGATATAGTAAAAGAGAAATAGTCAATAAAAAAATCGAATTGCTCATACCGGAAAGATTTTATTCTCATCACGTACATCATAGAGATGAGTATATCTCACAACCCAAAAACAGGCCCATGGGTGTAGGGATGGATCTTTTCGCCATAAAGAAGGATGGTACCGAGTTTCCTGTCGAAGTAAGTCTGAGCAATTATACGCGCAACGGCAATCAGTATGTAATTGCGTTTATTAGTGATATTTCTATCCGGAAAAATTCTGAGGTAGAGATTAAAAACCTGAATGATGTGCTGGAGGAGACAGTAGAGCAGCGAACGAAAGAACTGCGGGTAGTGGTATCGGAACTGGAAGTGTCAAAGGAAAATCTTGCCACGCTGCTCAAAAAGGAAAAAGAGCTGAGTGAGTTGAAGTCAAGGTTTGTGTC
>JAGODE010000240.1 GCA_017998385.1 Chitinophagaceae bacterium | reverse complement strand
GTACTGTCTCCTTATAACAGAGAATGCCTCGGCAGCAACTCCTACGATGTACACCTGGGCCGCTGGCTGGCCACTTACCGTGAGCATATCCTGGATGCCAAAAAACACAACGAGATCGAGTATTTTGAAATACCCGAGGAAGGCTTTGTACTCTACCCGCATATTTTCTACCTGGGTGTAACACTGGAATACACGGAAACCCATGCCCATGTGCCTTTTCTGGAAGGAAAATCATCGACCGGCCGTCTCGGTATCGACATCCACGCTACTGCCGGCAAAGGCGATGTGGGCTTCTGCGGACACTGGACACTCGAAATATCGGTGAAACAACCGGTGAAAGTATATAAAGGTATGCCCGTAGGCCAGCTGATATATTTCCCTGTTGATGGTGAAATACAGGTCGCCTACAATCAGAAAAAAAATGCCAAATACAGCGGTCAGCCCGATAAGCCGATCGAAAGCATGATGTGGAAAAACACATTCTGATACTCATAAATACATTAAGAAACATCCGGTGTATGAGACTATTGCCTTTCTTCCTGTTACTATGCACACTCGCCTCGGCGCAGGGCACCAAAATTGCCCGCGACAGCTTTAGCATCAGCTATCCGGCCGGCTGGACTATCGACAAAGAAGACCCGGATTATGATCCGGATGCGCTGTTCAGCTTCGACTCTCCCGATGGCAACAATATGATCATGTTTATTATCATGAACGTACCCATCGACGGCCAGGAAATGCTCAATCAGCAGGTAACAGAATTTCAGAAGCAACTCATCAAAAACCCTGAAATCACTGAATTTACCCAATGGGGGCGCTATACCGGACAAGGAAAAATACTGAAAGGCAAACTACTGGGACTCACAAAAGGCTTTGTACGTATTTTCGTTTATACAGACGACGATAAGTCAATGCTCGTGGTACAGCAGTGCTACGACGATGATTTTGTAACGCTCAAGAAAGATTACGAACTAATGGAACAATCGTTCCGGTTCGCCTCCGACAAAAAAAAATAATCTCCTCTCTCAATTGAGCTGCCAGATAGTGTAATTGAGATATCCTGCAAAGCTAACCCAGCAGATATAAGGGATGAGCAGTAGTGCTGCCAGTTTGCCGGCTTTAGCAAACACAAGGATATTTATCAGGATACTTATCCAAAGCACTATCAGCTCTGCCAGCGCCCAGCCGGGTTCCTGCAGGTAAAAGAAAATAAATGACCAGCTGAAGTTTAACAGTAACTGCACCAGGAAAATCAGCATTCCCGAACGGGTTTGCCGGGCGGAGAGATTCGCGTTTAAAAAGGAGAAAAGAGCGACCCCCATCAATACGTAAAGCGTTATCCAGACCCGCATAATAGTTGTACCGGAGGGTGTCCAGGAGGGTTTCTGCAACTGCTGATACCAGCCTTCTGTTTCCACAAAAAAACCTGACATGAACCCCACTGCCAGTGGCATAAGCAGGCAAAGGGCAAATTGAATTCCTTTTCGCATGTTACCGGTTTAACGAATAAATAAATATCAGATAGCGGCTGCGCCAAATTTTTTATAATAGGCAATCAGCCAGGCCACCACTTCATCATAGGTTTCTTTACCTGCCGGTTGATTATTTGCCTTCAGGTAGTGACCATATCCCCACATCACGACCGACTCTATCGGGTTTCGGTGCCGCAGATAAAACTTGCGGAACTCTTCCCGGTCTTTTTTGACCTGCGGATGCAGGCCGCGCAGCAATGTGGCCGCACGCCCCGTATCAGACTGGTATAATTCACGGATGGCATAATTGAACATGTCGTAATACATGGAATACAATAATACCGGAGACTCGCTGTACCGGCAGGCCAGAAACCCTACAAAATTGGCCTCATTCTCCCTGGCATACCCCAATTGATGTGCCACTTCATGACTGGTCACGAAAGGCTGCAGAAATGGTGGAATGGTGGTGTTGACCTGGGCTTCGCCGGAAAAGGGGTTGTAATACCCCTGAAACCCGAGATAATTGCCGGCATAACTGAAAATCGATGGCTTGATGGCTTTAAACTTATAAGCCAGAAAAGGATAGTGTACCGCTACACGCTTGTAGGCTGCTGCTGTCTCCTGAAACAAATCCTTTTTGCGCCGGAAACTATCACGCCGGGCAGGCGTGACCGTAGTGGCATATTCGTTGAGCCGCTGATAGAGCAAACTGGTAAGCGTATCCACATCCTGGCGGGTATAAGCTTCCACTTTCAGCTGCAACTGAGCCGAAATACCGCTGCGGTTATAATTGAGCCCCCACAGCAGATTAAAAAAAACATATACAAAAAGGAAGAAAAAAATCAGTTGCTGCAGGCCGTTTTGCAGGTATTTGCGGTTGAACTGGCGGCGGAGCAATACACGTACAAGCTGCACTGCTCTAAACAGCAGCACCAGTACCAGGAAGCCATAAAACAGATCGCCGGCGCTAAAGGGGATCCAGCCCAGCAATAAACGTTGTGTCTTGGAAATCATGGGATAAAGACCGTATGTATAGTTAATCTCCACCCATTCGGGATACCAGGAAGCCCATTTTATAAGAATGGTCAGCAGGATGAGGAGCACCCAGTTCCAGCTTTTCATAAGGTGCCTAAATAGCCGGGAAAGAAATCGTTGCACGTAGTTGCTTTTTAAACCTGTTAGGAATCAGGGCCTTAAATTAGGCACTTGGCAGCAAAATAATCCGAAATTTGCCCGTAATTTTTCGCCAGAAACCCTTACCTTTGCCAACTCTTTAAAAAGTCGCACATGGGGTACCGCCGGGAATACGAGATTGCTTTTGTGGGACTGAAACCCGGGGTCCACGAGTACGATTACGTGATTACGGATAAGTTCTTTGAGCCATTCCAGCAGCAGGATTTTAAAAACTGCCAGGCCAGGGTAAAGTTGTCGCTCGATAAAAAGACCGGCTTTATGCTGCTCCGCTTTGAAATTGGCGGTAGCCTGGAAGTAACCTGCGATCGCTGCAGCAATCCCCTTCCATTTGAACTCTGGGATGAGTTTAATGTGACGGTGAAGATGGTAGACGAGCCGGAGTTGATGAATGAGCAGGAAGATGATCCCGATGTATACTACATCAGCCGTGGCGAAAGCCATCTTGATGTGGAGAACTGGATCTACGAATTCATAAACCTGAGCATTCCGATGCAGAAGGTATGCCAGTACGAAAAAATGGATGGCCCGCATTGCAATCCAACGGTGCTGGACATGTTGAAGAAACTGGAAACCAAAGAACCTGAGAAAAAAGATAATCCGATCTGGAAAGGGTTGGAGAAATTTAAAGGCCTGGAGTAATTCAGGAAAAGAACAGACCGAAATAAAAATTGAATAGTTGAACTTTTTTAATATTTAGTTATGCCAAATCCCAAACGCAGACACAGCCAGCAAAGAAGCGCTAAACGCAGAACGCATTATAAAGCTACTGCCACTACGCTGTCTACCGATAGCACTACTGGCGAAATACATGTCCGTCACCGGGCACATGTGAGCGAAGGAAAGCTTTATTACAAAGGAAAGCTGGTGGCCGAAAAAGCACCCGTGAAGAAGTAAGCAAAGTCTTTTCACGCTATAAAGAGACGAAAATTCCAAATTCATTGGGTAAACACCTGATGTGATTTGGAATTTCTTATTTTAGAATTAGTATTTTACGCTTGCAATGAAGATCGGACTTGATATGATGGGTGGTGATCTGGCTCCGCTGGAAGCTGCCAAAGGTGTACTGGCCTATCTGAATGAAGCAGAAGCCCCCGCCCTTTTGCAACTTTTTGGCGATGCCGCACAGATTGAGCCTTTGTTAGACAGCCTGGGCATTGACCGGCAAAAAGTAGAGCTGGTGCACGCACCACAGGTGATCGATATGCACGAGCATCCCACGAAGGCGCTCAAAGAAAAGACCCATTCCTCGATAGCAATTGGCTTCCATTACCTGGCCTCCGGAAAAACGGAAGCCTTCATCAGTGCCGGCAATACCGGTGCCATGCTGGTAGGCGCTCTTTTCAGCATTAAAGCAGTAGAAGGCGTACTGCGCCCCACTATTTCCACTATTATTCCTAAAGAAAACGGGCAGACCGGCCTGCTGCTGGATGTTGGCCTCAATGCCGACTGCAAACCCGAGCAGCTCAATCAATTTGCCATCATGGGTTCGGTATACGCCCAACTCATACTGGGTATTGAAAAGCCCCGTGTAGCCCTGCTCAATGTTGGCGAAGAAGAAGGAAAAGGCAACCTGCTCGCACAGGCTACCTACCCTCTGCTCAAGGAAAATAAACATATTCACTTTGCTGGCAATATCGAAGGCCGTGATGTATTGCTCGACAAGGCCGATGTAATGGTATGTGAAGGTTTTACCGGCAATATCATTCTCAAACTGGCCGAATCGCTGTATGATATCAGCCGGGCCCAGCAAATCGACAACCCCTATTTTGACCGGTTCAATTTTGAAAACTACGGCGGCACTCCGGTACTGGGCGTATCAAAACCCGTCATCATCGGACATGGCATCAGCAAAGCCACCGCCTTTAAGAATATGATTCACGTAGCACAGAAAATGATCGAAAAAGATGTGCTGGCAAAGATGAGTGAACAACTGAGTTAATGTGCTGATGAGGTAATGTGCCAGTGTGCTAATGGATTTGAAGATGAGAGGATTTGAAAATTTGAAGATGAGTGAGGAAATGTGCTAATGGGTTAATGTGCCAGTGTGCTAATCGATTTGAAGATGAGGGGATTTGAAAATTTGAAAATGAGAGCGAATGTGCTGATGGGGTGATGTGCCAGTGTGCTAATGCGACAGTCCACTATCAACTTTCCACTGTCAACTATCCACTGTCCACCGACCACCGACCACTGTCAACTGTCAACTATCCACTGTCCACCGACCACCGACCACTGTCAACTACTATGCACAAACACCTCCTTCCGGCATTACGCAAAGAGATTGAGAATACTTTTGGAAGAAAAGTGTTGTCGTCGCGTGATTGCCTGCAGCTGGTAGATGACATTTATCATAAAACAGGATATACGGTCAACGCCAATACACTCCGCCGATTTTTTGGGCTTGTGAAAACTCAGTACAGCCCCTCTCCTTCCACACTTACCATTCTTTCCAAATATTGCGGTTTTGGGTCGGTCGATGAACTTTCGCAATTAAGCAAACTGCCTCCGGCCAGCGACAAAAAAGACCTGGCAGCCGATGAGGTGCTGCATTTCCTCGTATCCTTATTCAAAAATCTGCCCGTGACCGAGGGTCATAATCCCGCGGCCGAGTCGGTAATCCTGCAAACGGTGAGTTTTCTGGACCGGCATCCGGAGCTGACCGATCCGTTTCAGCGGGAAATAGCCCGTACAGCCGCCGGTCAGTACTATTATTACGAGTTGTCTGTAAATATGGACCAGCTCAACGGGTATTACGGGGATGGACTCCATTATTATATACGAGCCCGCCATACCGATGATGCCCAGTTGTTTGCCCATTCGCTGCAGGTATTTCGCTACTGGCTTACCGGCAATCGGGCCGGCATGGATAAACATATGCAGGTATTGCAAACCCTCACCATTACCAATGCCTGCCCCTCGCATGTGCTGGGCCGGCTCATTGCCGCCCGCATTTTCTATGCCCAGGTCTGTCATGAACCGGTAGAGCCCATCCTGGCCGATGCCACCAAGTACCTGGTATCGCTGCTGGCCGGTAGCCGCGATATCCCCATTCCCACTTATCCCGATTTTGAACTGGCTGTATGCGAAGCCCTGGTACTCACCGGTATGGAAGAAGAAGGCGCCGAATATATCAGGCGGGGCAAATCGTTGCTGGCTTTCTCCAGGCAGGACAATCCTGTAAATCCCTTTGCCATGTGGGAATATATCATCAGCAGCCGGAAAGAAAGCCTGCGCCGGCAGCTGCCCGGCAAAAAAACAGGGCTGCTCCCCTCGTACAATTACTACCTCCACCGCAAATACAATAACCTGGTTTTGCTGACACTTACGAAACACACGCAACGTCAGCAACAGCAACTGGATCAACTGGTAACCGAAACCGGGTACACTACTTTCCGGCACATAAAATCGAGGTCGTTCACGGAAAAATAATATTTCTGAACAAAAAAGAACAGTTTCATTAGGTATTTATACTATACTTTAGTGGGGTCAATTCTTTAACATCCTTCCTATTGAAGTCCGCCCTAACCTTGTAACATCTGTTCCAATTCTTCTGAAACGAATTTATTCGAAGTAGCACCTGATTAGAGCAAAATCTGGCATTTGCCATATTTTGACCGGAACGTTTTGTTTCCTAACTATAAACTATATGCTAAGAAGACTTAGTCGTAATGCTGTACTTTGTGAAATCGTACTTTTTTCTCTCCTGCTGGTAATTGGCAGTTCCTGTATCAATACCCGTGGAGCGAAATATTTTCCGGATGCCGGCAATGGAACTATCGCCACCAACACGCCTATTCCTGAATCGGTAATCCAAAAGAATGATATCCTTAGTATCACGATCAGTAGCCCGAATGCCGAAGCGTCAGCCATTCTGAATCCGCAAACGGCCAATGCCAATGATGGTGCCCTCACTTCTGCCACACTGGGTGGCAGTACCGGTTACCTGGTAAACAGTGATGGCCAGATCCAACTTCCCCTGATCGGCAATATCAAAGCCGAGGGCCTTACCAAAAACCAGTTGAAAGATCAGATAGTAGCTTCTATCCTTGAAAAGAAATTGCTGGTGGATCCGCTCGTAAGTATTCGTTTCACCAATTTCCGTGTAACAGTACTGGGTGAGGTAAACCGTCCATCGGTGGTAAATGTGCCCAATGAAAAAATATCCCTGCTCGAAGCGTTAGGCCTGGCCGGTGATATCACCATCTATGGCAAGAAAGACAATGTGATGGTTATCCGTGAAGAAAACAATAAGAAAACAATTAACCGTATCAATCTGAATTCCAGCGACCTGTTTAACTCGCAATTTTACTACCTGCGCTCCAACGATATCGTTTACGTGGAGCCCAATAAAGCCAGGGTAGCGAGTGCCGGCCGCAGCAACCAATGGTTACCGATCCTCTTCAGTGGTCTTTCGCTGGCCGCTATCGTAGCAGACCGGGTAATCAATTAACGACAGAACTATGGCAACTACTACCA
>JAGODE010000239.1 GCA_017998385.1 Chitinophagaceae bacterium | reverse complement strand
CATGAGCGGCGTGTATCTGTATGGTGTAAAGATCACTACCGGCAATAAAAAGGGGAAGCGGCGCGGCAGGATGCTTTGGGTAAAGTAAGCTGGAATGCTAAAGCGTGATCCAGTCGAGATAGTTATTTTTTGAGATCACCTGAAAGTCTGCCTCCGGATAAGCCGCAGCAAAGGCTGCCGGCTTTTTTACCTTCTTTAATAGTATACTGACCAAATTACTAGGTGTGGGGAGATTATACTGACTAAATTACTTGTTTTATTCTTAAGTTATTATTAATCAGCTAGTTGTTTTTGCATCCTGATTTAATGATTTGGGAATCAGATTTGTACAGATGCTTTTGTGGGCTTTGGTAAATGTCCCCCCTTATAGTATTGTTGATTCTCCACAACAGCGTGAGCACTGTTTAATCACTATTTTCCTGCCTTATTCAGATCGCGAAGAGCGTAAAGCAGGCTATGGAGGCATAGGGCATTAGCACACCGGCACATTAGCACATTGGCCTATTCCTTTGGTGGATTTTCATATTATTTTCGACATGAATTACGGTTGATGCTGTCTGCTTCGACATAACAGGTTTTATGAATGTCGATAAAGGCGTATTGCCCAAAAACCAATCCATTGATAGACGTGCCGCTTCTTTAATTTATGTCTTAATTTCCCTGACGAAACTATTGCCTCATGGATCCACAATGGAACAAAGAACTCCACCCCAACTGGTACCGCGACATAAGCCCTATGCGCTACCTGATCCTGGGCAGTTTTCCGCCCAGTCCCGAACGGCGCGATTATCCTTTTTACTATCCAAATCTCCGCAATCATTTCTGGAAGTTGTTGGCCGATGTTGCCGGTATGGAGCTTGTCTGGAAGAAGACCGACAGCGACAAGGAAGCAGCTGTACAGGAGCGCTATGCGATCATGCAGCGATTGCAGGCCGGCGTACAGAACCTGGGACAGGAGATTGAGCGGAAAGGTAAAAGCGCACTCGATACGCATATCCGCATCACCCGGTTTCAGGATATCCGGTCAATTATAGAGGCTCACCCGGAACTGCAGCGGATCCTGCTGCCCGGCTTTTCGGCCGAACACAGCACGGCAAGATCGTTTCTGCGTTACCTGCGGGAGGCTGGGATTAGCCATTCGGCCATTGAGCTGGTAAGACCCGAAAACTCTTTTGAGATCTATGTAGCGGGCAGGAGTATTGACTGTGTGGTGCTGAATTCGACATCCACCGCATCGCGGATAAAGTATGAGGTGCTGCTCGATCAGTTCAGGAGGCAGCTAGGCCAGATAGTATAAAGCCATTGAAGCCAGTTTTCTTGTCAATCATCCAGTCCAGATAGCTTCCAGACGATCAGCTGGCATCTGCTTTTTTATTCTGGCGATCTGTTTATTTAAGCTATGTTTGCCCTATCTCTACTTATTCACTAAATGAGTGTCAAAATAAGCATGAAAGCTAAATTATTAGTTGCCTTTTTCCTCATTACTAATCAGTTAATCGCACAGACCGATAATGCCGATGTAAACCGGTTTATCGCATTGTTTAAATCACAACTGGCTGCGCTTCCTGTCGGCAAAATTGAAGAACACTTTGAGGAGGGATATTTTAAAACACTTTCAGAAAGTGAGTATTTTGACAAAGATCTCGAAATTGGGTTAACCACTATTTACCAGCGGTGTGCGGGTAAAGACGAAGCTTTTTCAAAACAAGCGATTGCTGATTATTTTGAACAATACAAACGCTTAAAAAAAGAGCGAAAGGAGGTTGAGTTAAAAATGGTGGATTTCAACTTTGTCAAGCCCTATTTAAAAATTAGAATTTATCCAGACGAATTAAGAAAGTTATATGAAAATCATGGTATCGTAAAAAGCGGTTACAAAGGATTGATTGAGGTGATTGTTATGGATCTTCCGTCGGGCATAGGAAGTGTAGAGCGAAAGTACCTGGATATTTGGAAAAAGACAGAAAGTGAGATTTACTTGCTGGCGAAGGAAAATACGTTTAAAAGTCTTGATCAGCAATTTGAAAAAGCTGATGTCGCAAAAAGCGGAGAAGAATTTTATCTGCTTGCAAGCGATACCGATTTATTTGTGACTTCTTTTATTTTGGACTTAAAAAAGGCCAATCCACCGGCTGGGAAGTTTGGGACATTGATTTCCATACCCAACAATATGGCGATCGTGGCATTGCCTTTAAATGATAAAACAAAAATTGAAGCATTTTGCCTGAGCTTTATGGGGCTCGCTGACTACATGTATAATTCCGAGGAAACAAAGCCAGTCAGCAATAATTTATTTTGGCTTCAGGGAAATGAAGTGTTTTTTATAGAGAAAGATATAAAGAATAAGAAGTTCAATTTGCCTTCACAACTACAAGTTCTTATTGATCAATAGGGGAAATTTCATATTTTCCATTTAATGCCCAAAAATCCGCCTTCCTCCATGCACCCCGTCATCCAGCACCTCAAAACCTATTACCCGCTCAACCCCGCAGCAGAAACTGTGCTGACCGAACGGCTACAGCCTGTCAGTTTTTCAAAAAGTGACTTTCTTCTTAAGAAGGGGCGTGTCTGTCAGCATTTTTATTTCCTCGAGAAAGGCGCGTTACGTGGCTTTTATGAACTCGAGGGTAAAGAAATAACACACTGGTTTGGCTTTGAAAACAACTTCATCACCTCTTTTCATAGCTATATTACCGGTCAACCGGCTGTCGAAAACATCCAGTTCCTCGAAGACAGTACCGTATGGGCTATTTCCAAAAAAGAGCTGACGGAACTTTTCGATGCTTTTCATGAGATCGAAAGGCTGGTGCGGATTATTTACGAACAATACTATATGCAGCTGGAAGAGCGGTATGTAAATGCGCAGTTTAAAACGGCTGCCGGGTTGTATGCCGATCTTCTCCATCGGGCCCCTCATATCCTGCAGCGGGTGCCATTGGGACAAATCTCTTCTTACCTGGGCATTACGCAGGAAACGCTGAGCCGCATCCGGAAGCAGCATGCGCAGTCCTGACCCGTTTTTGATATTTGTCAAATTATCGGATAGCCGCGCCTAATAGCTTTGATGGCTAAACAAAAAATGATGGATTCAAAGCGGATTCAAAAACCTTCGCCTGCTTTTGTGGGTGCTTCGTGGCTGGCTTTATTGATTGGTGTGGCAGCATTTAATATCGGCTTGTGGAATGCCGAAATGGAACTGAATGAGAAAGGCTATTATTTTACCGTGCTCATGTTTGGCCTGTTTGCCGCCATCTCGGTGCAGAAAGCGGTACGCGACCAGTTGGAAGGTATACCCGTTACAAATCTCTATTATGGCATCGCCTGGTTTGCCACGCTTTTATCCATTTTGCTGATCACGATTGGTCTGTGGAATGCCGGCATCACCCGCAGCGAAAAGGGGTTTTATGCCATGTCTTTTGTGCTGAGCATTTTTGCTGCCATAGCAGTGCAAAAGAATACCAGGGATAGTCGGCTGGCTGATGCAAGCGATAAGCCGGGCTTTAATACACCGGAGAAGGAGTGAACGAATTGATGAGAAAGACCTCTTCATCATAGCTGACAGACTGGGGGCTTTTCGAACTGAGCGGCTATGATGTTTTTTCTTTTATATTATTTATAGTAATATAAGCCATCTATATTTGAGCCAATTAATCAATCCCCAGATCATCTGCAATTTTCTTGTCGGCTGTTATTTCACCCCGTTCGATTCCGGCGCTGTCTGCAATAATATGGTTAATGATCGTTTCCATTTCGGTGCGGTTGGTGCCTTCGCGGGCAGACAGGGTCGTGTAGTTCAATGCCAGTACATGCCGGGTAAAGTCTTTCATGTTTCTTGCGCTGATCATCGTTCGCCTGGGAGTTAATAGTCGCGACAACAGGAAAGTGAGCAGCATGCCTGCAACTGGTAGTGCGAATATCCACTTGCTGTAGCCGTATACATTCACCAGCAGCAGAGCGATCGACAATCCACCCATGATGGCAGCAATTCCAACAACAGTAAGTACTTGCTGCCAAAACGTTTCTAATACAAGGCCCGGTAGTTTTAAGCCCGTTGTTGCCGAAAAGTTCCCGTATCGTTGCCTTCGGTTCGCTTTCGGGAATAGTATTTCCGTGGATGTTTCAGGAGTGATCTGCGCTGGCGCAATGCCGGCAAAGGATCTGCGTAACGAATAAAACAAGCGTTGCGACAGACATATACCTGAAGGCCTGCCGGAAAGCTGCCGCCATACCGCATCGTGAAAATCCCCCACCGTCAATATCCTCTCCGCTTCACGGTTCGGGATTTTAATACCAAAGGTATCTTCCACCTTCATGAGTATTTCTATGCTGTCGAGTCCCATGGCTTTGAATAAGATTTGCACAAGTTTATGCAAAATCGGGGAAATGCAGACTGAGCGCAGCGACCTGCTCTATCAAAGCTTCTCCAGCAGCTTTTCCAGTGCTTTGGTACTTTCTTTCTCTTTCCTCGCTGCTTCCAGGGCCAGCTGGGCGATCTTTTTGGTTTGTTCTTTATTGCCTGATTTATATAAAAGAAAAGCATAGGTATCGAGATAGGCGTATTCGGGCTTGCGGGCGGTGAGTTCTTTCATCCAGCCGATACATTGTTTGATTACCTGCAGGTCGTCACATTTTTCATATACGGTCCAGCAGAAATAGTTGACCGATTCGTCGCTGAATGCACCTTTATTTTTCATTTCTTCATTGATCCGGAACACCTCGGCCCATTTGTTTTGAGCCATCAGAAATTCAGTTTTGAATGACTGTATGGTAGTGGTATAACTTTCGTTAACAATTTTGACTACGTACAGTACGGCATCGTCAAACAGCTGCTGGCTTTTTTCGGCAATGGCTTTGTCAAACTTGCTGCGGACAAGTACATACAGGAGCGATTCTACTTCCTTGTCGCCATAGAGGTCGATATACCGTTGCTTATTCTTGAGCACACTGTCTGCAATAGGTTCGGGTACCTCATCGGCGCCAAAGTATAGCAGGGTGGAGAAATACTCTTCCGAAAATATGTTGCGGGTTTCGGCAAAGTATTTTCGCATGGCTGCCGGATCGGGGTTGGTGTTTGTACGGTTTATAAAATCAATATAAAACTTTGGGTACCCTGCTATGTCGATGGTATTGGTATATCCTTTAAGGAAAATGTTTTGGTCATTCAACTCCCGGCTGTTATTGGTAAAGGCGAGTACGCTTTTACTAAGTGCGGCAAAATCTTCGCCGGAGAACCCATAGTTGCGGTTTACTACATACCCGTTTTTGTTGAGCACTACGGCCGAAGGATAAATAAAAATGTGGTGCTTTTTGGATAAATGGAATACTGTGTCATTTTCTGCATTGTAGCGCAGCAGTACATAATCCTTTCCCAGGATCTGCCTGACAGAATCGTTTTGAAAGATCAGCTTATCCAGCTTTTTGCAGGGTATACACCAGCTGGTATAAAAATCGATCAGTAATAGCTTATTGTCTCTGGCAGCGAGTGTCAATGCCTGCTGATAATCCTGCTCGATGGTGGTCAGACCCTGGGCAAAACCGTTGGTACAGGACAAAAGGGTGACTAGAAGAATGTTGATAAACTTCATGGCTATATGATTTATATGTTAAAAGGTGTACTGTCTAGCGATCAGCCCATGCTTTGTCGTCGTTAAATGAACTGATGATTTCTCCGTCTTTGAATACCCGGAGAATGTATTGGTTGGGCAATACTTCGGAAGCATTCGTTTGTGTGCCGGAAAGCAGTTTGCCGGTGTGATCAACCGGCTGTCCGTGGCGGTTGTAATAGGTTATCTTACCGTTCTGCTCGGTGTAATAATGATACTGGCCATTGATGCGTGTAAACTTTGGCGTGACATCCTCACCTGGTTTTCCGCTGTCATAAGTAATGCCCTGCAGCCCGGTAAATCCGGCTCTGTGATCTGGTGGGGCGGTGGTGACAGGTGAGGGAATGGTTACTTTTTTTATAGGTACAGCTACAGACCGGGGGGGAGATACCGATAGGGTATTGGCAGCACCGGCAGTTTTCGTAAAAGAGTCTTCCACTTGTTGACCGATAAAAGGGGCCGGCCCAGTTTTCCGGAAAGCCAGCAGCAGGACGGCGGTAAGCGGCAGCAACAATATGAATTTTACCCGGTGCGTAGCCGCCGTTTTATCTTTATTCATCATCACAATCCGTTTGCGGAGTGAAGAAAAATTGAAGTTGTTGGTAATACTGAACTGCGTATTGCCGGCTACTTTAAGAAGTGAATACTGGTATTGCTCCCGGTCGATACCTGTTTGGAGTACCTGTTCGTCGGCAATAAACTCGAGGTTCTGGCGAACGGCCTTTCTGATCAGCCAGGCAAATGGATTGTACCAGGTGAGGATACATAAAACTTCTGTATAGAGTATATCAATGCTGTGCATTTGCTGTATGTGAACCGACTCGTGACGGATGATCTTTTGCAATTCACTTTCGCTATGCAGATCGCGGTTCAGGAAAATGGCGTTGCCGAAGGAAAAAGGGATGATGTTTGCATCGATCTGGTAAAAACGCAATCCGTTTTCAGCGAAAGGAGTCGCCTGTTTTATCATCTTTCGTACAGAAAGTAGCAGTATCACCAATCGCAGCAGGAAGAAGGCCATGCCGGTCAGTATTATACCAATGATCCACTCCTGTACCGGCCAGCCAGCACTTGCTTCTGGCGCTGTATGTTGTACCGGATCGATGGATCCTGCAATTTTTACCGGTGGTAACCATTCAATCCACACTCCCGTTGACAGATTGCTTTGCTGCAGCGCAGGCCCGATGTCTATAAAAGCGATTGCAAGGCTCAATATGGGGCAGGCGAGGAGGTACACCCTGTTCCAGTAGTAGAATGTAAGCTTACGCAATACCAGCTGATAAAACAGCCACATCACAGCGAGGCATACAGACAACTTTACCAGGTATAATAATATATAGTGCATGACCGATCGTTGAAGAGTTTATTTTTCTTTTTTAATCAGCTTCAGAATATCCTCCAGCTCTGTGGCGGAAAGTTTTTTCTGCTCCACAAAAAAGTTTACCAGTTCCTTATAAGAGTTATCAAAATAGTCTTTCACCACATTGCCCATAAATACCTTTTTATAGTCTTCTTCTGTAATGGCAGGCGAGTATAAATTGGCATTGCCGATGGC
>JAGODE010000238.1 GCA_017998385.1 Chitinophagaceae bacterium | reverse complement strand
GGTTTTACCTTCTTCCGAGAGATAGGTAATCCTACGGAGCTTCAGTCGTTGAACAACAGTGCCGTTTTGTTTTACGCCCACTGTTACCAGTTGTTCTTTCAGTACGCCTTTTGCTTTTCGTTTTTTGTTTTTATCCGTCAGTACCTTGATAACATGAAAATCAGCATTACCACGTTCGCGGGTCACAAACCAGATTTTCTGATACGCCCATTTGGCAAACTGATTATTGGTGGTGTAGGCTTTATCAAAAACAATCCAACTGTTGGGCACCAGCTTAAGGTGGTAGAGGAACTTGCGGTCATGTTCCCGGGCTTCAGTAATCCGGATAAATTCAGTTACGCCACTGAAGGCATCTATGAGCGCATGTACTTTAATACCTCCTTTTTTTCGGACGCCATCCAGCCGGTTGCGACCTGCGCCGCGAAGGATTTCACTGAATAATTGAATCGTAGTGCTGTCTATTACTTTTAAATTTCTGATGCTCAACCCCTTTAACCGGCTGTCCGAGATAAAGCTATGGTACTGCCTCAGCAATCCATAATAAATGGTTTCAAAAACCTGATAGTAGCGATTGCTGTTGGCATCGGATAAGGTACTGCGGGCAGACGCCTTATCCAGGCCTAAATAGGAGAGTTTCCCTTCACATGCCAGCAGCCCCTCACACAGCTCCCGTAGCCCGTTACAGTAGCTGAATACGCCAAAGAGCATACTCACCAGATGAACCCGGAACGATAGGGTTTTATAGTACCGGTTGGCCTTGTGTTTACGATTGGCAGCATGAATTAGTTGGCCGGGAAAAAGCTCTAAAATCTGAGAAAGTCTCGGCTGTCCGGGAAATTTTTTAATTTCACCCATTAGTGAAGTTTTGTTGTGGTAAACCAAACTTAACTAATCTGGGTGGTTCTTCGGAACTGCCCTTTTTTATACCCCGGATTCGAGTACTTTAGTCGGACAATAGTGTTTTAAAATATTCATTTATGGTGCTGTCTCAAAAGAATTACGGCCATGTATTGTCTAAAGAACTTTTAAAACAAGCCGGGAAAAATCAGGTCAGAGAATGTGACGAAATCGGAAAGGGACTTTTTCAGGCTTATGTAGATGAAAATGAAAATAGTTTTGATGTCTCACTTCATTTAAACAAAGATGGTGAGGTCATAGAACACCATTGTGATTGCAATAGCAGGATTGTTTTTTGTCGTCACAAAGCCGCCTTATTGTTAAGCCTTGAAAAAAGCAAGGAGAATAGCGGACGGGAAATAAAGAAAAATAAAAAAGCTAGCCCTTTCGAATCGTTGTTGGAAGAGATAGATACAGATCAGTTGAAAGAGTGGGTACGAAATCAGTTGGGAAAGAGTAAAGAACTTGAGCTTGCTTTTTTACACCAGTTCTCAGACAAGCAAAAGAAATATAAACCGGCAGATATTAGGCAATTGACGCTTGATGCAGTTAAGGCAGTTGCAGGTAAAAGAAAAAAAATGGAAGCTGGTGAAGTTAGAAAAATTATTGAACTGTGGACTGAAATCCATAAACCAATTATTGTTAAATATCATGCCGATGTAAGTAACAATGAATCATTCCTGAACTTTTATGCAATCACTGAGAGTTGTAATGAAGTATCAACAACTTTAAATGCCCCAGGCAGGATGTTTAACAAATATATAGCCGGGGTTTTATTAAATACTGCTGCGGTTTTACAGGGTTTACAGGATGAAAACGCCTGGGACACCGCGACAGGACACTATACTGAATGCATCAATGACATTCACTTTGAACTCCGGGAGCACTATCTTGTTTTCCTGACACACTTGCATGAAGTGGATAGCAAGGAAAGAAAGGAAAAATTGACCCACAAATTAGTTGCTCAATTCGCCAAAAACAAGCCGAAGCAACTTCATAAAGATGATATATATACGGAAATTGTTTTCAATCTTGTTAAGAAGACTGAATTATTCGATAAATATTATAAGCTGTTCAAACCGATACGGTTTCAAAACGAATACAATCAAGACCTGATACATTTGCTTATAGAACACGGTCAACTCGACTTCGCCGAAAAATTCTGCCTCGATCAAATTCAGGGGAATATTCGTCAGGAATATAGCTTAAGCTACCTTAGTCTTTTGAAAGAAATATTCACTATACGGAAAGACAGCCAAAAATTAGTTGAGGTATTGAAGGTGCTTGTTCCTCTGACATTCGACTTTACGGATTTCAGAATTGTTTATGACCAACTAGAAGGAGATGAAAAGAAGAAATGGCGCACAAAAATCCTAACCAGAGCAGGTCACATGGGTGCTTATAACACTGATGCAAACTCATTTTCTTTTAAGCTTATGGATCATGAACAGAATTATAAAAAGATGATTGATTATATTGGTAGTCATACTCCATACAGCATTATTGTTCAATATGCAGATAAAATGGCAAGGGCAAACAAGGATGGTTTTATCAGGCAACTATTCAATAAGTCTGACTATAGCAGACTATATCATCAGGGGGAAGACTATGTGCAGGATGAACTTATGGAGGAGCTTTTGCGCACCTTACAGAAGAATTACACGGTAAGGGAGTTGAAATTGATTGTTCGGGAATTTGAAAAATCTGCTTTTTATTATCGGAACAATGTTTTCATGGATCTTGTGAAAAAGATGCTGATTTAAAGAAATGTTGAGCTCAAACAGTGGAATAATGCAATGGAGTGGATTGCTATGCAACTAAAGCTGGTGAGTTTGATATGTTCGGAAAAATTGATTATTGATGGGGGATTGAAAAAGGACAGGCTTGCAAAATTGCAATCCTGTCTGACTCCGAAATCCCGCTGGTCCCGAAACCTCGGGATCGAACCCAGGACCCATACATTAAAAATTTAACCAGATAATATAAAATAAAAAAGCCACTCAAAAGAGTGGCTTTTTTATTTCCGCGATCCCGCTGGTCCCGAAGCCTCGGGATCGAACCCAGGACCCATATTAATATCTTTATAAAACAAAACCATCACTCGTTTGAGTGATGGTTTTGTTTTTGTGATCCCGCTGGGACTCGAACCCAGGACCCATACATTAAAAGTGTATTGCTCTACCAACTGAGCTACGGAATCCTGCACACCGGAGACCGGTGGCTCCATTTGAGCAATTCTGGAAGCGAACTGTTTCAAACGGGGTGCAAAAATAAGGGAGTCAATGTTTTCAACCAAAAAAAATAAAAGAAAAATTCGCATTCTTTTTTTCGTAAAAGAATAGTAGCGCGCTGATTTACAGTGCCGCATATTGGCAAATTTTAAAGTAGGTTTGCGGGATCAAATTACAGTTATGTCTTCCTACTTCAACAATAAAGTGGTACTGGTAACGGGTGGCACCGATGGTATTGGCCGCGCCCTGGTAGAGCAACTGCTGCAGGCCGGCGCCAAAGTGGCTACCTGCGGCCGCGATCACGATAAATTGTATAACCTGCAGGCCTCCTTTCCCAGCTTTCCGCTGCACACAATGGTAGCCGATGTAAGCAGCGAAAATGACTGCCGCCGCCTGGTAGAGACGACTCTCAAAGTATTTGACGGTATCGACATCCTCATCAACAATGCGGGTATCTCCATGCGCGCCCTGCTCAAAGATGCCAGTATCGACGTGCTGCGCAAGGTTATGGACATAAACTTTTATGGCTCGGTCTACTGTACCAAGTATGCCCTGCCCTCCATCATCAGCCGCAAGGGTACCATTGTGGGCGTATCATCCATTGCCGGCTACCGGGGCCTGCCGGGCCGCAGTGCCTACAGCGCCAGCAAGTTTGCGCTGCAGGGCTGGCTCGAAGCCATCCGCACCGAGCTGCTGCACGAGGGTGTGCATGTGATGTGGGTATGCCCGGGCTTTACGACCTCCAATATCCGCAATGCGGCACTTAATAAAGATGCGGAGTCGCATGGCGAAACGCCGATGGACGAAAGCAAGATGATGACGGCCGAAGAGTGTGCTACCCATATCCTCAAAGCCGTGAGCCGCAAAAAACGTACACTGGTACTCACCTTCACCGGCAAACGCACGGTATTTATGAATAAATTTTTTCCGGGCCTGGCCGATAAGCTGGCCCATAAATTCTTTTTCAAAAACGGCGAGCTGGTCAAATAAAACCGGCCGGCCGTTGCAGCTAACCCTTATCCACCTTAAATTCAAACAAAACACCCCACTTTGGCGCTTGTCACCCTCACATCCGATATTGGCCAGCAGGACTACCTGGTGGCCGCTGTAAAAGCGCAGCTTTTGCAGGTGGATGCAGACTTTAGCCTGGTGGATATCACGCATTCCATACCCCCGTTCAACTACCCGCATGCGGCCTATATCTGCCGCAGCGCCTTCCGCAACTTTCCTGACTTTACCTATCATATCATACTGGTGAACCTGTTTGAGAAAAAGCCGGAGCAGCTGCTGCTGGCCTTTCACCAAAACCAGTACCTGCTCTGTGCCGACAATGGCCTGCTGCACATGATCCTCGAAGACAAACCGGAGATGGTGATTGGCATACCGCTCGACAAGCGGGCCAACAAAAACACGACCTACTGTGTGCAGGTGATGGCGCAGGCCATCAGCAGGCTGAGCCAGGGCGAGTCGATCCAGAAGATCGGCAACCCCGATGTGAGCTATATCGAAAAAAATCACCTGCGCCCCCTGCTCGACAACAACTGGATCGAAGGCCAGATCATCTTTATCGACAACTTCGAAAACGTGATTGTCAACATCACCCGCGAGCAGTTTGAAGAGCAGCGCAAGGGCCGCAGCTTCCGCATCGTCTTCAAGCGCGATGAGATGATCGACCGCATCAGCGAGAGCTATGCCGATGTAAACCCGGGCGAAAAACTGGCCCTCTTCAACAGTGCCGGCTACCTCGAAATCGCCATCAACAAGGGCAATGCTGCGGGCCTCTTTGGCCTCAAGGGCTTTTCTGAAAAAGGAAGCCAGGTGGCAGGCTATATGCAAAACCAGCTGTTTTACCAGACCGTGCGGGTTTATTTTGAATAAACCGTCTAACAGAAACCGGCGATAATCAGTGTTTTGGAGATGTTAAAATGCTGGTCAAATTGGGCGGTAAAACTGAAAACTTCCACCTTTTTAACCCTATTTTTGCTTTCCTTCAAAATAAGGGCAAAACTTACCGTATTATGAACTTCAAGAAAGTCAATAACCTTACCGGATGGGCTGTATTCCTGATCTCGCTTGCCACCTATATGCTCACGCGCGAGGCGCGCGGTAGCCTGTGGGATTGCGGCGAGTTTGTAGCAACTGCAAAAAACCTGGGCCTGCCCCACCCTCCGGGTGCACCGGTGTTTGTACTGCTGGGTCGCCTCTTTATCATTCTCTTTGGCGATGATGCACAGACTGCTGCCAACGCGGTCAACTTCATGAGCGCCCTGGCCAGTGCAGCAACCATCCTGTTTCTTTTCTGGAGTGTCACTCACTTTGCCCGCAAAATGTTTGTAAGCGCCGGTGAGGCTATGACCGGTCAGCAGATCTTTACGGTAATGACCGCCGGTATAGTAGGTGCCCTGGCTTATAACTTCAGCGACTCTTTCTGGTTTAGTGCCGTAGAAGGTGAGGTATATGCCCTTTCTTCCTTCTTCACCGCCCTGGTATTTTGGTCGATCCTGAAATGGGAACATGCCGATGAGCATGCCGGCAGCGATCCTGCTGCCCGCATCCGCAGCGACCGCTGGATCATCTTCCTGTTCTTTATGGTGGGCCTGTCTATCGGTGTGCACCTGCTCAACCTCCTGACCATCCCTGCTATTGTGATGGTATATTACTACCGCCGTTTCAAACCTACTACCAAAGGCGCGATCATTGCCTTCCTGATCGGCTGTCTGGTGACCGGTGTGGTACAGGTGACCATCATTCAATACTCGATGAAAGCTGCGGGTCTGTTTGATGTATTCTTTGTAAACTCATTCAAGCTCCCCTTCTTCTCCGGCTTCGCCCTTTATTTCGTTGCAGTAGCCGGCGTCATCTTCTGGGGTCTTCGCTTCCGTGAAAACAATATCAGCCGTGGCAAACTCATTGCCTGGTTTATCATCTTCCTCGGCCTCTCCCTGCTGCCCTTCTTTACCACGGGTGAGTCTGGCGCAGGCAACTTCTTCAAATTCCTGCTTGTAGCTGTTGTAGGTGTGCTGATGGGTTATTTCTTAAAGCCCTCTGCCCTGCGCGTGCTGCGTCTCAGCTTGTGGAGCTATGCCTTCATACTGCTGGGTTATTCTATCTATTTTACTGCACTCATCCGCTCCAATGCCAACCCGGCTATTGACATGAACAACGTTGATAACCCCATCAACCTGGTTTATTATCTCAGCCGCGAACAGTATGGCAGTGCACCGCTCATTTACGGTCCTCACTTTGCCGCCCAGCCCGACCGGATCGTAGAAGGCGAAATGCGCTATGTACGCGGAAAAGATAAATATGAGCAAATTGGCCGTACCCGCGAGTATGGCTACCCTGCCAGCGAGCAGCAACTCTTTCCCCGTATCTGGGACTCGAGCGATGACCAGCGCCATGCCACCTTCTATGCGCAATGGCTGGGACTGGGTATGGACCAGCAGGGCCGTTTTGAACCGCCCACCTTCCGCGACAACCTGGAGTGGTTCTTTACCTACCAGCTCGACCTCATGTACTGGCGTTACTTTATGTGGAACTTTGCGGGTAAGCAAAACGATATACAGGGCCTCGGCAATGTGCGCGATGGCAACTGGATCACCGGCATCTCGTTTATCGACAATGCACGCCTCGGCGATCAGTCGCAACTGCCTGCCAGCATCCAGCACAACAAAGCCAACAACAAACTCTACCTGCTGCCCTTTATACTGGGTATCGTAGGTTGCGTATACCAATTCTTCAAATTCCGGAAAGACTGGGTGGTCAACTTCCTCCTGTTCTTCTTTACCGGCATCGCCGTTGTACTTTACCTCAACCAGCCGGGCAACCAGCCACGTGAGCGTGACTATGCCTATGTAGGCTCCTTCTATGCCTTCGCCATCTGGATAGGTCTGGCCGCAGCGGCCTTTGTAAAACTGGCCAAAGAAAAAGCGGATAAGCTCACCCTGCAGCAGGTATTGCTGTACGGCAGCTCGCTCACCTTCCTTATCACGCTCATGAGCACACTCAAAGGTCCGGCCGGCGCTACCCTCACGGTATGTC
>JAGODE010000237.1 GCA_017998385.1 Chitinophagaceae bacterium | reverse complement strand
GGATGAAAATGGTCAGATAGACCCGATTCTTACTTATACGAGGCCTGAAGGTGAATTTACTTTTCTCGGAAAAGATGAGCTGGAAAATCAATGGCCGGCCATTAAGAAAAAGTTTCTCCGCTATGCTGATTTTGCCGGTAAAACCGTGAAGGAAGTTTTTGGTGATCAGCTGGATAATGCGCTGGTGCTGCAGGCAACCGACCTGCGGTCGGGCATTATCTGGAATAAGGGCAGGGGTTTGTTGTCGTTTGAAGCATTACCGGTGGCGGCGCAGGTATCGCCTGTATTTGCCTGGGCTACCGGCCAGTTTGATCACCAGGGGCCGGCAGATATCCTGGCCGCGGGAAATTTTTATGGGGTGATGCCTTATGAGGGGCGTTATGATGCCAACCGTGGCTCATTGCTCAGAGGTCTGCAGGCCGGCTCACAGCTGATGTTTATTTCAGGAGGAGGATATACCCCCATCAGTGGAGAGGTAAGAGCTATCCGGCATATCCGTACAGTGCGGGGCGAGTTGTTGCTCGTAGCACGCAACAATGCTAGCCTGCAATGGCTGCTGCCTCAATAAACCGGGAATAACAGTGTGACAGACTGATCCGTGGCCGTATATTTTTCCAGGGGTAATGCCACCCGTTTCAATCCCTTGTCAATACAATACTGGTTCATGGCTTTGTACAGGGCCGGTAATTGATCAATCTGACAATTGCCGCTCAGCAACCGGCCATTGCCCGGTAACCGCAGCCAGGAGATGCCACTTACAGTTTTGTTTTCTTTTTTAACAGGCAGGCCTACTGCAACCAGCACACTATCGCCGGGCCGGTTATGCCGCGAGATAAAATGATAGTTGCCGGCAGATGTGCCTGTTTCCTTTAAATAGCCGGCCAGTTGTGCGTGCAGATATGTGACAGCGGTACTGTCCTGTCCGCCGGGTACTGTAGCCGATGCTGTCAGAATCAGTGTATCCTGTACGGGAATAATATGTAAAGGGAACCCATAATGCCGTGCAGGGTCTTCCAACTGCATTTTAAGTAATGCAAGCGATTCGCTGTCGGCCGGTTTGGCCAGTGTTTCTTTTAGCCATGTCCATAGCGATACGCGGCGGCTGCGTGTCACCGTCGTTTCAAATCCCTGTCCGGCAGACTGGGCAAGCCATACGGAGGCGGTTTGTTCATTTTTATCGGTGAGTTCTACCGCAGCAGCATGAAGGGGTTTTACCAGCAGTTGCCGGCCATTATGCAATTGTATGTAATCGGGAAAAATGGAACTGTCTGCGCCGGGATACCACTTTATGAGATTGGCCGGTTGGGTAAGTTGTGGCCCTACTTCATATACAGATGCGTTGATGAGAATACGTTGCTGCCAGCGGAAGTGAATAAGAAGCAGCAATGCCGGCAATAGGATCAGTATTGCCAGCACCACTGCGACTTTTTTCTTTTTATTATCCCATTGCATGCTGCTAACGGGGCTTATTGCAAAATAGAAATGATCTTTTTCAGTTCATCCATATCCGGCAGGTATACGTTGCCAAAGTCAAGTACTTCAGGGTTGGAAAAGGTCATTGGATTGGCGGAGGCCCTCCTTAATGAGCCATGAAACTCGCGTGCACCGGTTTCCTGCATCAGTTGTGCAATGTTGGCGGCTGTAATGCCTGCACCGGGCATGATGATGATGCGGTCACCAGCCTGTTTTACCAGTTGTGCAAGCAGGGCACTGCCCTGAGGTGCGCCACTGCGCTGACCCGAAGTAAGAATACGCTCGCAGCCGGCAGCAATGATGTCTTCGAGGGCCTGAAGCGGATCGGGCGTGGCGTCGAAAGCACGGTTGCAGGTGACTTTCATGGGATAAGCCAGCTCTACAAATTCCTTCAGCCGGTCGATATCGATTTCCCCGTTAATTTTTTGTACGCCAATAGAGATGCCATCGCAGCCCAGCTCTTTACAAATGGCAATATCCTGTTTGATGATAGCCAGCTCGTCTTCGTCATAAAAATAATTGCCGCAGCGTGGGCGCAGGATGGGGTACAGTTTGATGCTGATCTTTTCGCGGGTACGTTTGATATGGCCATAGCTGGGTGTAGTTCCACCTTCTACGGGGTTATCACAAAGTTCTACACGATAAGCACCAGCCTGCTCGGCCATGATGCACGACTGCACATTGAAAGCGCAAAGTTCAAATCTTGCTTGTGGGGTCATGGTATTGATATGAATTAATAAATACTGTTGGAATGGAAAACGGTATCCGTCTGCTGATTACGTACAGCATAGGTAAACCCTTTCTGAAGGCAATATGCACCATATTCTCCTTTTTTGTTCAATGCAAGGAATCCAACCTGAATTTCTTTGGCGCGGGCAGGGTTACGTTTGATGATTCGTTCCACGGCTTCACGGCAGGCGGCCTGCGGACTGTGGCCCTGACGCATGAGTTCCACTATCAGATGAGCACCTACTATACGGATCACTTCTTCGCCCACTCCAGTGGCGGTTGCGCCTCCCACTTCATTGTCTACATAAAGGCCGGCACCAATTACGGGTGAATCGCCCACCCGGCCCTGCATTTTGTAGGCCAGGCCGCTGGTTGTGCAGGCTCCGCTTATATTGCCCTGCGCATCGATCGCCAGCATGCCGATGGTGTCATGGTTGTCCTTACCGCCGGGCATGGGGTCTTTGCCGGGCTGGTACAATTGATTTTCGATATTGGCTACCGGTTTGTATTCAGATGTCTTCAGCCACTCGCGCCAGGCTTTTTCGGCAGCCGGCGTAAGGAGATTTTCTTTTTTAAAACCATTGGCCAGTGCAAACCGCAATGCTCCTTCACCGGCGAGTATAACATGCGGAGTTTTTTCCATCACCAGCCTGGCTACTGAGATCGGGTGCTTGATATGCTCCAGGCACATTACAGAGCCACAATTATATTTTTCGTCCATGATGCAGGCATCGAGTGTAACACGTCCATCGCGGTCGGGCAAGCCGCCATAACCCACGCTTTGATTGGTTTCATCGGCTTCCGGCACACGCACGCCTGCCTCCACGGCATCGAGGGCACGACCAGATCGGCTCAGGACATTCCAGGCCGCTGCATTGGCGGCTTTACCAAAATCCCATGTAGAAACGACTACAGGGTAGCCGCCTTTTGATGCACCAGGAAAAGAACCGGCAAACAACTGTTTGCCGGTCATGATTGCTGCTGAACTTACTAGCGATTGCCGTAAGAAGGTTCGTCTGCTTGACATGAAATAAAATTAACCGTTCATTTATTTAAGTGAAATGGTATGAGTGATTTTGCTGATACCTTTCAGCACATCTGTACCACCGCTGGCTGTCCAGTTGTCTTTATGAACAACCACATTGTTGGGCAGATTGCCGGCGTCGAGGAAGCTGAGTTGCATAGTTGCCTTGTCTCCTGTACCGTTTACAGTCAGTTGCAGGTTAATCCGGCCAAATGGGGTGCGAATGCCATTCAGCTTGGTTACGTCACCGGCCTTTGTCCATTGTTTGGGCAGCGCCTCAAACAGGTGCAGGTCATTGCCACGGTCTATCTGCAGCATATGGATGACCATGCGTACAAATTCGGCACTGGCCCAGTTGTGGGGCATATCACCTACTTCTTCATTTCCCTTACCGTTGGGCTTCTGCTCTTCACGCCAAACCATAGTAGGCGAGGAGTGATTGGCAAAGTCATAGAGCAGTTGAGGAATACCTTTTGTTTTGCCCAGCCACTGCATGGCATGACCATAAAAAGAGCTGAAATAGGTCCACAGGCCATCAGTCATCCAGCCGGTAGAGATCACAAGGCCCTGTTCTCGGTGATCGGTCAGCATATCGACCGTTTGCTCAGCCCATTTTTTAACCTCAGGATTTTCATCAAAGATCTGTCCCGGATATACCGACTGGCAGAAAGCCCACTGGCCGCGCTGTGCTTCATGATTTTGTTCGTTGTTGATCATTACTGGCAGGTAGGTGTTTCCTTTTTCATCTTTGCGGATATCTTTCCGCGCTTTTTCTACAAAGAAGTTGAACCAGTTATTATAATCTTTTTCCCACTCATCGGCCTGGGCTGTTTTGCCGAGCCAGCGGGCAGCCTTGATGGCCCATTTCATGCCACTGAGGCACCATTCGGTATTGCTGTAATCATTGCCGTGCTGGATGCCGCCATCTACGTTGCCGTTGGGCAGCAGTCCGTAATAAGGTTTACCGGGATCTTTCAATGCTTCTGCGCGCAGGTAATTGATACGTCGCAGACAACCCTCAACCACACTCCAGTTTTGCTCCAGCCACTTGCGGTCCTGTGTGAGCATGGCGTGGCGGATGACCATAAAGGGTACCAGGCCATTTTCTTTATGGAAAGTGGTGATCATTTCAAAGCCACCATCGGGCAGTTGAAAATGGGTGAGGTAGTCGATGCAGCTGCGTACATCTTTTACATAGTTGAGCATGGTGCCTACTTCGAGCAGAAAGCTGCCATCTGCCAGCCAGAGGCCGCGGTAGATTGTTGGACCTACGTGAAATGATTTGTTGCCTTTGCGGATATCACGTGCCTGGAAGATGTTGCGGATGCTTGATGCCACCATTGCCTGAATGCCGGCATCAGGTACCTGTATGGCATTGGCTGAAGGGCTATTGGCCTTCCACCACGCAGCAGCTTTCTGCTGTTGCAGACGGCTGACAGCTACAGCAGGCGTATACTTCAGTGAAGCAGGAAAAAAACGGCTGAGTGTAACAGCCATCTGTTTGCTTTCGCCGGCCTTCAGTTGCACAGCAGGCACCTCGATGGTGTAATGATTTGCGGAGTCTTTTACCAGCTCACCCAAACCAATGCTGGTAGCCAGGCGGGTATATTCGTCAAATTGAATATAGTTGCTTTCTTTTTTCAGCTCATCCAGTCCTGCATAACGCAGTACGGGTTGAAAAGAAACAGCCGTACTGCCGGTGTTTTTGAGTGTAACGACAGAATGATAGCGGCGTTCGGGCATGCCTACATTGGCGCATTTTGCATAAAGCAGCGCCTGGCTGTTGGCTTTACCGGCAATAATGTTTTCGGCACTGGGTACATTGCCTTTGAAGAGCCAGAGTCCATTAACGATAGCATCACGGTCTTTGGCGCCGGGACGATTGGTGATTACGATAGTCAGGATGCCGTCTTTGTCAGCGTCTGTTGCTTCAAACGTATATACACCGGGTTTGCGATAGCCAAAGTCTTTTACAGGGTCAATGTCTTTTTGTGAAGCTCCCTCTACGTGAATCCGCATTTCGCGCTGGCCGGGCTCTTCATATTTTCCTTCGCAGAAGCCAAGCGCAACGGCATGGCGTGCGCCGGCAGGAACTTTGATGTGAAATTCTACCAGTCCTTCGCCAGATAATCCCTTTACACCCATGGCAGCATCCTGGAAAGAGGCATCGCAGGGTACAGAAGGCTTTGACCAGTCGCGGAGTGCACGGCGGCTGTCGAAGCGTACAATACTGTACATTTTTTCGGCAGCAGGGATTTCAAGAAAGGTTTCTTCTGTGATCTGAACGGCGCCGCTGTTTTTTACCGTTTGTAAAAGCGGAAAGTTGGTGGATTGCAATTGCTGGTCTTTCCAGGTGGCAGGAGTCCTGCTATCAAACTGGAGCGAGAAAGAAAAACTACGGGGACCGCCTTTGTAACCATAATCGCCAAAGAGCTGGCCTTCTTTTCCTACAAGTGTCTTTACGGGGTCGTCGGGCAGGCATACAGAGGTTTGCCACCAGGGAATACTGTAACGATGATCTACTACCAGGGGCGTAGTTTGCGCAGCGCTTTGCATCGCTGCCGGGCCCATCATCAGGGCCAGTGGTAATACTTTCCGGAGTGCAGATTGTACCATGGTAAACTAGTTTAAGTTAATGAGATGAGATACCATTCAGCCAGCAATAAGGTTTGTATTAGAACATCAGGTTAGTTTTATCGGTTAATGAGGTGCAATAAATACTTCTTCCATTTCTTCGAGCGTTTTCCCTTTTGTTTCCTTGACTACTTTCAGACTAAAAACAAAATTGATAAGGCTGCAAAAGGCAAACATCCAGAAGGTGACAGCGGCACCAGTCTTTTCGAGCAGCCAGGGAAAAAACTGCCCTACCATCCACACTGCAATCCACAGCGCCAGTGTACATACTGCCACCGCTTTTACACGTACTTCGGTGGGGAATATTTCGTTAATCACGATCCATGTTACCGGTCCCAGCGAAAACGCAAAACAGGCTATATAAGTCAGCATCAGAATCAACAGCAGCGGTCCCTGTGTATTGTTGGTATAGAAAAGCAATCCACACAACACCAGCGATACCACAATACCGGTAAGGCCGGCAATGAGTAAAATTCTTCGCCCGTATTTATCGGCCCAGCGGATAGCCAGAATGGTAAACAGCATATTCACCGCACCAATGATAACCTGAAACAACAGCGCATTGCTGCTGTCGATGCCTGCGGCTTCAAAAATGCTTGGACCATAATAAATGATTGCATTGATGCCGGAGAACTGTTGAAATACGGCCAGCACTATACCAATGATCAATGGAAGTCGTATGGCTGGTGAGGTAAGAGAAATGCGGCGTGCCGAAGCGCGCCCTGCGGCCTTGCTGATCTCGGCCAGTTCTTTTTCGGCCTCCTCAGGGCTACGTACCTGCTGCATGATAGCTGCTGCTTTTGCTGTCTGCTGCCGGCTCATAAGCCATCGCGGACTTTCGGGCACACGTGTAAGCAGGGCAAGAAATACAACAGAGGGGATAGCCATCGCCAGAAACATAGGGCGCCAGGCTTCTGTATGGAAAAACCAGTTGGCCCAGCCGCTGCTGAAAGTGTGATGACTGTAGTTCACAAGCAGGGCATTGGAAAAATAAGCAAGCAGGATACCCAATGTAATGGCGAGTTGATAATAAGCGATCATACGACCCCGCTGACTGGCTGGTGCAAACTCTGCAATATACATGGGCGATACTACCGATGCCATGCCTACACCCACACCACCGATCATGCGTGCAATCACCAGCACGCTGAATGAAGGGGGAAAGGCACAGCCTACCGCTGATATCAAAAACATAATGCCTGCCAGGGCAATAGTTTTTTTGCGGCCAATACGGTCACTTACCAGGCCGGTGATGAGTACACCCAGTATACAGCCTGCCAGTCCGCTGCTTACGAGCCAGCCTTCCATGACGGTATCC
>JAGODE010000023.1 GCA_017998385.1 Chitinophagaceae bacterium | reverse complement strand
TTCTTAATGTCCGCTAACACATAAATATACGCTACCCTTTCTATTTTTTATACAAAGTCACGCCTGAAAACCAACACATTGAAATTGTACATCTTACATTGCCTTTAGTACAATACACCCCGTCCAACTAGGCTCAGATTATTATTTTAACTGAGCCATCGGAAAGGACGGGTTTTTGAATCCAACAAAAAAGGGCTGATCAAAACTGATCAGCCCTCTGTATTGTAAAGCCAGTAGAAACAGCTCAACCCTGTGGAAAACACTAGATCTTTTCCACCACGAGTACTACACTGTTCCTCCCCTGTCTTACGGCCGGGTTAAATCCAACCTTCATCAGCAATTCACCGGTATAGGTCTTCGTAGCATCAATCACAGTTCGGGTGCCGGGAAAAAGATTCACCTCGCGTATCCGGTATTTATCACCCGCATTCAATCCCTTCAGTTTTACCGGACCTGTAGATCCCTGGCCATAGCGGTTGTTGACCAGGTAATTGAACAGTACGGCTTTAGTTTTCTGCCGGTCCACATACATGACAGAAGCAACGGCATCTTTCCACGGATCAGACAAACGGTATTGATCGCCGTGCCAGATAATACTTTTTACGGAGTCGTATACTTTTACGGACTGCTGGGCCAGTGCCAGTTCTTTTTCCGGCAATTTACCTATCACAATATCGAACCCCATCTTACCCATCATGGCTACATCAATACGATACTTCAGTGGCTGCTTACCCCATTCCGTAACGTGGTTGGAAGAGGCCATAGCCGGAAAGAAATAAGAATATTCCCATTGCATATAAATACGCTCCAGCGGATCGGTGTTATCGCTGGGCCAGTACTCGGTAAAATATTGCAGGGCGCCATAGTCAACACGGCCACCGCCACCGGAGCATAACATGAGGGGAATGGTTGGGTATTTGGCCCGTATGCGCTCCAGCACCTTATATAAACCACGCACATATTCTATATAGAGATGCTGCTGGTTGTTAAGAAAAGCCGAATGGGCATTATAGATAACCGCATTACAATCCCACTTGATATACGCCAGCGATGGATTCTTCGTGAGCAGATCATCTACCACGCCAAAAACGAAATCCTGTACAGCGGGATTGGTAAGGTCAAGTACCAGCTGGTTCCTGAAATAATGCTCCTCCCTTCCCGGCTGCCTGATCACCCAATCCGGATGTTTTTCATACAACTCACTTTTGGGGTTCACCATCTCCGGTTCGATCCAGATACCAAATTTTACATCATTGGCTGTCGCTTCTTTGATGAGGTATGCAATTCCGTTGGGCAGTTTCGTTACATTTTCTTTCCAGTCGCCCAGACCGGCATGGTCATCATTGCGCGGGTATTTATTGGCAAACCAGCCATCGTCTAACAGGAAGAGATCAACCCCGAGTTTTTTCGTATCCTTTAACAAGCCGGCCAGTTTCTGTTCATTAAAATCAAAATAGGTGGCTTCCCAGTTATTCAGCAGGGTCATGCGTGATCCATGCCCATCCACCATACCAAACTCGCGGGCCCAGTTGTGGAGATTGCGGCTCGCCAATCCCTTACCTTCCGAGGAGAAGGTGTACAGAAACCTGGCTGTTTCAAACTCTTCGCGAGGCTTAAGCGTGTACGCCGATTGAAAATTATTGATGCCGGCAATCAACCGGAGATTATCGCGGTTGTCCAGCTCGAGGTCTACTTTAAAATTACCGGTCCAGGAAACAGAGCCTACCAATACATCGCCTTCATCTTCGGTTGCAGGCTTTCCCATAGACACCATAAATAAGGGAGGCTGGAAAAGGTTGGCCCGGGTGCCGAGTTTGGCATCGAGCGTTTTAATGCCATGCGTAAGCCGGGATTCATCCGGCTGCATTTCCCGTGCCCAGTCTCCGTGATAATTTCTAAGCCAGAATTCAGGAGCGCGGAGATACAGGTTGGCTGAAGCAAATTTGGTAAGCACTACCGGCTTTTTCTCTGTGTGGCTGATGCTGCTCCATATCTCCACCACATCCTGCTCTGCATATGTCTTATAAAATAATTTTACCTGGAAAGGATAAACCCGGTCTTTGAGTATAATGGTGGTAAGGGTCACTCCTTTTGCCATGGTTTGGCTGCTATGCGAAACATAGGCCAGCTCTAGGCCTGTATTACCATCGCCATGAACCACCGAAATAGCGGGTTCAAACAGATTCCTGGAGCCCGCGGAGCTATAAGCGGCATCTGCTACACCACTGTACTCTTCTGCCTGGCGGTACATGGATAATACTTTTGTATACTCGCCCTCGTCTGATAATCGCTGACCAAAATAAACCGAAGAGAGGTTATTCTTCGCATCTACCCCCAGCACCAGCGCATTACTCCTCGTAAGAACAGGAATCACTTGCTGAGCACCAGATACCAGGGAGAAAAAACAACAACCCAATAATGTGAACAATCGTAACATACTCATGATTTATAATATTTCGTGTTTATGGGTAAAAACCTCCGGTGTTAATCAACCAACAACTCAAAGGCCGTAGAAGTTTTATATACATCACCCGGCCGAAGTACGGCCGACGGAAAAGATGGATGATTCGGAGCATCCGGCCAGGCCTGGGTTTCGAGCGCAATGGCGCCATGCTTTATATAAGGCATACCCTGCGCTCCGGTAATCGTTCCGTCCCACCAGTTAGAAGTATAAACCTGCATGCCGGGCTGGTCGGTGTAGACGTGCATCACTCTTCCACTTTTCGCATGCCTTAACGTGGCAGCTTTAGACAAGAGTCCGTTCAAAGAAGAATGGCCAGGTGGATGCTCGTGTAAAATATAATTATGATCATAACCCCGATCATCCCCGAGCTGATCGATATCTTTCCCCAGATTTTTTCGCGTGGTGAAATCAAGCGGAGTACCAGCCACGTTCCCGATCTCTCCGGTGGAAGTATTGTGAATACCTTTCACCGTATACCTGTCTGCAGCTATTTCCAGTGTATGGTCATAAATCGTGGCCTCTTCAAATCCGGACAAATTGAAATAGCTATGATTGGTGAGGCTCACCACGGTCGGCTGATCGGTTACCGCGCTGTATGTAATAAGCAGCTTATTGTTTTCTTCCAGCGAATAGCGAACCGTCACCTCCAGATTGCCGGGATACCCCTCTTCTCCGTCTTTACTGGTATAACGAAGGGTTGCTGACTGTTTGCTGACCTCCTCCACAGTCCAGATTTTGCGGTCAAACCCTTCCCGGCCACCATGCAGGTGGTTTACTTTTTCATTGGGAGAAAGTGAATATATACGACCGTCTAACTCAAACTGCGCACCTGAAATACGATTAGCGAACCTGCCTACAACGGATCCGAAATAGGGATGCACGCCGCGATATTCTTCGGGTGTTGCAAAACCGGCAACGATATTGGCAAGGCGGCCCGCTTTATCCGGCATATGGATATTCATAATCGTGGCACCATAGCTGGTAATGCCAACGCTGATGATACCATTGCCAAGTGTAATGGTTTTTAACTCACTTTCCGGTACATTGCTCATTTTTTTCATAAGAACCTTTTTACAGCGAAGCGGCCGGTGGATAGACACGGGGTTTGCGAATGACAGCTTTTCGCATGCAATGAGAACATGGATGAAATGAGAGAGACTTCTCTAATGGCCTGTCATCACCTGCTCCAGTTCCTCCAATGTCCTTCCTTTCGTTTCTTTCACCTTTGTTTTAACAAAGAAAAACCCGATGAGGCAGATTACTGCATACAGAATAAAAGGACTATACGTGCTTCCCATTGCTTCAATCAGAATGGGAAAGGTGAATGTAAGGATAAAGTAACCGATCCATAAAAATACAACAGCCATTGATGTAGCCATGGCGCGTACTTTATTGGGAAATATTTCTGAGATCAGCACCCAGGTCACTGGCGCCAGCGAAGTGGCGTACATGCCTATTGCAAAAAATACAAATACGGCGATCCAAATGGTGCTCATCTGCGCTTTTAATGCCAGTGCGAGTACAATATATAAAACCGTTAGTCCGATTGACCCCATCAGCATCAGTGGCCTGCGGCCAAGTTTATCGACCTGCCACATAGCAACCAGGGTGAAGACCAGATTCACAATGCCGATGCCTACGGTACCCAGTAACTGCTGATCAATACCGGCACCTACGGATGCAAAGATGGTTGATGCATAATTGAAGATGATATTGATGCCGCAAAGTTGCTGAAACATGGCCAGTCCTATGCCCACGGCGAGCGCGGGAAATACCGCCTTATCCAGCAACATTCGCCAGGATTGTTTTTTAACATTCACCAGCGAAGCAGCTATATCATTCGTTACGGAGGCGGCATAAGCCTCGTTGCCGATCTTCCGTAAAACTCTTGCTGATTCTTCTTTTTTTCCGGCTTTCAACAGCCATCTTGGACTTTCCGGCAACCAGAATATTCCTGCAAAAAACAACAGCGATGGAACTACGCCAAGACCAAACATCCAGCGCCAGGCATCAGGCCCATTGTCGGCCAGCAGATAATTGACAAGATTGGTTATAAGAATACCAATTACAATGGTGAGCTGGTTGATAGACACGTTTCTTCCACGTACGCTGGCCGGAGATATTTCGGCAATGTACATCGGACTCAGCACCGATGCCATGCCCACGCCCACGCCGGCAGCAAAACGCATACTGATAAAGACAGGCAGGCTTTGAGAAAATGCCATCCCTACCGACGACAGCGCAAATATCAGTGCCGCGCTTACCAGTGCCGGCTTTCGTCCGTATTTTTCAGCCACCGATCCTGCCAGTAAGGTTCCGGCTATACAACCCAGTGCCAGCGACCCCGTAAGAAAACCTTCCTGAACCGGCGTAAGGTCAAACATCGTTTTCAGGAATGGAAGGGCACCTGCTATCACGGCAAAATCGAACCCAAACAGGTATCCGCCTAATGCAGAGATAAATGAAATTGCCACGATATAGGAGCTATTGTACTTCGGAGTTGTCACGTCTTTCATTTTTTTACAATTTAGCTGCTTTTCATAGAACGGTACTTGATTTCCGCAGGCGAATCGTCATCTTCTGCCCTATCCGTTCAGTTGATTTTCCAGTTTGCCAGAAAACACGTCTGTTATCATATAACGAACCGTTAGCATACCGGTTTCACTAATGTGTAACCTGCCGCAAGTTTATGCATAACCCCGAAAAGGTTTGGTCGATACAAACCTTTTTCGGGGCTTTTGCCTGACTGCTTAGAAGAGAGACTTAATAACCGGGATTATTGGGCAACAGATTTTGGTTAATATCGATTTCACGCTGCGGTACGGGCCACAGTTCGTGTTTATTTTCTACAATGTTTGCGCCGGCCTGTGGGTTCCATGCTTTCACTCTGGAATAGTACGTACCGGTTCTCATCAGTTCAAACCTGCGTTCGCCCTCGAAACACAATTCCCATGCGCGCTCCAGCAACAGATGATTACGCAATTGGACCTGTGACATGGCAGGCAGGTCATCCAAACCGGCCCTTCTTCTTACAATATTCACATAGTTTGCTGCATTTGTACCACCTGTTTCGTTGATGGCTTCGGCATACATCAGCAATACATCTGCGTAGCGGATAATGTAGTGATCAAGGCCTGAACCCTGAGAGTTATCATTGGGAGAAGTTTCACGGAATTTCTTTACATGCGGTGCAGCAAATACCACGGGGCCGCCCGGGCTGCTGTTGATTGCGGCATATTCAACGGGAAGATCGGCCGTAGACTTCCAGTATGTGAAGGCATAGCGTTTGTCTCTTGCCTGATCGTATGACGCAAGAAATGCTTCGGTAGGCAACTCGTTGCTCCATCCGCCACCGCGTGTCAAACCTGCTCTGGAATCATAGTACAGTTCTATGGGAGAAAAGTCTGTATGAACCTGGCTGCCCTGACCAAATGTTCCGCGGGTGAAGTTTACCGTCCATACCGCTTCCTGACCTCCCTGGATGTTTGCATCTGCAAACGCCTGGCTATACTCAGGCCAGAGATTGTATTGAGCTCCGTACTTTTTATCGTCTACAAATTCCTTCAGCACCTGGCGGGCTTTTTCCCATTTGTCGGTCTGGCGAAGGGGGTAACCAGCCATAGTGATATAGACCCGGGCCAGCATAGCAGCGCATGCACCCGCTGTCACCCTGCCTTTATCAGTGGCAGCTGTATAACTGTTCGGGAGGTTGGCCATACCAAATTCCAGATCTTTGATGATCTGCTCATACACCTGAGCTGCGGGGGTACGGTTAAGGCTGTTCAATACTTTTACATCGGAGATTGGTTCGAGTATCAAAGGGAGTGCACCAAAGATGCGCACACCATCAAAATACAGATGAGCTCTCCATGCGCGTGCCTGTGCGGCAATGCTGGTTTTCGCTGCAGCGGAAGCATCTACCTGATCTACGGCCGCCAGCAGGAAATTGATATCCTTTACATGGCGGTAAATATAATCCCACATGTACCAAGGCATATCTGATGCCGCGTTGAAATCTGCACGCAGATGCGCCGGCTGGTTATGAAAAGCGTGACCATTCGCCGGTGTTAAATAGCCCAGATCCGTGGCCCAGCCAAACCAGCAGGGAGCGCCCCACATATTCGAATAACGATCCTGTGGTGTGCGGTACACCGCATTCAGCCCCATCTGCAGATCAGCCTCTGTTTTATAGAAATTGCCGGGTGTCAAAAAAGTACGGGGATCCTCTTCCAGAAATTTTTTACCGCAGGAAGATATCAGCAGTGTTACGAGAACCAGTATATAACAACTAAATTTCATACAAGTAATTTTAAATTGTGTGATGGATTAAAAACCGAGATTCAATCCGAAAATGATCGTGCGGGTAATGGGATAAGGAGCCGATCTGGCTGTATTGCCCAGATCACCATCTTCCGGATCCATACCGCTATAACCGGTGATGGTAAACAGGTTCAATCCTGTTACATATACCCGAAGGTTATTGCTGGAGATTTTACGGGTTACAGATGCAGGGAATGTATATCCCAGGGTAATACTTCTCAGCTTGATATAGTCCGCCTTCTCCAGAAACTCGGTAGAAACCATGCTTGAACGATTCGAATAGCCGAGTGCTGCACGGGGATATTTATTGGTCGGGTTAGTCGGCGTCCATCTGTCCAGCATTTCAGCACGATGATTGTCATAACCGTCACCACCCAGCAGTTTATAGTTAAGACCGTTATAGATCGTTCTTCCGGCTTCGAATGTAAAGAAGGTGTTCAGGTCAAACCCTTTGTATGATAACTCGTTTGTGAGAGAACCATAAAAATCGGGGAAGAGTTGTCCGTGAAATGCACGGTCATTGTTATCGATCTTATTGTCTTTATTCAGATCAAGGTATTTAACATCACCGGGGCGGGCACCGTACACAGCAGCGGCAGTTGCCTCATTTGTTTGCCAGATACCGATTTTCTCGATCATATAACGGGCGCCGATACCGATGGGCTGACCAACGAAGTGTGTGGTACCAATACGCTCAGTTCCATCACCAAGTGAAGTGAGTTTATTGGAGTTGGAAGCGAGATTCAGGGTGGCATTCCATTTCAGTTCGCGGTCGATGATGAGACCTTTCACAGCAACTTCCACACCTTTGTTACGCAGGTTGCCGAGGTTAGCCCAGCCAGATTGGAAACCGGATACAGCCAGGATCGGCAACTGACGGATCAGGTCACGCGTGTTTTTGATATAGTAATCCGCGGTGATATTCAATCGGCGGTTAAGGATCGAGAAATCGACACCGATATCAAACTGTTTGGTGGTTTCCCATTTCAGGTTGTCGAAGGAAAGTTGGGAAGGATAGTATCCGGGTGCTTCAATACCATTCCAGTTGAAGGAAGCCGGAGACATCCTGGCCTGTGTCGAATATACGCCCAATGCATTGGCATTACCTGCCAAACCATAGCTGGCCCTGATCTTCAGGTCATCAAACATATTAAGGTTACGGATAAAGCTTTCCTCAGAAGCTCTCCATGCAAATGCTGCACTGGGGAAGAAGCCCCATTTGTTGTTGGAGCCAAATCGCGAAGAGCCATCTGCCCGGAAATTGGCTGTAGCGATATACTTCGAATCAAACGTATAGATTACACGGCCGATATACGAATTCATGGTCCATATCTGCAGGTCAGAAGAAGGCTTACGCGGCGTACCTGTTGATGCGCCAAGGTTCCATGTGCCATAAATATCGAAGGGGAATCCGGAGGCAGAAGCCTGAGTGCGCTCCCAGCGATTCTGCTGTGCAGAATAACCGGCCACGGCATCCACTTCATGGCGGTTGCCAAAACGTTTATTATATGAAAGAACTGTTTCTGATATCCAGTTATAATTTGTGTTATGAGTAATACGTGCAAAACCATTTGCTACACGTCCGCTTTCTTCGTGGTTAGCGGAAAGGGCAATGGGCACATAAAAGTTTTCTTTCCATGAATCCAGCTCGCCGCCTATCTGCGTACGAATCTTCAATCCGTTGAGGATTTTATACTCGAGCGCCAGTGAGCTTGTGATGACCGGTTGTACATATTTGTTATCGATCAGCTCGGTATAAGCTACCGGGTTGGCCCAGGGTGTGTTGCCTACACCAATCAGCATGGTATAAAACTGTCCGTTAGGCTGGCGAATAGGCGCAAGCGGGTTGCCTACATAAGCGGGATACAGAACGCTTGGGCCGGTTACACCACGCCCGGTGAGCAGGCTGAGGTTGTTGTTGGACATCAGCGTCAGCCGGTCTCCAATCTTTTGTACGAGGTTAAAACGTAAACTTCCACGGAGGTAATCTGAATTATTGATTACACCACGCTCATTGTACAGGTTACCACTCACGAATACCCGCGTTTTTTCGGTACCACCGGAAAAAGCAAGTTGTATGTTTTGCGTAATTCTGCCGGTACCGGTAACCTCATCGAGCCAGTTGGTCGATTTACCGCTTTGCAGCATCGCCTCTTCTTCTGGTCTGAAGACGGCATTGCCACCATTTACATTATCGTTGCGATAGGCTTCTTTGCGCAGTTCAGCAATCTGAGCCCCTGTCATGAAATCGATGGGGTTTGAAAATGTTTTGAATCCGGTCCATACATTCACATCAAATGAATTTCTTCCGGCTTTTCCCGATTTGGTTGTAATCAGTATCACACCATTGGCAGCGCGCGCTCCATAGATTGCTACAGAAGAAGCGTCTTTCAATACAGACACCGATTCAATGTCATTGGGGTTGATCGCGTTTACCCCACCGCCTGAAGCGATAGGAAAACCATCCACAATAAACAAAGGAGCATTACCGGAAAAAGAGTTATTGCCACGAAGTGCCAATGCAACACCTGCACCGGGACTTCTGTCGCTCTGCTGCGTATACAAACCGGGAATGTTGCCCTGCAATGCCTGGTCAAGATTTGCCGCAGGCAGTTTGGTAATATCTTTTGCACCGATCTGTGTAACCGCACCGGTAAGGTTGGAACGGCGTACGGTACCATAACCAACGATAACCACATCGCTGAGGCTGGTGGTTTTGCTGAACATCGTAAAATTCAGCTCTGAACCGGTACCTACAACCAGTACCGCTGGTTCGTAACCGATAGATGTAACGAGAATACTGTCACCACGCGAGGCCATTATTGAGTAGCGGCCATTCGCATCGGTGGAGGTGCCGCCTTCGGCACCTTTGATAATAACGGATGCGCCAGCCAGCGGCGCCTGATCTGACCCCAATACGCGGCCATTGATCAATCGCGACTGAGCCGCAACATCCATACTGACGAATAATAAAAGAAGGGAAATGATAGTTGGCACCAGCAGTGCTTTATGCCGGGAGGCATTCAGATAATTTCTCATACGCAAGTTTATTTGAAGAAGTGAATCCAGAACCTAACCCAAATTTATTCCGATCAGTAAAAAGAGAAAATGGATAATCGGGTGAATAAGATGGATTATTTTATGATGATATAAATAGTCCGTTTATTGATTAAAGATTTTAATGAAACAATCCCGTTATGTTGTTGAATGCTTTAACGTTTCTTTCAATTGTTTTCCGAGATTCTTATGCAGCAACGCTCCCTGGTGATTTTTATCCAGTGTAATTACTTTCTCGAAAAGGCCGTCTGCATTTTTGCCGCTGCTCATTGACAATCCCAGTTCGCCGAGCGCTATGAGGTAGTGGCAATGTATCCGGTTGCGCAGGTTGAGGTCGATATCGAATACCAGCAACTCAGGCAACGACACGGCGAAATAATCAATGGCAATCTGATCGTCCATATGCGCTTTTCCGAAGGCGATCAGCTTTGCAAAGATGTCGTCGGCTTTATTTTTTTCGCCAAGCTCTATCCATGCCAGGCCCTGATACAGAATTTTATCGGGCTGTGGGTCATTGTAAAAAATTGCCTGTGCCGGCTCGCTGTTTCCCCGGGTTGCGTGTACAAACATTTCCCGCGCATTGGCTATATTTCCCATACGCTGCAAAACGATGCCCTTCAAATAATGAATATCATTTTCTGCTGTGCCGGGCAGTTTGCCTTCGCCTAAATTATCAGGGTACTCAGCCGCCTCGTCCAGCAATGAAAGTGCCAGTGCATAGTCTGCCGACTGTATAGCTTTACGCGCCAGTTCGATACAGCAGATGAGGTATTGATTTACCACCTTCCCTTCTCCCCCTTCCCAGGGATGAAATTTCCGGGAAGCCAGCAATTCTTTTGCCTGTTCAAATTCACCGAGCTGGTTGTATAGTGTGATCAGTTCAAGATACAGGTCATCTCTTGTTTCTACCAGCTCGGAATATTGTTGCAGGTACCGGAGACGCGCCAGATGATCCTGATTCATTCTTTTCCGGAGCTGATCAAGTTCCATCAGCACACGTGCATCTGTCGTGTCCAGCTCAAACGCTTTTGTTAATGACTCCAGCGCTTTTGCTTCGTCTTTCCGTTTGTTATAATATGCCAGCGAAAGGTTTCTGTGTACGGTGGGAAAACGATCATCAATGGAAACCGATACTTCCCAGCAGCGAATGGCTTCATCGTATTGCCTTTTATCGTACCAGAAATTGCCGAGATAGTAGGAAGCTTTTGCATCGGTGGTACTGAACCTGGTTGCCGCCGTTAAAATAACCACTTCTTCGATACGATTGGGGAAACAGTAATCCGGCTTCAGTGTAGCTGCCTGGGCATAAATTTCGCCAGCCCTGGTCATATCTCCTTTCTGCTGATACAACCATGCGAGGCAATAATAGGCCATGGGATATACTTCTGTCGTATGGCGGAGATGAAGTTCCAGCAAGGTAATTGCTTCATCCGTAAGTCCGGCGTGAGCATAGTCCAGCGAATACTCCATGAAATTATGCACCCAGTTGCGGCTTAAGGTCAACAATTCTTTTTCCAGGGTTTCAACGGCCGGCGTTGTAGCCGCCATTTGCATTTTCTCGGCGATACATCCAAAGTTGAACGGATCCAGTTTCAGCGATTCTTCGATAAATGCCTGCGCCTCTTTCACCCGGCCAAGTTTGCGTAAAGCGATCGCTTTGAGATGGCGGGCGGTATGACTGTGGTAATTTCTAACGAGTGACTGCTGGGCCAGCGAAAGCGCTTCGGCAAAATCTTTTCTGCGGCACGCGATGCGTGCAAGATTGAGAAAGCCTGCATGCTGCCAGGCCTGGTTCCAGGTTGATTTATAAAAAGCATCAAAGGCCTGGTCATACTTTTCCTGCATTTGCAGTGCCCATCCCAGGTTGTAGTAGGCTTCGCCGTCATAGGGATTCGGGTTACGCTGCGTTACGGTTGCTATCGCCTTTCTGAAATAGCTTTCGGCTTCTGCAAAATGGCCCTGCCTTAGCTTCAGCAATCCCATTGCATTATTGCACCGGATATCTTTGGGATCTCTTTTAAGAGCCTCCAGGTAATAGTCTGCCGCTTTATAGGTGGCATGTCTGTATTGCTCCAGATGATGGCCTGTGAGAAAAAGCTGCTCATTATTTTCCACCTCTTCCGGACGTTTCGCAGCCTGTGCGGCCGGCGGAATATCCTGTTCCGCCATCTCCTCCTGTTTAACCTCGATCAGTTGACGTCCCTCGTGAGAGATCAATATAACAAGGTCCCGCGGGGCTACCTGACTATCCACCTCAAAGGAAGTAATAAAAGGATGAGCCGGTGAAAGATCCAGTTGTTTTTTATATAATACCTGCCCGCCCGATGGATTATTATATTGTACGACTATTTCAGCACCGGGAAAAATACATGTGGCATACACCTTCAGCGCTGCCTGTTTACCAGTGAACTCCATGCCCACCACCACTTCTTTGGTGGCATTGCTTACCACTCCCACTTCAGCATAGGGCATGAAATACTGTGTAAACTCTTTTTGCTCAAATGGCTGCAGCCAGCTGAAATCGGGCTGGTTATCGGTAAACACACCGGTCATCAGCTCAATATACGGGCCATCTTCATCGGTCAGGTTTCGGTCCCATGCCTGGCCAAACGCCCCATTGCCCCATGTCCATTGCTTTTTGCCCGGCGAGATATGGTGATCGGCCACGTGCAGCAGTCCTGCGCGCGAATCATGTTCATATCCACCGATAAAATTGTATCGCGATGTGATCGCCATATACGAGGTAGGAACCGGGATATTCCTGTAGCGCGAAATATCCGTACCCGGAGAATAATCTACTTTATAATACACTCCTTTCGCAATCGGAAAGGACGATACATCCCGTTTGCCATGATCAAATACGGCATATACGTCTGGCGGGAATACCGACTGGTAATGGTCATTCACTTTTACCGCCGGGTTGGCCCACCACAGGAATGTTTGCGGGAAGGGTGTGCGGTTGTACAGGCGGCCATTGATTTCAATATAGGCTTTGCCGGGATGCAGGGTAATGCCGGCCAGCCCCTTTGTGCGAAACATACGTTCCACTTCATTGAGCCAAACCGTTTTGCTGCCGTCTTCATTTTCGCTGATCGTAAAGTCTACCGGCTGAAAGGTGGAGGGCCGGTGGTGCTGTGGCCAGTTAAACTCAATACCGCCGGATATCCAGGGACCAGTAAGTCCAACCAATGCCGGCTTGATCACCTGGTTGTAATAGATAAAATGCCGTTGCCTTACTTTATCATACGCCATCTGTATACGCCCGCCCAGCTCGGGCAGGATCATCACCTTTATAAATTCATTTTCGAGGAAAACGGCAGTATAGGACTGATCAGTTTTTTCGTCTGAGATTTTTTCGATCACAGGATGCGGATACACGACTCCGCTGCTGCCCTGGTATACCCGGTTCTCCAGGAACATCGGGTTTTTCTCCGGCTTTCCAACCGGGTAAGTAGGAATAATAACTTCTTCCTGCCAAACGGACACATCTTTTTTCATACAGCTGATTTCTTACCGGTAAAAATATTACGTGCCGCTTATACCGTTGATGGAGTAATTGCGCAATTTGATGGATTTTTTTATTATAATTGGCAGATGAAACAGGATACAACGATCAAAAAACAGGAAGGGTTTCAGGGCCAGAAAGCGATCATCCTGCCGCGGTCTGTACTGGCATCCGTGATCAAAAACAATGATATCATTAGTCCGCTCTACATAACAGATATTGGTTATTATCCTAAAGCAAAGCATCATTTCAGAGAGCGAAAGCATGGTGCCGATCAGCACATACTGATTTATTGTATCAAAGGCCGGGGCCGTGTACATCTCCGGGATGCCGAACATAGTATCGAAGCTGGCGAGTTTATCATGATACCCGAAAAAACACCGCATGTATACGAAGCCGATGATACAGACCCATGGACTATTCACTGGATCCATTTTAAAGGCTCCGTGTCAAAATCGATCATTGCCAATTATGAAAAGCAAACGGGAACCCATAAAGGAGCAATCCGCGCGAGCGAAAAAATTGTCAGCCTGTTTGACGAAATGTACCACCAGCTGGAAAGAGGATACAGTATCGATAACCTGGCTTATACCAATATGTGTTTCTGGCATTTCATGACCCTGTTTTTGTTCAATAATAAAATCCATGCATCCTCTCCACTGACGGTCAGGGATCCTTCTGACCAGGCAATCGATTACATGAGTAAACATATCGGTGAGATTTTAACCCTGGAAGATGTAGCTAAACAGGTCAATTTCTCCAGTTCACATTTCTCCTCACTGTTTAAAAAGAAAACAGGGCATGCGCCGATGGAATATTTCAACCACCTGAAGATTCAGAAAGCCTGTCAGTACCTGCTTTTTACGAGTCTCCGCATCAGGGAAGTGGCACAAGCTATTGGCTTCGAGGACCCCTATTATTTTTCGAGGTTGTTTAGTAAGGTAATGGGTGTATCGCCGGCACTGTACAGGGAAAAACGATCGCATTAAGAATTGTGGGCGCAGCACTACTGCCGGCTAACATTTCCCAAGTATGTACAGAAACAAAAAAGACAATGCCTCAAAAGTAAAAATGAAGCCCGCTGGAATCGCCTAAACGAAAACTATCTCCATTAAATATCCAGTCGTCATTAGTGCCGGGGTAATCCCCGCGGTACCATTTGTCTATAGCACATCCGGGTCAATCGGTATCTGGCAGAATGTTGTCCTTAGAAAATGTCCTGGTTTTACAATTTAGCCAACAGGAAACCCGCCATTAATCCAGGGCCCCGGGGAGATTCCTTTTTATTGTTTCTGAGCAGGTATCAGCGATAAGCTATCAGCACCTGCAAGGGGCGGCTATAAGGGGCTCACCAGGTAACGAGTCAGAAAACCTGACTGTTTTCTTTATTTTTACAGGAGAAAAACTCAGTATGCCTCAGAAGAAAAAAAATCTTCATGTATATAAGCACTCAGACCTTGCCAAAATTCCAACCCTGAAAACCTCTGCATCTATAGCCGGCCTGTCGGTAGAGATCAATCATTCAGTGTACGAACATGATTTATTCAAAACACAATTCCGGTCCGATTTTATTGCCATCCTGCTTGTTACAAAGGGAGAAATCACCGTTGGTTCGAATTTACACAAATATCGGGTAGGCAGACAGGATGTCTTTGTAGCCGCGCCACATACTGTTAAGCAGTTGATCAGTGCCCGGGAAGGAACCCAATTAAATATTATTAGTTTTACCGCCGATTTTCTAAGCCGAACCGGCATGTCCAGAAATACCCCTGATTTGCTGGATTACGCGTCCTCCCAGTTAAATCCTCACTGGAAGCTCAGTAAAAGCGATGCAGCCCAACTGCTTCACTCTATGAAGGAGTTGAAAAGCAGATATACCGCCGCAGCTACACATCCGTTTGGAACCGAAATACTGTATCATACCTTCCATATTCTTTTATACGAAATGGCTGCTTTGAGTAAACGCTACAGCAACCTGCTCAGCACACGTCTTTCGCTGAAAGAAAACCTGGTAATGAACTTTTTTAATCTGGTACAAAAACAGTTTAGTACACAACGATCGGTACAGCAGTATGCCAGCCAGCTCAATGTAACTCCCAAATATCTTACCGAAACAGTAAAGGAGTTTTCGGGGAAAAACGCTGGCGAAATTGTTGACGATTTCGTAATGCTCGAAGCCAAACTGCTACTGGACAATCCTGCCCTGAGTATTGCTGAAATCGCCTATACTCTCAATTTCAGCAATCAGTCATTCTTTGGAAAATACTTCAAGCGGTTTACCGGTATGTCGCCCAAAGAGTATCGCAGGGCACTTACCTAGAATAGTGTTTATGTATCATATCACGCGCGAAGCCCATCTGCTCTCACCAGTTCACTCGTCACTTCTTCGTTCTTACAGGGCTTCAGCTGGCTAAAAAAAAGCCGGCAAACCGACTTTTAGACCAATTTCGCCGAATTAGCAACCTTCTTTGCGAATGGCTGCTGAGCAAACTTTGCGTATCAATTTTTAACACAAAAAACGATACAATATGCAAGGTTTAATGTCCGCCAGACAAGCTGCTAATTTATCAGGCATTTTTATTTTGTCCATCTTTCTGCTGACAGGATGTAAAAGCAAACAGGAGACCCCTGTGGGTCAGCCTCCGGTAAAAGTGTCTCTGTTGGAAGTACAGCATAGCAACCGGCTTCAGGAATTAACCTATTCCGGCAGCATTGAGCCGGAAAATATTGCACAGGTAGGCTTTGCTGTGCCTGGAGTGGTCAATAATATTACCGTTCAGGAAGGGCAGTTGGTAGCCCAGGGACAACTGCTCGCTACAATAGATGCTACGGAATACGCAAACGCACTCTCCATTGCAGATGCCGGACTTGAACAGGCCGAGGATATGTTTAAACGACTGAGCGAACTGTATCAAAAAGGCAGTTTGCCTGAAAAAGATTATGTGGATATCAAAACCAAAGTAGCTCAGGCCAGGGCCAACAAAAGCATCAATGCAAAGCGAATTGCCGACAGTCGCCTGTATGCACCCATGTCGGGTATTGTGACGGCGAAACTAGTGGAAAGAGGCAGTACCGCGGCCCCCGGCATACCGGCATTTACCATAGTAAAAACAGCCATTGTGTACGCGAAAATAGCCGTCCCGGAAAGTGAAGTGGGTAAATTAAAAACCGGAATGAATGCGACTGTCTTTATCCCGACCCTGGGCGATTCTGCTAAAGGTAAAATACATATCATCAATCCGCAGGGCGATGCTACTTCCAAAACCTATGCAGTAAAAATCCTTTTACAAAACAACAGTAATAAGTTATTGCCCGGTATGATCGCCCATGTGTCTGTTGCTCCAGGCATGAAAGAAGATATCATAACCATACCTGCCACATCGGTAGTAAAGGATGCCGACGACATCGCTTATGTGTTTGTAGCCAATGCGCAAAACAGGGCAATCCGCAAACGCATAAGTGTAGGTACGATCACCGGCAATCAGGAGATTGTTGTCAAAGAGGGGCTTACAGCCGGGGACCGGCTGGTGATAGCTGGCCAGTCAAGATTAAAAGACGGCAGCCCCATCTCCTATTAGCATAGATCGCACTCATATCAACAACCATGTAAAAGTCTGAATACTACTACAATGATTAAACGCAAAATAAGCTTCATAGAAGCCGCTATGAAATATAAACAGGTAACGTTTGTATCCATGGCGCTGCTGCTGGTTCTCGGCTTGTATGCCCTGCTCAATATGCCCCGTGCAGAAAACCCCAAAATCGATATGCCGGTATCCATGGTCTACGCATTTTATCCGGGTGCCGATGAAATACAGATGGAAAAACAGGTTACACAGAAAATAGAACAGTACCTTTTTTCTTTCGAAGAAATCGACAAAAAGAAAACTACTTCCAAAACCAGAGACGGACAGGTATTTGTGACTGTACACATGAATACCAGGGTAAAGGACCGGAAAAAATTCTGGAATACCCTACAACATGGCCTAAATACCAATATGAAACAGGTATTACCACCGGGAGTAATAGGCCCCATCGTCAACAGCAATTTTGGAGATGTAACAGCGCAGATTATTACGGTATCGTCGAGTCAGCGAAACTATGCAGAATTGGAAAAGTATCTCGACAAGATGGAGGATCAACTAAAAGTAATACCGGAAGTATCTAAAATAAACCGGTCGGGTGGACAAAAACAACAGGTCTATGTAACGGTAAATGACCAGCAGATGCTGCAGTATGGTTTCGATATTTCAACTATCGTGCGCACACTCCAGGCGCAAAACATCACCGGCTACTCAGGAGAAATATCTCCCGCCAGCAATACAATCCCCGTTTTTACCAATAGCCAGTTTAAAACCGAAGCAGATATAGCCAACCAGATTGTATATACCACAGCCCAGGGCACTGTAGTGCGGCTGAAAGATGTAGCCCGCATTGAACGCAGGTATGAAGAGCCCGTGTCGTTTATCAAACATGGAGAAGACAAAGTGATGATACTCTCCATCGAAATGCAGCCTGGCAACAATATTGTTGCCTTTGGGGAAAAAGTGCAAAATAAGTTAAAGGAAATTCAGTCAGGATTCCCGGAGGATATAAAAATCAATACAATTGTAGATCAGCCCGAGGTGGTAGGCGAAAGTATTGTGCATTTTATGAAGGAGTTTGGCATCGCTATTGCCGCGGTGATCATTGTGGTGATGCTGCTACTACCCTTCCGGGTAGCAGCGGTAGCGTCCATTGCTGCCCCCATATCTATACTCATCACCTTTGGGGTGGTGAATCTGATGGGAATTGAACTGCACCAGGTCACACTCGCGGCATTGATTATTGTTTTGGGTATGGTAGTCGATAATGCCATTGTTGTAGTAGACAACTATATTGAAAAAATCGATGAAGGCCTTACCCCCTGGACGGGAGCCTGGCAAGCCGCGAAGCAACTATCGGTACCCATTTTTACCGCCACCTTGGCTATCATTTTTGCCTTTGCCCCTCTGGCCTTTTTCCTTTCGGGTACAGCGGGCGACTTCATCGCCGCCCTGCCTGTAACTGTTGCTGTAGCCCTGATCGTTTCCATGCTGATCGCATTGCTGGTAACACCCTATACCTGCTACGTTTTTATTAAAAAAGGATTGAAACATAAAATCAGCAACCGGCCTCCCCGGAAAAGTCTGCTGGATTACCTGCAAAATGGTTTCAATGCTGCGGTGGAATGGGCCTTCCGTTTTCCTAAAGTCACCCTTACTGCTGCTGTGCTGGCTATTGTTCTGGCTGTTTTGCTGGCCGGCAACTTAAAGCAGGAGTTTTTCCCGTTGAGCGAAAGCAAACAGTTCAATGCAGAAATATGGATGCCCAATGGCACTTCACTTGATGAAACCGCTAAAGTGGTAGAACGTGTGGAGAATGAATTGAGGAAGGATAAAAGAGTGACCGATATTTCAAGTTTTGTCGGTACCAGTTCGCCGAGATTCAATATCACTTATGCTCCAGAGCCGCCCAGACGCAACTACGCGCAGGTATTTATTACTACCGAAAGTGCCGACGCTACCAATGAGCTGGTAGAAAAATACTTACCCCTTTTTGATGGCTTCGTACCGGATGGATATGTGCGCTTAAGACAACTGAGTCTGCAGGAAGGCTCCCCCATTGGCGTTCGGGTGATTGGCGAAAACATCAGCGATCAGAAAAAAGTAGCTGATCAGGTGAAAGAAATTCTCCAAAACACGCCTGGTACCAACTGGGTTCGCAACGATTACGAAGAGGATTATATGGCCATTTCGGTAAAAACCAAGGATGATATTGCCAGCCGCTACGGCGTACCCAATGAAGCTATAACGCAAACTCTCGGAGCCGGTCTAAAAGGGTTTACCGTTTCGCAGATGTGGGAGGGCGATAAGCCTGTCGACATTTTCCTGCAACTGGACGCCGAAAGCCGTAAAGATTTCAATAACCTTGGCAACCTGCATATAAGCAATATGTTTGGCGGCAAAATTCCCCTCAAGGAAGTCGCCGATCTGACACCCACCTGGCATACCGGTGTAATTGCCCACCGCAACGGGTTGCGTACACTTACAGTATTATCTGAAGCACAACTCGGTTTAAAAGCCTCTGAAATATTAAAAACTGCAAAACCGCTTATTGATAAAATAAGCCTGCCCGATGGAATCCGTATCGAATACGGTGGCGATGAAGAATCGACCCAGGAAAATGCACCCGGCATGGCCGTTGCCATGGGCGTAAGTCTTATCCTGATTTTTCTCACCCTGATGTTCCAGTTCAAATCATTCGGCAAAACACTGATTGTGCTGGCTACATTTCCCCTGAGCTTGCTGGGCGCCATGCTTGGGCTGGTAGTGACGGGCAACCCAATGGGCTTTACCGCCTTTATGGGCATCATCAGCCTCATCGGTATTGTGGTCCGCAATGGGATCATTCTGGTAGACTATGCAGATGAACTGGTACGTGATCACGACTACACGGTAAAGGCTGCTGCCATTGCTGCTGCCAAAAGAAGGATGCGCCCAATCTTTTTAACATCGGCTGCCGCTGCAGTAGGTGTGATACCCATGATCCTGGGTAAGTCGCCGCTCTGGGCTCCACTGGGTAGTGTACTTGCCTTTGGGCTCATTGTATCCATGATCCTCACCTTGTTTATCATTCCTGTATTGTACTACCTGTTTGTAAAACCCACAGTGGTTGAAGAAACAGCTCCGGATGCAGACGCTGCCATCCAATACAAACCGGAACATCATTCTTAATTATCAACTACATTCAATGAAACGATTAATATATCTATCCCGATTTTTGCTCATAGCCTCTGCCAGTTTTCTGCAAACCGTTGCTGCGCAATCCCCTGCACTTTCGTTGGCCGACTGCAGAAAAATGGCCCTGGAGCAAAACAAAAAAATACAATCGGCGCAATACGAGATTGAGGCTGCAAAGGCCGCCAGCGAAGCCGCAAAACTAAACGATCGCCCGAATATTGATGCATCCCTTATGGGTGTGCATGCAGGCTCGCCCCTGAACAAATTACTGCCTTCGGTTTTAGGCAATGCCAGCCTTGACATTAAACAACCTGTATATGCGGGCGGTAAAATAGCTCTGGGCAAAAAGGCTTACTCAAAAGCCGTGGAGATATACCAGGGCAAAAAAGCTGTTACAGAAGAAGAAGTTCTGCTGGCCGTGGAAACAGCCTACTGGCAGGTAGTACAGGTAAAGGAAAAAGTACTACTCGCCCATAAGTATAAAGAAATGCTCCTGGCCCTGCGGAACGACCTCAAAAATGCCTTTGATGCCGGGCTCACATACAAAAACGATTTATTGCGGGTCGAAGTAAGCCTCAACGAAGCCGAACTAAATATCACAAAAGCAAACGACGGTCTGGTAATGGCTAAACTTAACCTGGCACAGGTAACCGGCCAGCCCAATAACAGCGATTTTACTGTAACTGACTCTGTAAGCGGGACATTTACGCCCCTATCAGGAACTGCTATGGATGCAAGTTTCAGTAACCGCCCAGAAATCAATCTGCTGAAAAAAGCAATTGAAGCCCAGGAATTGCAAACCTCCATCATCAAAGCCGAAATGAAACCAACAGTAGGTATTGCGTTGAGCGGTGTGAGCGCTGTTGGAAAAAAAGTGAACTTCACTAATGGCAATAACTATATGTTTACCTACTACGGTCTGGTAAATGTATCTATCCCCATCTTTGACTGGGGCCGCAATGCCAAAAAAGTAAAAGAACAAAAGCTTCTTATTCAATCGCAGGAACTGCAATTATCCGAGACAAAAGAGCTGATAAGTCTTCAGGTACAAAACGCTTTTCTTCAGCTTAATCAATCAGCCAAAAATATTAACCTTTCAAAACTCTCTTTACAGCAGGCAGAGGAAAACTTACGGCTGGCCAACGACCGGTATAAAGCAGGCACAACCGTTGGCAAAGATGTACTGGAAGCTCAGGTAATATGGCAACAAGCGTATACCAACCTTATCGACGCCAAAATTGATTACAAAATAAACGAGGCCAATTATAAAAAAGCGACCGATGGTTTAAAATAAAAAATATTCAACAATGCAAAAGAGAAAAGCAGATGTAATCAGAAAAGCCACACAAGTCTTTTCTTTATATGGCCCCAGAACTGCCAACATGAATCAGGTAGCCACAAAGGCCGGTGTGTCTAAACGAACGCTCTATAAAATGTTTCCTGCAAAAGAGTATCTGGTGGTAGCTGTAGCAGAACAGTTAATAAAAAAAAACAACCAGTTTTCGAGAGTATGCAGAAGCATGTCGCCCAATGCACTGATTGAATTGAAAAACCTTTTCGTTCATATCAATAATCTACTGCTACAAACACCCCCACATTTCGTAATTGAGATAAAAAAATACTATCAGGAAGCCTATCAAATCCTGGAAAAATACAGCCACAATATGGTGACAGACTTTATCAGAAAAAATATGGAAAGAGGTATGACCGAGGGCATCTACAGATCAGGCATCGAAACCCAGGCAACAGGGCATTTGTATTACTGGTTATTAAGAATGACTACTGAAGACATGTCTTTGGGCAAAGCAAATATCCCGGGTGTAGTCGCCAGTATACACGATTTTTTTATCCATGGAGTTATAAACGCAGAAGGAGAAAAACTGCTACGTATAATCCAGACATCTGATCGGGCACCCGGTACGCATACAGATGGCCGCAACGAAAGGTTTACCACACCAAACAGCTAAAACAAGTTTTTATTACAGACTAATTCATATTTAAAATTCAAGAATATTTCTCAATAACACAATTCCATCCAGGAATCCAGTAAAATAAAAAAGGGGCTGATCAAAAAGATCATCCCCCCCTCGCGGAGACCAGCCTTATCAGGACAAATTGCTTATCGTCATTCTGAAAATTTTTACTAAATATTGCTTAAACCTCCAGTTGAGGAAACTTAAGCGGCTTGTTCGCAAAACACCCGGCAGGCTACATAAACCTTCTGCCGGGTGTCACAACGCTATCCGGCTTCTGCCCAGCCATTTTTTTGTTTCCACAACCTCGAAAAAGGGATTATCCCTGAATAATTGTTTCAAAACCGGTACATGATCATTGCCGACAATGAAAAATATTGACTTTTCATTGTAATCCAGTTGAGCCAGGATTTTGGAGTACATAATTATGTTTCTTTTATACCAGTCAACCGTCAAATTTGCTCCCATAAAATAGGTGGAATCATAGCGAAAAACGTCAGTATTACCAATCTGAGTAAACACATTAATAAACTGCGCGTGCGATGTTTCCAAAACCGGGTCTGAGTTTAGCCAGCGCAGATAATCCAGCAAATCTGAGTTCCTTTTGAGAGAGTCGTTATTAACCAGCGATGTGAGTGGCCGGGTAGTACCGTAAATTTCACCTTTCAATACTTCAAGTTGATTATGCGCCTTTGCATAATCAGCTACTTTAGGATAAATAATCCCGTACATGCCAGGCTGGTCACATTGAAATAAATGAGGGTGACTAAGTGCGGAGGCTACCCTTGCACCCACCTGCCAGATTTCATTTCTTCGCTTGCGCAAATTTCCTTTTCGATATTCCTGATACAGACTATCGATTCGGTTCTTATGCTCCCACTCAGGCATCTTTTCTATAAACACTTTATCGGGTCTGAGGCTGGTAACTATACGTGAAAGCTTTTCAATACTTTTTTGGTGTTTGTCATCATTCACATTGTATAGTAATGAGTCCATTTGCTCAAAATGAAAAGTTCCCAACAGATATACCTTAATTTTCCGGTTTTGAGAAAACAACGTAATTGGTAAAGCAGAAATCAGAGTCAGCCAGAGGATATACTTTTTCATGCTGAATGTTTTTGGTTAATTGTTCACCCAAAACTACCGGCCTTATTACCGGTAATTTTATGTTTTCTGCCAGCCCGCTGTAACCATCTGTTAAAAACCGGTATGTAGGATTTGGAAGATTAAAAAGGGACTTTTGCAGATTGAAAACAGGTTATCGGGCAACCGGTTCAAAAGATTTTTACATTTACTCATGCGTATTCGGATTTTACATCTGGCCGGATGCTTTCTGGCCTTTTATCTGCTCTGGAACCTGGCAATTAACCTGTACCTGGGCAATACCCTTTTCGTCTCAAAGATGGGTTTCGAATTCAAATCAATCATTCTGACTTTCACTTCCATATTATCATTTTTCCTATACCCGTTGGCTATATGTTTGATCCTTGCCAAACTGATCCCCAAACGTGTATTTGAATCGATCATCCTGATACTATTTTGTATCCCGGTTATAATTTTCTTCAGATACCTGTTACAGGAGATGATTTGTCCGGCAGTTTTCGGATTTTCCCTTTATTACCAACCTGTATCTGCGAGGTTCTATTTCCAGGACAATATGTATTTCGGCGTACTTTATTCCTGCTTTGGGTTCATTTATTTCCTGACACAATACACGCAATACTCGGCAAGAAAACAGGCAGAGCTAAGTATGACTGCAAAAGAAGCAGAACTTTCGCTGCTCAAATCGCAGATAAATCCTCATTTCCTGTTCAACAGCTTTAATAGCATTTACACCCTGATCTATCAAAAAAATGAAAAAGCGCTTGCTTCTGTTGAGAAGCTGTCATCAATTCTGAGATACTCCTTATATGAACAGCGCGAAAAAGTATGTATCGAAACTGAATTGAATTACCTGAAAGATTTTATCCAGCTACAACAATTACGTATTGATGAAACAGCCACTATTTCAATAGACTTAGACAATGTTGACAACAATTTGCAAATAAGTCCCCATTTACTGATAGGTTTTGCAGAAAATGCTTTTAAACATGGTGATTTTTCGGATCCGGCCACTCCCTTAAAAATTTCCGCATACACTCATGAAAAAACGTTGACATTTGAGGTGGTTAATAAGAAATCTATTCTCCATAAACCACCTGCCGGTGGGATCGGTTTGCAAAACGTAAAACGAAGGCTTAATTTGCTCTACGAAAACAGGCATAAACTGGATATAGTAGATAATGAAAAAACATTTTCCATTAACCTGACTATTGATCTCTAATGCTGAGCGATACTAACATCAAATGCGTCATTGTTGATGATGAGCCATTGCCGCTGGAACTCCTGGGCGACTATATCAGCAGAACGCCGGGGCTTTCGCTGGTGGCTTCTATAAGAAATCCACTTGAAGCGCTACCCGTTATTGAGCAGGGCTCAATACAAATATTGTTTCTGGATATTGAGATGCCGGAACTGATGGGATTACATTTAGCAAAACTCATACAGGGGAAATGTGAAATTGTCATAACGACTGCTTATCCACAATATGCCGTCAATGGGTATGAACATGATGTAGCAGACTACTTGCTTAAACCTTTTGGTTTTGAGCGGTTCCTCGCTGCCATTAATAAATGTAAAAAGAGAATTAGTACAACTAAAAAAGAATCGTCTTCAGAAAGCACACATTTTTATGTCAAAACCGGTAATCGTTTACTAAAGATGTTTCATAATGATGTGATTTACCTGGAAGGAATGCGTGACTATGTAGGTATTCACACTCATTCCGAAAAAGTGCTCACACTTCAAAGCCTAAGCAGCTTTGAAGAACAACTACCTGATCATTTTGTGCGTATTCATCGTTCTTTTATCATTAATGCAGATAAGATAAGCTTTATTGAAGGTAATATCATTGGTATAGGGTCGGCCACGTTGCCTATTGGAGAGAAATACCAAAACAGGATAACGAGACTTCTTTAATAAGGGCATACTGGAAGTATCTGATGCAGCAGTACGTGCAGTAAAAAAATAAAGACAGCGCTGTTAGCGCTGCCCGCAGATACTGGCAAAGTACTGGAGCTACCGTATCTGAATGATCTTTCTCTCAAAGAAATCGTCACCCTGATGAATCGTTCCTTCTCCATGATCTGCAATCGACACAACCGCGGTATGTTTTTACTTTCTTGATATTTTGACTGTTAGCGACTCTCTGCCTGCCAAACCCACCAACAACCATTTGCAGCACTACCAGGAATATCGTAATTTGTAAGACTCCACCACAGACCATAGTATAAAAACCTTAAAGAAAATTCATGTCTCAAAGTGTGATCAACCTTGACGCTGGCATTTCCTACTCCGTTTACAGCATGATAGAGATCATGAAGGACCAGAGACCTGATGGGAATCTCATTTATGAAATTCACGAAGACTTAGGTCCGGGTGAACCTGACCCTGAATTTAAAAGACGGACGAGTAGTTATTACAGGGCTTTTGCTGATGCTTTCCTGGTGGATCAGTGGGCGACTAATACGATCAGCTATACCCTGAAAGTAGACAGCACCTGGTTCGTGGCTGAACAAATGGGTTCCAATACCTATACCGGCACAGGGTCAATGAGTGTGATTGATATGCGCAGATATTGTGCAGAGGCTGGTATTAAGATACTGTACATCGAAAAGCCCCTTAAAGAATGGCTGGATGAAGTATTGGATCGCAAAAAAGAATCCGGCATCTGAACAAAGTAAGCCATCCCCTGTAGAAATTTACCGGCAGGCAAACTACATTATCAGCCGCTGCGGGGAAGGTTTATCACGAGTGATTAAAACCGCTCAAAAACTTCATAAGAACAACTTCCGCGATCTTTTTCTTGCCGCCTTTCACTCACACCGGGATTTTGTGGTAGAGGTAGAGGCTCTAAACAGAGAAGGATTTACGGACCTGAAAGTGACGCACCGGGAAACAGACGCGACATTTATCTATGAATTCAAAATCCAGGATGGGAAAACCTCAACTATTCAGCAAGGACTTACTCAGATCACAGACAGATACCTGGCGGCGAATAACCAGTTAAATGGGTTGATCTTTATTAATACCGGGAGTCGCGACATCAATGATTTAAAAGCTGACATAATGAAGAAAATCTCAGACATTGGCTTGACCGTTTCCCCGGAAGCTTTAACCACCCCCGGAGCAATAATGGTAGCCAGGCATTCCAATGTCAGGGATAGCGCCATCGAATGCACCCTGACCATCTTTGTTTTCGATATCCAGCGATAAATGCAGTAAAGTGTAAGCGACAGATTGAAGTAGAACAGATCAGGCGCACTCAAGCAACACATTTCCATCAATACCTAAAAGACGGTGAGCCGCTTTTAAAAAGGCCACATCAGGTTTTCTCTTTCTGCTCATGATCTGAGACAGTTTGGGTTCCCCAATACCCAGCAATTTGGCGAGTTCCTTTTGTTTAAGCTTCTTTTCATACATCTTTAGCTCAATAAGTCCTTCCAGTGTCTTAGGAGCAGGAATAGTGTAAATACTTTTCTCATAGGTTTGAGCCGCTAACGCCAGTAAACGCAATTGTTCCGCCTCCTGATCAGTCAGTTTTTTTTCACCCTTTTTCATCAATGCATCAATCCTTTTCATTGTCGCATTGTACTGTTTTCCGTTTTCGATTATAAATGTACGATTTGCCATGACAGCGATTTTAAGACTACCAGTCAGTAGCCACTTGGCCCGGATAGTTTAAAGGTCATCCAGGTTAACCTTGTCATATTCTTTGTGCGTCCCGATAAACTTGATGTAAATCGTCCTCACACGGAAGATGATTCGGACAATCAGCCGGTAATCATTGCCCTTGATATTAAAAACATACAGATCATTTCCAACGGCATCTACAGAATTAAATAACTGCCTCACCTCATTAAAATTGGCCCAATCAGATTTTTCAGCAATAGTGTACCAGTTGTTCAACTGATCCTCCACATCCTGATGTTTATCTGTATATTCCCTGATCGTCCTGTAACTGATAACTACCACCGGTTTTCATTATGGAGTCAAAGATAGAATAAAATTTCAATTTTTGAAACTTTATTTCATAAAACAAAATGCATAAATAGCTAATTATCAGCACACAGCATCATTTTTTTGAGCAGGCATAACTGAGACGGCCGACTTTAGTACAATCCTATTGGAACGAACTCCGATTAAAAAAATAACCAGGCTTGAGCTGAATTAGCCTGTATGCTGACTCTATACATTTTCTACCGACGTGCCATAGCAAATATTGAGTCGAAACTAAAGCTTTAAAAAACTATCAATCGAGTTGGGAGAAAACATCGCCCGCCTTCGTTTCGCTTCAACGCCGTAAAGCGAAAATTAGCCTATTTCCCCAAAAGAAACCCGTCATGGCTTTTCAATCGCCGTAGTGAAGCGAAGGCAGTAAATCGATGCGGGCGATAGTCTCACGCGAAACTTTGGCGGACAGCGCCCAAAAGATCGCTTCAGCGACAGAGGCGGAGACAGCTAGATTATTTACCTGCTAATCTCATTATTATTTGTATCTAATTAACGTGCTGATTATTCAACGAACGGCGTACTTACTCTTACAAAGATTTAAGTTCTCCAACACAGACGCTCATTAACTCCCTGAACATTTTTATCTTTGCGCAAATTAACTCTGTATACATTCAAAATACGCCGTTCCCAGATGAAAAAAAACCTTCTGATCCTGCTACTTGCAACAGGGTTATTGCATGCTCAAGCACAGGAAAAAGTGCACTTTGACAAATCTTTCCAAAAGGCCAACCAGGGTAAGCCCCGTGTAGAAATCCCGCCGCTCAAAGAATTATTGCATATCATGCTTGCCATAACCAAAACCGGTTTAGGCAATGACGACATGGTTGACCAAAAAAGCCGGTACTACCAGGATGTCCTGAACCATTTCCGGCCCTATGCAGACGAGCCTGTCATCCAAACCTTTGATTCACTCCTGAACGTTTCATTATACTATTACATTTTTATTTCCGGCAATGCCATGACTTATGACCTCTCCAAAACGAGGTTGAAGCCCAACCGCAACTATATCTTCCCGGCTCAGGGTGTAGCCAATATGGTGATCAGTACCAATCCGCTGGATACTTACAGGAAAGAAATCGAAGCGTTCGCAAAAAAATCGCAGTTCAAAAAGTTCTATAGCCAGCACAAAGCCTATTATGACAGCCTCATTACTGATTATATGTCCGGTGCAAATTTGGGCAAACAGTGGAAATGGCTCGAAAAGAATTTCAAAAACAGGATCAACAGCTACCTGATTCTCTGCTCACCGCTGATTAACGGACTTAACTATACCACTGAGTTTAATGATAAAGGGTTTAGGCAGATTCTTATGGTACTTCCCCCGCTGGAGCACAACCCCAGCCTTTCCAACATCCAAAACGATGTGTTCAATACAAGGATAATGTTTACAGAAATCGACCATAATTATGTTGGTCCGCCTTCGAAAGCCAATAAAGCTGGCATAGATAGCGCACTCAGCAACAGATCGGTCTGGGTAAACGAAAAAACGGAAGGCACCTATGCCTATCCTACTCCGCTAAAGGTCTTCGATGAGTATATGACCTTTGGTGTTTTCCTGCTCTACTGCAAAGACAATTATGATAATGCTTTATTTGAAGAAACGCGCAACAGTGTGATCAGTTTGATGACAGACCGCGGCTTTCCGAAAATGGAGACTTTTATATCCTGTCTGGAAAAAGTAAGGTCGGACGCTCCGAATGAAAAAATCGATGATCTCTATCCCCAATTGCTGAAAATGCTAAGCAAATAGTTTCTGCAAAAGGTATTAAGGGTGAGGTTGGAAAACATAGAGGACCTGCCTTACAGCATGCTGCTGACCGGATGGTCACAGATATCTGGAACGCAACGACTTTAAGCCATTCGCCTCCATCCTGGAACAAAATTGTTGTAAGCAAAATAAAAAAGGGACGATCAAACCTGATCATCCCTTTTCGTGGAGCTGGCGGGATTCGAACCCGCGTCCAAACATATTCTCCAAAAGCTTTCTACATGCTTATTTCATTATTGCTTGTCGGCAATAAACCGGAAATGAACAAACCAATTTATTACTTAGCTGGATGGTCTTAAGCTACTGTCACAGCCTTCAGCAGCAGCATCCTGTTTTGTTTTTGAGTCGGCGGCGGGGCGTGGTAACAGAACAACCGGCCCGGCGGCCCAAATGACTAACTAATCACTGATTAGGCAGCCATGGCATACTGAGTATTGCCATTTAATGTTTGAATATTCAGATTTACGTGCTAATTATCCAACGCACGGCATGCTTACACTTTCAAAGACCTATGCTGTCAAAACCGGTACAGCCCCGTATTCCAATTTGATGATTTGAATATTTGAAAATTTGAAGATGGGCTGATAATACAGGTAACTACCTCCACTTTTCAAATCTTCAAATTACCAAATCTTAAAATCATACGCTACAACCCCGTATTTCGATTTGAAAATTTGGAGATGTGCTGATGAAGTATACATATGCTTACTGAGCTACCATCTTCAAATCTTCAAATCACCAAATCTTCAAATCATCTTCCCCAGCCAAACCAATCATTCCCATTGGCATACAACATCAGACCCAGCAACAAAATCATGCCAACGATCTGTGCGTATTCCAGGAATTTTTCATTGGGCTTGCGGCCGCTGATCATTTCATAAAGCGTGAACATCACATGGCCACCATCCAGCGCCGGAATCGGCAACAGGTTCATAAAGGCCAGGATGATCGACAAAAAGGCGGTGATATTCCAGAAAGCTTCCCAGCTCCATTCTGTAGGGAATACAGAGCCGATAGCTTTGAAACCTCCCACCCCTTTGTATGCTTCCGTTTTGGGATTCAGGATCAGCTTAAACTGATCTATATAATACTGCAACTGCTCACCCGTCTTCAACACGCCGGCAGGAAAAGCAGCAAAAAATCCATATTTACGCACTTCCGTTTTGAATTGCCCCAGCTCTTCATATTCCTTATCACTCATATACGGAACGCCGATCTTTCCGTTCGCATCTACACCGGAGGTGATCTGCAGCGTGTCTGCTCCGCGTAATACAGTCAGTACAGCCTGTCCGTTCTTATGAGTAGCCAGCAAAGGGGCCATTTCATCATAAAACGTTACCGGCAACGAATCGATGGCAATAATGCGATCCTTATGTCGTAAGCCTGCTTTATAAGAGAGCAATGTGTCGAGCTTGTATTTCTTATCATACTCGCCCACGGTAGCCAGCACCCGCTGATCGAGCAGGTATCCTTTCTTGCGGCGGCTTTCTACCAGCATACCGATCAGCCGCTCGGGCAGTTCAATATGCATGGCCTTACCATCGCGAACCAGGTCGATATTTTTCCCGAGAATGATCTTGGCCGGTAGCTTTTCAAAATACTTCACCGTATCGCCATTCACGGCCACGATATGATCGCCATTGCGCAAACCTATCTTGTACATCAGGCTATCCTGTATCCAGATACCATTCGTGACGGTGTTCATGGGTGTACGGCGTTCGCCCCAGATCATGAGCACAAACGCATATACCACAAATGCCACCAGCACATTCATAATAATACCACCCAGCATGATGATCAGGCGCTGCCAGGCCGGTTTGCTTCTGAACTCATATGGCTTTGCAGGTTGCTTCATCGCCTCCTTATCCATACTTTCATCGATCATGCCGGATATTTTCACATATCCACCTAATGGCAGCCAGCCAATGCCATATAC
>JAGODE010000236.1 GCA_017998385.1 Chitinophagaceae bacterium | reverse complement strand
ATACAGCACCGACTGAATATTGCCTGCATTGTATTTAATAATCGCTATATCCATATATAAAACACATTGTCATTTACAACACTCCCTTTGTGCTGGGCAGATAATTGCTGAAAGGATCTTTGCGCACTGCCATGCGGATGGCCCTGGCAAAAGCTTTGAAAATAGCTTCAATCTTATGGTGCTCATTTTCTCCGCTGCATTCTATATAGAGATTGCACCGGGCGGCATCGCTGAATGATTTAAAGAAATGGAAGAACATTTCGGTTGGCATATCGCCGATCTTCTCGCGGCTAAAGCTGGCCTGCCATACAAGCCACGGACGACCGCCAAAATCGATCAGCACTTTTGCAGCAGCTTCATCCATTGGTAAGGCAAAACCGTAACGTTCCATGCCGGTTTTATCGGCCAGTGCCCGGGCAAATGCCTCACCCAGTGCAATGCCGGTATCTTCGATGGTATGATGTTCATCAATATGCAGATCGCCCTGCGCGCGCAGTTGCAGATCCAGTTTGCCATGACGCGCCAGCTGATCGAGCATGTGGTCAAAAAAACCAATTCCGGTATGAATGTCTGAACGACCCTGGCCATCTACATTCAATGTAATATCGATTTTGGTTTCATTGGTATAACGTGCATGTGTTACTTCCCGAACTTCCTGCTGCAGAAAAGCCGCTATCTCCTGCCAGTCATCGGTAACCAGCGCTATCACATCGGCGTATTCTTTTTCCTGCTCAGGCGTAAGCGGCAGATAAGGCGATTTGATAAGAATACCCTTCACGCCCAGGTTACGGGCCAGTTGCATATCTGTCCACCGGTCTCCAACCATATATGAACCGGCCAGATCATATTCGGGATTATTCATCAGGTGAGAGAGCAGACCGGTACCAGGTTTACGGGTCGGCTTATTTTCATGTTCATATGTTTTATCGATATGCACTTCGTCAAACACAAAACCTTCTCCACCCAATGTATCGATCATTAGCTCCTGAAAAGGCCAGAAGGTGGATTCCGGAAACTGATCGGTACCCAGACCATCCTGGTTGCTGATAAGTACCTTATAAAAACCAAGTGATTTACCAATACGGCCCAGTGCGCTGATCACCCCGGGCATAAAGCTGATCTTATGCAGGGCATCGAGCTGATAATCGGGCGGATATTCTTTTAAGATCACTCCATCACGATCAAGAAATAAAATACGTTTTGCCATTGAACCAGTTTTATAGTTTAATATACATTCATTCAGGAGCGGATCTTGTTCCAGTATTCGATCAATGCATCTACGAGTTCGGTATTCTCTTCTTCGGTGCCTATAGTAATACGCAGGCAGCCTTCACATAAGATCACGCGGCTGCGATCTCTTACCACAATACCTTTGCCGAGCAGAAATGTGTACACGCCGGCAGCATCTTTTACCTTCACGAGTAAGAAATTAGCATCGCTGGGATACACTTTCAGCACAAAAGGGCTTTGAGCCAATACTGCCGAGAGAGCTTCACGCATTTCCACAATCTCCCGAATCATATCATTTACCTGTCCTACTTCTTCCAGGGCTTTCAGCGCCAGCTCCTGCGTAGCCTGATTGATATTATAAGGAGGCTTGATCTTGTTGAGCAATGCAATGATGGCTTCTGACGCAAATGCCATACCCAGGCGCAACCCTGCCAGGCCCCAGGCCTTACTGAATGTCTGCATGACAACCAGGTTGGGATATTCACTAAGCTGTGTAAGCAGTGAACGCTGACGGGCAAAATTGATATAAGCCTCATCCACCACCACCAACCCATTGAAGTTGTTGAGCAGAATTTCAATATCATTGAAGGCAATGGAATTGCCGGTAGGGTTATTGGGCGAACAGATCCATATCAGCCTGGTCTGCTCATCCAGCTGATCGAGCATGGCCGGCAGATTGAGTTGAAAATCCGGCAGCAGCGGTACGCTGATCAGCTCTACATCATTGATACCCGCGCTTACTTCATACATGCCATAGGTAGGCGGACAGATCATGGCTTTGCTGCTTCCCGGTTCACAAAAACAACGGTATAACAGATCAATACATTCATCGCTTCCATTTCCAAGGAATATCTGCGCGGGCGACACCTGTTTGATAGCACTGATCTTTTCTTTTATCGCTTTCTGATAAGGATCGGGATAACGGTTATACCATTTTACCAGTGGGGAACCCAGACTGTTTTCATTCGCATCCAGGAAAACGCGTGCTTCACCGCTGAATTCATCACGGGCCGAAGAGTATGGTTTTACTCTTTTGATATTTTCCCTTACCAGTGCATCGAGATTAAATGACATACGATTGTTGATTATTGTAAACGGATGGTTACAGCCCGGGCGTGGGCCTGCAGGCCCTCTGCTCCCGCCATGCAGGTAACTGCCGGCGCGATGGCTTTTAATCCGTCAGGAGTTAGTTTTTGATACGTTATTTTTTTAACAAAGCTATCTATACTTACGCCACTATAGGCACGTGCATAACCATTTGTAGGCAGGGTATGATTGGTACCGCTGGCATAATCGCCCACACTTTCGGGCGAATAGGCTCCCAGGAATACAGAGCCGGCATTGATCACGCCTTCTGCCAGCAGTTCATCGTGCATACAATGCAGGATCAGGTGCTCAGCTGCATATGCATTGACCAGCTCCATGGCCGTTACCATATCTTCTGTCACCACGGCCCTGCTGTTGCTGAGCGCCTGTATGGCCAGCTCACGGCGGGGTAGTTTTTCTACCTGGTTCTTCACCGCCTTCTGCACAGCTTCTGCAAGGATAGCCGAAGTAGTCACCAGCAATACCTGGCTATCGGCTCCATGCTCGGCCTGCGAGAGCAGATCGGCGGCTATAAATTCGGGATTAGCGGTCTCGTCGGCCAGCACACATACCTCACTGGGTCCTGCGGGCATATCAATAGCCAGCCCTTCCTGCTGCACCAACTGCTTGGCGCAGGTTACATACTGATTGCCGGGACCAAATATTTTGTATACAGCAGGTACCGTTTCGGTGCCATATGCCATGGCTGCGATAGCCTGCGCGCCGCCAATTTTAAAAATGCGGGTGATGCCGGCTTCCTGCGCGGCAAACAACACTGCCGGGTGCACGGTACCATCTTTTTGCGGGGGTGTACAGAGTATGATTTCCCTGCAACCGGCCAGTGATGCAGGTATACCCAGCATCAATACGGTGGAAAACAAAGGAGCTGTGCCGCCGGGTACATACAGCCCCGCTTTTTCTATCGCTACCGAACGCCGCCAGCATTTGACCCCGGGCATTGTTTCGATCTCGAGTGGCGCCGACAACTGGGCCTGATGAAAACGGGTAATATTTTCTTTTGCCTGCCTGATAGCACTGGCCAGTTCTTCTGATACCTGACTAATGCCTGCCTTCATTTCCTTATCCGTAACAGCCAGTTGCCGCAGGGTTACGCCATCAAACTGGCGCGTGAAACTGCGCAAAGCTTTATCACCCTGTTTTTTTACTTTATCAAGTACTTTCCTTACCTGCTTTGTAAGCAGTGAGGGATCTGTGACCGGTCTTTGCAACAGTTGCCCCCAGGTATCGCGCGAAGGTTGAAGAATAATATTCATGTATGCCTGATTAAAACAAAACTCAAATAAAAGAGATCACACAATCATTTTTTCGATCGGTACTACCAGTATACCCTGTGCACCGGCCGCTTTCAGCTGCTCAATGATATCCCAGAAATCATTTTCATCAAGTACACTGTGTACACTGCTCCAGCCACTGGTAGCAAGCGGCAGTACCGTAGGGCTTTTCATGCCCGGCAAAAGAGCGATGATCTCCTGCAGTTTTTCATTGGGCGCATTGAGCAGGATATATTTATTATTACCGGCTTTCTTAACGGCCCTTATACGAAAGAGCAGGCGATCGAGCAGGGCCTGTTTGGGAGCTTCCAGTTGCTGATGGCGTATGAGTACGGCCTGTGACTGCAATATGGTTTCAACTTCGCGCAGCCCATTGGTCAATAATGTGGAGCCACTGCTTACCAGGTCGCAGATAGCCTCTGCGAGCCCAATGCCCGGTGCTATTTCCACACTACCGCTGATCTCATGTATCTCGGCTTTAATACTATGCTGATCCAGGAAAGTTTGGAGTATACCCGGATAGCTGGTGGCGATACGTTTACCATTGAGCCATTCGCGTGTATACGCCTGGTTGCGGTCAACGGCCAGCGAAAGCCTGCATTTTCCAAAGCCCAGCGCTTCCATCACATCTACTGTTTTCTTTTTTTCAAACACCACGTTTTCGCCTACAATACCTACATCGGCCACGGCGTCTTCCACATATTGAGGAATATCATCGTCCCGCAAAAAGTAAACTTCGAGCGGAAAATTGGCAGCGGCCGACTTCAGTTTATTGCCGCCGTTAGAAATGTCGATACCACACTCTTTCAGCAGACGCATGGAATCTTCGTGCAGTCTGCCTGATTTCTGGATCGCGATCTTAAGTTTCATCAGTTTCTCCTTTAGTGATTTACCCCTAAGCGGGTATAAAAAAATAGGGCTTACCATCGTGGTAAGCCCTATTCAGGTTAATTATGTTTAAACATTACATAATACCATCACTGCCTACCCCTGACAGAGCAAGATGATGATGGTGAATATGAATGTATAACTGCATTTTTAACTGTTTGAGATGCAAAAATATAAAGGTTTTTGGATCGGCAAAATTTTTCTTCGGCTAAAAAATGGGGATAAAATACCCCCTACGTGGTATTGCATAGTTGAAAAAACCGCCTTATCATTGTATCGGTTTTTCATAGGATATTGGATTTTAAAAACGGGGCTGGATGTCTATCCTGGCCCTTTTTCTTTTTTACAACACTCCTGAAAGATGATATAAAAGTTTAAAAGTATAAAGGTTTAAAAGTATTGGACTACCCCTCTGCTTTTAAACCTTTATACTTTTAAACTTTCTCTTAATACACCGACTCCGGACTCAGCACCCTGCTCCGCAACGCCTCTCTCAGCAGATCCTGCATAGTAATAACGCCTTTAAAGTCTCCTTCATCGAATACCAGCAGGTAACGGCATTTATACAGCATAAGTTTTTCAACACAATGCGGCACTGTATCATCGGGGCTCACCGTGGGAAGATCGACTGTCATCACCTCACTCACAGTTGTATTACGGCTGGATCGCCCCCGCAGAATCACATTGCGGGTATAATCCTTTTCACAGAAAATACCTTTGTAGGCATGCCCTTCTTTTACCACTACATAGCTCCGGTTGAGCGAATTGAGCATGGTAAGTGCATCAATTACTGTGGTATCGGGGCTAATGCTGTCGTAAATGGCTGGTTTTGCAGCGATGATCTCCTGAACAGTTCGCATAGTTATTGCTTTAAGATCCTAAAATTCGGCATTAGACATTGCCTGTATCCTGACCTGGCTCAACAAACGGGCTAACTCCTGTCATATACGGATTTTTTCATTTTCATTAATGTAGCAGTATGAAACCATCTGTCATTACCATCACACTCAACCCTGCTATTGACAAGAGCAGTACGATAGCAGCCCTGATACCAGAAAAAAAACTGCGGTGCAGTCAGCCTGTATTTCAGCCCGGAGGAGGCGGCGTAAATGTCGCCCGCGCCATTCATCAGCTGGGTGATGATGCCCTGGCGGTATACTTCGCTGGTGGTTACAGTGGGATCTTTTTCAAAGAACTCCTCGCAAAAGAAAAAATTTCACAGCTGGTGGTTTCTATTAGCGGACATACGCGGGAAAACTTTATTGTCACCGACCTGGCCCAAAACAAACAATACCGTTTTGGCATGCCTGGTCCGCATATTACCGAAAAGGAATGGAAAGACCTGCTGCAGCAGCTTCAGCAACTGGAAGCGCCGGATTACATGGTAATCAGTGGCAGCATGCCCGATGGAGCACCTGAAGACATACTGGTTCGAATTGCCCGTATTGCCCGGCAAAAGAAAGCGCGGCTGGTAGTTGACAGTGGCGGGCCGGCTTTAAAACAGCTGATGGGCGAAGGCGCATTCCTCCTCAAACCAAACCTGGGTGAGTTGAGCCAGCTGGCCGGACTGCAATGGATTGCTAACAATGAGGTGGAGACAATAGCCCGCCAGTTGCTGACAGATGGACTCTGCGAAGTATTATTGATTTCGATGGGAGCGGCCGGTGCCATGCTGGTAACAATGACCGAAGCAGTACAGATCACCCCGCCAGAGGTAGAACGAATAAGTACCGTAGGCGCGGGCGATAGCCTGGTTGCCGGTGTGGTATGGGCATTAAAGAAAAAATATACGCTGGAAGAATCGGCACGCTTTGGAGTGGCCTGCGGCACTGCCGCCACCCTGCGCCCCGGCACACTACTCTGTACATTAAAAGATGCGGAACGCCTGTATAAAGAAACAAAAGTGATGGCGATTAGCTAAGATGCTACGATTTCTTTTACCTCATACCAGTAAGCATCGAGCGCAATGATGCGGGGTTTGAGCCAGCTGATAATTGCCGGCCAGTATTCTTTATTAAAAAGATGGATATCATTCCGGCTGATGCCGATGCGGGATATGATGCGCCCTTCACTCTCCGTCACAAGGGGTTGCCAGTGCCATTGCTCCTGTACATGCTCATACAATATATCTGCTGTGGTATGTAACCGGTTATAATAAAGCAGTCGCTGCTCTTCATCGCTTTGATGCAGCTCAATACCGATATGCACTCCTTCACGTCCCGCATCCATACGGAAATACAAGTGCCGGATACCAGTCTTATAGTTGATCCAGTTTACCTCCTCCCCTCCTGCCCCGGGCACCGGCCGCATATACTGACCAAATGTAGTCCAGAACTGACTGCGCAGTTGAGATATTTCGTGGCGGGAATACAAGAAAGAATTTGAAGATTTGAAAATTTGATGATTTGAAGATGATCAGGAGTATGAATGTACGAGCTTTAAAAAGAAATTTAATACTCAAACATATTACCTATAGCTCATTTTCAAATCATCAAATTTTCAAATCGGACTGTCTATTTTTCCATCAGCCCATCTTCTTTCCACTTCCTGAACACAGCAATGGTGCTGTCGCTCAGTTTCTGTCCGCGCATCGGCATAAAGCCACGGGTACCGGGTGAAAGCTCAATACGACGGATGATTTCGTCAATATCTGATTTTACATTCGCAAAATTGTCAAACGGTTTTTTGTTGCCTCCTTTGGCCGGAATGTGACAG
>JAGODE010000235.1 GCA_017998385.1 Chitinophagaceae bacterium | reverse complement strand
CAGCGAAACAGCTATCTCCGCTTTCAGCTTTTCTTCTTCCGTTTGAATACCTGACGGCAGGTTGGCAAATCGTATCGCAGCAGCTTTGTTGAGACGATACGGATTCGCGAGTATAGAGCAGACTCATACAGATCCACATACTTATCAAGATGCTGTGCCGTGCCGGTGAGTTTATACAATTCCATTTCTACCTGGCGGGCAAAACCGTAGATGGCGGCATTCTCGCCAATCAGTACCTGTACACTTTCGGCATCATCAATAAGGCCTTTGCGCTGCTCAAGAATATTAATCGCATCCTGCATACGGCGCGAAACACGATTGAGGAATGAGGTATCACGCACTCGCTGCATGGCATACAGCGCCTGCTGGTTGATGAGTATGGCTCTGGGAATCTTATACTGCATACGTGCAGAGTCTATCGGTGTTGAGGCCTTTGCCAGGTATTGACTCAGGACATCGATTGCCTCGTTGCTGTATTGTAATGTTTCAGGATAACGATGGGCCAGATAGTAAATCTCACCCATGTTGAGCAGTTGGTTAAACATAGCCTGAGAAGGGCCCTCCTGCACGGAGCGCACATAGCCAAGTGTTTTATCCAGTATTGCCTTTGCTTTTGAGAACTGGTTGTTGGCCGCATAAAATTTGGCCGCATTGCTCAGAAAATCGAGATAAATATTATCATACTCATCGCCATACCCTGCTGCATAGGCTTTTTCGCTGGCGGCATAGTAGGTGCTGGCCGCTTCCGGATCTCCTTTCGATTCAGCTACCATAGCGAGTGTATAGTAGGCATCACCTTCCCAGTACAGAAAATCTCCTTCAGCGGCTTTTAGTTTGGTAAGCCCCGACTTAATAAATGCTTCTGCTTTCTCAAATTCATTCATGTTATTGTAAAGCTGCCCCAGTAGAATCTCGGAAATAAAAATACCGCTATGCCCTTCGGGTAATTCATTTTTCTTTTGTTCATATGAATATTGCAGCAAGTCGCCCGCTCTTTTATAATCACCCAGCTCGCGATACAGTCCGGCCAGGTTATCAATCCCCTCATAAATGCCGCTTTTTACACCTGCTTTTTTCTGGGTCACAGTAGAGTCGCGCACATAGTTATACATATTCTGAATAGAGTTCTGCATGGTCTGAATAGCGGCTGTGGTGTTACCTTCTGCCCCATATATAGCCGCCAGGTTGTTCTGAATGATCGATGGCCGGTAATATTTGTTCTGTGGTGTTGGCGGCATCTTATTCAACGTAATCAGTGCCTGATTAAAAAAAGAGGAGGCGCTATCATATTTTAATGCATACCACATTACTGTACCCATAGCGTTTTGAGTGAGATAAAGATCTTCGGGAGTAGTATGGCTATTGGTAGTTCTGATGGCGTTGGAAAGCCGGTATTCTGCAGCCGCTTCAGGAAGCATGCCCATCCGCTGCAGACAGGTGCCGATATTATAATGCAGACGGGCTACTTCCAGCGTATCGGGCAACTGCTGGCGCCGCTCGCTGATGAGTGCAGCCTGGTACTGATCGAGTGCCAGTCGCGTTTGCCCCAGGCTATTAAAATAATCTGCTGCTTTTACATGCATATTAACCCGCAACCCCGGTGCACCTGCCAGGGCAACAGCTGTATCAATGAAGCGCTGTATGTGCTGAACAGCACCGGGCAATTCATGCTCAGCGAATCCGATTTCACCCGCCAGTTCCGTTTCTGACGATAGCGAATCCAGCTGTTTATTCCGGATGAGATAAGCAGCTCTTTCCATCAAAAGGCGATTGGCCGTTTTAATATCTTTTCCCGACAGCGCTTCTTTAACAGCGGCAGCAGAAGGCACAGGCTCCTGTGCCAGCAATGGCAGTAACAGCAGCATTGCCAGGGCAGCTGCCAGACCAGTAAGTTTCCTCATGGTTTATTTGTTGAGTTGGTGGATCAGCTCTTCTTTACCCGGTTGCGATGACCGGTCTATATATCCGATGGCTTCCTGCTCCTTCCCGCTTCGTATCAATAACAATCCGTAATACCAGCTGGCCTCTTTATAAAAAGCCCGGTTGGCATCAGCTGTCAGCGGCCGCAGCAGACTTGCGGCACTATCATATTCATGTATGGCCTGCCAGGCCATTCCCAAAAAATAACGGACTGTATCAGCAGATGGTGCCGCCAACAACAATGGCTGCCACTTCTCTATCGCTTGCTGATACTCTCCATTCTTATAAGCAACCATGCCATGTTCAAAGGCATAGGCTGTTGCCGGCCCCATAGCAGTAAGCAAACCCGGATCGGGTTTATAATAGGTTTGATATAGTTTCTCTGAACCGGAGGGCCTCATGGTCAACCACCAGATACCCGTGCCTAGCAATAAGACGGCTGCGGCGGCGGCCGCCCAGCGCCATAGCTGATGTATAACGGCCGGTTTCTTTACAGTTGGCTCAACTCCGCTCCATTCTTTATGATATTCCTGCAACTGCTCTTTTAATACTGCTTCCTGCACACCCAGCAACAATACCCGCGCTTCTGCTACATGTGCAGCCAGGGCCTCATCTGCCTTCAACCGCCCTTCAAAAGCCACTGCAGCATCAGGAGGCAACTGCTCCTGCAGGTATTGCTCTATCAGATCCCAATCTTCGGGCGATATGTGCATTTGTTCATTCATGGGTTGAACCTGGTTTATTCATTTGCAGTAACCCGCGCAGTTTCTGCAGACACCGGTATTTATTATTCTTCGCCGTTGCTTCAGTCCATCCAAAAAAGGAGGCTATTTCCCGCAATGGTTCTTTTTTAAAATAAAATCGCCCCAGCAACTCCCGGCAGTTATCTCCCAATTGCGGAAATGCTGCGCGCACCGCCGCTGTCTGCATTGCCATATCTTCATCCCAAGGCTCCTGCATTACTGCTTCCGACGGCCAGTCCTGCAATGCTACCAGCTTGCGCCCTTTGCGGCTGCGAAGCTGATCGATCCATTTGAAACGTGCTACCTGAAACAGGTAAGCCGAAAATTCCTTTTCAGAAACAGGTAGAAAACGGCTCATCTGCACGGCACGCCATACTGCCAGAAAAGCCTCCTGGTAGAGGTCACCTGCATCATCTGCAGTACCGCTGTTTTTAAGCACCAGTGCGGTAACTCCACCCACATTATCCTGGTACAGCTTTTTCAGCACGGCAGCTTCATTGCGCTGAATCTGCTGCGTAAGTAATGGAACGATAGCGGTTTGGTTGGCCGGTTGCTGCATGTATCCGGGAAATTACTCCAAGATAGCCATTTTGTCTGTTTCGAATCGCGTTTAGACCAGTTTAACAGCAACAAACGGGATGCTTTCCTCTTAATCGTAAAAAAGTAAAAACGTCATCATTCCCGCAATTCTTTTTGTTCCTGATACAATTCATCCGCCTTTTTGAGGGGTTCACCCAGTCAGCTATTCTTTTTTAACCGCTTATCGGGCAAATTGTGCCAAACCCTTCTATGAAGAAAATAACTGCTTTATTAATCCCTGTCATCCTGCTTTCGGCCTGTCGCGAAGACAATCCCCCGCCACCGCCACCCGCAACGCCCCACGACGTGATCACTACAGGTGTATTGACCGACATAAATACTCCGTCGATCAAACCCGGATACTGGATCGGAAAAGAGTGGCATGCCCTGCAGGCAGATAACACCCAGCAGGCCTTTCCATATGGTCTGACCAGGATGGGACAATCATTGATCATAGCAGGGGGATATGAAGGAGAACATCCGCAGACTGGTAATATCATGCTCCTGCCCTGCATCTGGCGCGATGGCCTTATGATAAAACTACCGGTAAATGAACTTTCCGCAACAGATCGCTGCAGTGCATCTGATGTTGTCTGGTACAACGATGCCCTGTATGTACTGGGTGATGCAGACCTTGAGCCCGTTATCTGGAAAATCGAAGGTGAGCAATACAGTATCATTCCCCTCCCAAAAGCCCAGCACGTTACCGGCCGCAGAAAAGGATCGAACCTTATCATTTGGAATGACCGCCTCTGTTTTGCCGGTAATGAACAAAAGCAAACCGGCAATGGCCTTACTTATAGCGCAGGTTACTGGTCTGTAGGACAGGATGATCTCCCTGTCTTTACAACAATCCAGGATAATCTCGCTTACGCACTTTGCTTCGCTATGGCAGCACGGCAGGACAAACTGGTAATCACCGGCGAATATGGCGAAACCGGACAGGACATACTGCCGGCTCTATGGACAGGCACCGGACTCCATCCACTCGCACAACAGTTACAGCCAAACACTCAACGAACCAATGAGGTAGAGATTGATGCGAAAGAAAATATCTGGCTCAACATACTCGATATTCAGCCACAGTACAAACCCCTGATTTGGAAAGCCCGGTTAAATGGCTCAAAAGAACTCATTAGTCCCGACATACCTGCTCAGGCCACTGGTTTTTGTCATAACCTGGCTACCCGGGGCGATCAGATAGCCTATGCCTATACCTATATGCTTGACGGCAAGCGGCATGCATTGGTTAAAAGCAATAAAGGCACAGATACCCTTGATCTGAAAAATCAATCAGACGTAACTCTTCACCGGACAGTTATTTTTCCCCGGTAAATTATCCCGTTAATGTTTGATCATAAGCAGGCGGCTGTCTGTTTTATTCACTGTAGTTATCCTGACCACATAGACTCCCGGCGGCTGCTGATGCATATCAATGAAATGCTGAAACTGCGGTTGCGGCAATATGCCTGTATAACAAACATGCCCCAGGCTGTTTAATATAGTTACTTTATGCAACGGCTCTTCTGATTTCAGCATGATCCGTCCATTACCGGGATTGGGATAGATGTTAAATACTACTTTTGACACATTCAATGCAGATTTAAGGACCGATGAATAGCTTGTTTTGCCATCAGCATCTACACAGGCAATGCGATAGAGTCCATTATCGGGAGGATGCTGATCTGTATACTTGTAGTTATTTTTTTGTTCGCTGAAATGCTTCGCTGGTATGCTATCAATAGAATGCCAGGCAACCATTTGCGGTGACTTACATTGCACTATAAACCGGCTGGTATTTTCCTCAGACAATGTTGCCCAACTCAGCTCTACTTTATTGTTACGGGGATTTAATTCAAAATCTACCAGGCTTACGGGCAATACTGTAGTGAAATAATGAACAACGATAGATATATTATCAATCTGTGCATGCTGCGTAAGCGATAATACGCCGGTACGAAGCCGGGCCGAAAAAGCCAACCCAAAATCACCTGAATTTATCTCAGCAGGAGTCCAGGTTGTGCCCCATAATGAACCGGAGCCGCCGTAGGTTGCCAGGCCATCAGACCCAGACCAGCTGGAACCCGATGCCTGGTTGCTGCCGGTAATGCTCCCTCCTTTTACCAGGTATACGGCATTATCAATAATAGAACTCCCGAGTCCCAACCCACCTGCACTTTTCTCTACCATAACCTCAATACCGCAAACGGATGCATAGGATGGAATAGAAAATCCAAACCCGGTCGCTATAAGATAATTGGAATTGGCCGATGAAAATACTCCCAGCAATATACCTGCAGAAGCCCGCACATTATTGGAACTGACAGCATTTTCAGGAGACCCCCAGGCAAAACTGCCAACGCCCGCATTATTAACAAAAGAAGAACCTGAGAGGGAAGAGGATGCCGTACATTGGCCGGAGGCAATACGGGGCAGCGACAGGGCAAAAAGAGCCACTGCGCACCGGAGGAGCGGAATTAACATAGATAAGGTTTTCGTTAAAAGTCAGACCACTGTATCAGCTAACTGACCAGGCATCTTTTCTCTTTTTACTGACTAAAAGAGAGCGACTTTTTTTTAAAACTAGAAAAAATATTTTCAAATTGCAATATGCGTTTGACAGCTTCGTACAAACACGGTAAGCATAAAAAAAGCAACCTGTTGATTAATAAAATGATGAAAAAAAGACGCTCCGCTGATTTTTTGATCCTTGTCAATCAGAATGACCTAAACGCAAGCAGAATTTCAGGAAGAAAAGAAGCCGCTTATCAATGGCAGCTTACGAATTGCTCAAAAAGGAGTGAAAGCTGGGCTGGTGCATCTGTACAAAAACCGGGGTGTACACGTGAAGTTTGCACTACGGTGCTCCGCGTAGCTGTAAGCCAGCGAAAGCGGGCTCCGGTATCAAGCGATGCTATGGGGCCGCCTTCCGGCCGGCCAAGGCATATTTGCTGAAATGCTTTCAGGTATTGCTGCAGTTCATCGGGATCGAGCCGGCAGTTGAACGCCCTGAGCCTGGTGGCATCCATTTCAAAACGCATATCCAGAAAGCGGAGTTTCTGGCAATACATTACCACGCCCACATTGATGAACTCTTCCCGTTCTACCTTAGGCACCACCCGGATCACGGCATATTCATATAAGTACTGATCGGGCATGTTGTGCTTGGTTTACAAAAACAGAAGAATGCTGAATGCGGGTGAGCAGGAACTGCTCATATACAGAGTGGCTCAACGGTGGCTGCAGCCACTCATCTGGCACCAGCGATACAATGTGACGAATAATTTCGGGAGTAAGCAATGACCGCAGATACCTGTCAGCTTCTTCGAGTTGAGAGGCCTGGGGCAACAGCACATGATCTTTAATAGCAGCAAAAGGCCGCATAGCCTGTTCTTCCCAGTTTTCGGGGGAATGATGAAAATAAAGACAGGCTCCATGATCAATCAGCCACAATTCCTTATTCCAGGAAAGCATATTTGTATTACGCGCCGTGCGATCTACATTGGTAAGCAAACTATCAAGCCATACTATCTGCGAAGCCAGTTGCGGATTTACTTTCATCACTACAGGATCGAATGTAATAGATCCGCTGAGATAATGTAATGCCAGATTCAATCCTTCGCTGGCACGCAGCAGTTCCTGGATTTCAGGATCAGGCTCGGCGCGGCCAAAGGCACTATCCAGCTGTGCAAATACGATTTCGGGTACTTTCAAACCAGCAGCCCGTACCAGCTCACCTCCAATAAGATCCGCTACCAGGGCCTTTACCCCCTGCCCCGCGCCCCTGAATTTGAGCACATACAAAAACCCGTCATCTGCATCTACAATAGCAGGCAATGACCCTCCTTCGCGAAGAGGTGTCACATATTGCCACACATTGACGGTTCTGATCTGGGTAGTCATGAAAGAGAAACGATTTCGGCAGCAAGATAGTGAAAGTATGAGGAGTTCAATGTGCTAATGTGTTGAATATGCTGGTGTGCTAATG